>NZ_JABWQQ010000008.1:0-220994 GCF_014268555.1 Pseudomonas sp. SWRI111 | reverse complement strand
CCCGCCCGGGCGAGTGAGCTTGACCTGCACCTGCATGACTTCGGAGGGTTGATCCGTGCCGCCCAAGGGCTTGACCGAATAGGACACCGCGAACAGGCCATCGACCATGTGCCGGGAAGGCACGAACATACTCAGTTGCGTTTTGACTTCGGTCTGGTCGACGGTTTCAACCCACACGTTTTGCCCGGTGCCCCAGAAGATGGTCAACTTGTCGCCAACCGCCATGTTCCCCCACGGACCCGCCTGGCACTGCAGACCATAAAGTGGAAAATTGCCCAACGCGGCCGCGATGTTGATGCCCCAGATTTTCACCGGAGTTTCCGCTACCGGGCCGGTGCGACCAGGGATATCGAGTTCCGCGAGTACGAGGGGGTTGCTGGGGCTGGACATGGCGCTGACTCCGTGGGCAAAGGCGACGGAGTGAGTTAACGCGTATTGGTGGGCTTGCGCACCTGTCAGATCTGACAGGTGCAGACGGGCATCCGACGGGTGGTGCGGGTTTCGAGTTGTGCTTGTAAGAAACACGGAGTCAGTGCCGGCCCCTTCGCGAGCAGGCTCGCTCCCACAGGGGGTCTTTAGCGATCACAGGTTTTGGGTCCGCCACGGACCAAATGTGGGAGCGAGCCTGCTCGCGAAGGGGCCGGTGCAGCGTTCACATCACTCCTTGACGCTCATGTATTCCTTGGCCCAGAGAATGTATTCCTCCGGCTGGGTATAAGTGTGCGTCAACTCGGTGGCGCTCAGGTCGGAGGCCTGGGTGAAGATCTGCCGCTGTTCGCGCAGGCTGTCGTAGGTTGCCTTGATCGCCGCGAAATAGGCGCCATGCCCGTCGATGGTTACGCGCACGCCAAGTTCGGCCAGGCGCTTGTCGTCGCGCAGCGCCGGGTTGCCGTAAGTCACCAGCATCAGCGGCACCGTCAGGTGTTCGGCGATTTGTTCCAGTTGATCGAAATCCTGCACGCCGACCATGCAAATGCCATCGGCGCCCGCGGCTTGATATTGGCGGGTGCGGCTGATGATTTCCTGGATCGGCAGAATGCCGGCGTTGGTGCGGGCGATGATCGCCATTTCCGTGTCGACCCGCGCTTCCAGTGCCGCGCGGATCTTGCCGACGCCTTCGGCGACCGTGATCAGGTCAGTGGATTTGCGGCCAAATTGCGCAGGCAGCAGGGTGTCTTCGATGGTCAGGGCGGCAATGCCGGCGCGTTCCAGTTCGACAATGGTGCGCATCACGTTGAGGGCGTTGCCGTAACCGTGGTCGGCGTCGGCGATCACCGGCAACTGGGCGACACGGCCGATGCGTGTGGCCTGTTCGGCGAACTCGCTGAGGGTGATCAGGGCAAAGTCCGGTGCACCCAGCACCTGCAACGAAGCCACCGATCCACCGAGAATCCCCACTTCAAAACCGAGGTCGGCCGCGATGCGCGCCGACATAGGATCAAACACCGAGGCCGTGTGGTAGCAGGTGTCGGAGGCCAGTAACTGACGAAAATTACGGCGCAAATCTTGATGAGAAAGCCTGGTCATACGAGTTCCACCAATACAAAGGAATGGAAAGGCTTGAGCAAAGGTGTCAACGCCGAAGAATGAAAAGGCTATCACGCGAATGGGTCAATAATCATGACGAATTTGTCGGGGAGCCGTTTATGGCAGTCCCGAGCTGAAAGGATTCATCTTCGAAACGCGAGCAAGGTCCTCGCCACGGGGGGAGCGGCGTATCAGGCAGCGGCGGCCTGCTGTTGCTGATGGGGCAGCAGCACCGCCCGCACCGAATTGCCCGGTTGCAACTGCAGGCGTTTGGCGGTGAGACGGTCGATCGCCAGGCTGTCGCCGACTCGTCGGGCGCGGGCTACGGTGATTCGGCAGTTCTCCAGACGGCGGTTGTGGATCAGCCACAACGGCGCCTGGTCGTCCGGGCTGCCGAGGCTCAGGGTCAGTTCAAGGCTGTCGCGCACGGTGCGGATATTGCGCACCGGCGCTTCGATCACCGGGCCACCGTCAAAAATATCGATATAGCCTTTGTGGGCAAACCCCTCGGCCTGGAGGATTTTCAGCGCAGGCTCAGTGTTCGGATGCGTCTGGCCGATAGCCGCCTGAGCCGCCTCGGTGAGCAGGCAGGTGTACAGCGGCTGACGCGGCATCAGTTCGGCAATAAAGGCTTTGTTGCCCAATCCCGACAAGTGGTCGGCATGGCTGAAGTCCATCTGGAAGAAGTGCCGGCCCAGGCTGTCCCAGAACGGCGAACAGCCTTGCTCGTCGGCATTGCCGCGCAGTTCGGCAATCATCTTTTCGCCAAACAGGTGAGGAAACTCGGCGACGAACAGCAGGCGGCCGAGCGATAGCAGGCGGCCGTTGCTGCCGACGCGCTGGTCATGGCGCAGGAACAGCGAGCACAGCTCCGATTGGCCGGTCAGCTCGTTATTGAGAAATAACGTCGGAATTTGCCTTTGAATGCCCAGGTCCGGCGCTGAACTGACGGTCACGCCGAGCCGGTAGTTGTACCAGGGCTCGCGCAGGCCAATGGCGCCGGCCATTGCGCTGACGCCGACCACGCGCGATTCGTCGTCTTCGAGTACAAACAGATAATCGGCGTCGGCGCGCTCCACCTGTTCGGCGAACGCGCGCTGTGCCCAGCGCACCCGGTGAGCGAGGCGGTCTTCGTTGGCCGGCAGGGTCGTGAACCCCGGGCCCGCCTGCTGCACCAGGGTCATCAAGGCGGGCAGGTCGCTGACTTTGACCGGACGGACAATCATGCTGTAGCTCCTTTTGCGCGCCTGGCGGGGCGCTGTCGTGGGGTTCGGAACCGGGCGCGGTTCACAGGGCAATCAGCCGGATCGGGCTGCCCTCGGTCACGTTCAGCGCCGCACAGAGGGCGGGGGTGAGGCACAGCGGTTGATCGGGTTGATAATCGAGTTCGGCCACTACGGCTCGAAAACCGTGCAGTGCATCGTTGCTCAGCAGGTAACGCCCGCGCGCATCGATGTGTGGCTGTTGTTGCACCGCGACAGTTTGGCTGCGTGCGATCGAGCGGATGTTCGTCGTGCGCGCATACAGCGTCGGGCCGGCATCGAACAGGTCGATGTAGCTGTTGGTCTCAAAACCTTCCCGCGCCAGGATGTCGAACGCTTCCTGGCCGTCCGGGTGAATCTTGCCAATACAGTCCTGCGCCGCTTGCGGCAACATCGGCACGTAGATCGGGTATTGCGGCATCAGTTCGGCGAGGAATGTCCGGCTCTGCAATCCGCACAGGCGTTCGGCTTCGAGGTAGGGCAAGTCGAAGAAATGTTTGCCCAGTGCATCCCAGAACGGTGAATGGCCGTCTGCGTCGCTGTAACCGACGATTTCGGTAATCACCGTCTCGGCAAAACGTGGCGCGTGTGCGGCGATGAACAGCAGGCGCGCCCGTGACAGCAGCTCGGAAAATGCTGTGCGCACCAGCGTCGGATCGATGTGGAAACCGCGCAGCAAGGTGTGGCCGCTGAGGTCATGGCACAACGACAATGCCGGCACGCCGTGTTCGATGTTCAGCTCCCGCGAGGCACTGGTGAAGTGACGGTTGCGCAGGCTGTAGAACGGCTCGTTGAAACCGGCGGTGGCGAGGATCTCCGAGCAGCCGAGCAGTTGCTGGCTGTCGAGGTCTTGCAGGACGAAAAAATAGTTTTCCGGGCCCTGCGCTGCCGCTTCGCTGTCGAACGAAGCGCAGGAGGCGGCAATCTTGTCGCGCAGGCGTTCGCGGTCGTCAGGCAACGAGGTCACGCCGACCAGACTGTCGCGGGCCAGTTGCTGTAGCTGGGGCAGGTCGCTCTGCTCGACCGGGCGTAAGACCAGCATGGATGTAACTCCTGTATCAAAAGGCTTGGCGCGTTCGCCAAGCCTGACTATCACTGTCGGTGTCCACGCGATAAATCGGCGGTCGCCTGATTTGTTGTCAGACGCCGCTCTTTTTCTTGTCAGCCGTTGCTCGGGTCAGGCAGCGCCGTACTGGCGCCAAGCTTGTTGAGGAAAAACAGATAGACCAGACCCAACGCAATCCAGATCAGCCCGAGTTTCTGGGCATCGACGCCCATGTTGTACATGATGGCCGCAACGATGCTGAAGCCGATCGCCGGGCAGAGCAGATGGCGTACCACCCGACCGGACTTCTGCCGACGCCAGTAGTAGTTGATGACCGTCAGATGCAGCAGCATGAAACCGCTGAGCGCGCCGAAGTTGACCAGCGAGGTGAGGGTGTCGACCGAGTTGATGAACAGATAGCAGATCACCAGCGACAGCACCGCCACCAGATAGATGCTCAGGTACGGTGTGTTGTGTTTCGGATGAACCCTGGCGAGCACTTTTGGCAGTTTGCCGTCGCGGGCCATGCCAAACAGCAGGCGCGACACCGCAGCCTGCGACGTGATTGCCACGGCGACGCCCCAGGCCAGAGCGGTTGCCACGGCGGTCAGCGTGGCCAGCCAACTACCGGCGGCGATTTCGGCGATTTCATAGAACGCGGTGTCGGCGGACTTGAAGCCCATGCCGGCCGCCAGGTCGGTGGCGATCCAGGTTTGCGCGACAAATATCACCCCCATCACCAATAGCGTGATCAACGCCGCTTTGCCGACGCTCTTGCCCGGGTCGCCCTTGATTTCCTCGGCAAGCGTGGAAATCGCATCGAAGCCCAGGAACGACAGCACCGCAATCGACACCGCTTGCATCAGCAGGGCGAAGTTGAAGGTTTCCGGGTGATACAGCGGCGCCAGCGTCAACTCACCATTGCCGCCGCCACTGTGCAGGGCAGTCCAGGCGTAGAACAGAAAAATGCCGAGGACCACCAGCTGCGCGAGCAGAAAGACAATGTTCATCCGCGCTGTGAAGGTGATGCCGCGCAGGTTGACGAACGTCGCGCTGACCAGGAACGCCAGAATGAAGCCGACCTTGGGAATGTCCGGATACAGATGGTTCAGGGCCATCGCCGCATACACATACAGCAGCGGCGGAATCAGCAGGTAATCGAGCAGCATCAGCCAGCCGGCGATGAAACCGACATGTTGATTCAGGCCGCGCTGCGCGTAGGAATACACCGAGCCCGCAATCGGAAAAGCGCGGGCCATGCTGCCGTAGCTCAGCGCCGTGAACAGCATTGCCACCATGCCGATGATGTACGCCAGCGGCACCATGCCCGGCGCTTCGGCGTTGACGTAGCCATACACACCGAACGGGGCGATGGGAATCATGAAGATCATCCCGTAAACCACCAGATCGGTTAGGGTCAGACTCCGTTTCAACTCTTGTTTGTAGCCGAATTCTTCAATTTCCATGAAGCGCAACTCCTTGTCTGGCAATCGGTCGTTTCAGTTGTTATGGCGGTCGATCATTTACAGCGTCAGCAGAGTTTTCCTACAACAGTGGTGCGAGGTAATCGGCCCAGCGCGACACGTCTTCGCGGTTGCGCAGCAGATCGTTGCGCACCTCGATCAGCACCGAGTCCAGGCCCCGGGCATCACCATGGACCGGCACTGTCATGTCGCCCAGCGGGTCGATCCGGTATGGCTGGTTGCCCGCCACTTTCAGCGAGTGTTTGTCGAGACCGTCGAGTACGCGTTGGGCGTAGGCCTGCGCCTGGCCGAACAGCACGCCGATTTCCAGCGGTCGCGGCTGGCCGTAATACACCGGGGTGAAACTGTGAATCCCTACGACCCGCACCGGTTGGCCTTGGGCAATGCGCTCGTCGATCAGCGTCTGCAAGCGCGCATGAAACGGCTTGAACAACTTCTGCCGGCGGTACTCGCGGGTGGCTTCGTCAAGCTCGCGGTTGCCCGGAATCTGATAGATCTCGCTCTGCGTCGGAATACTGTCGGGCGCGTGGCGTGGGCGGTTGAGGTCGATCAGCAGTCGCGAGTAGTTGGCGCTCAACAGCGTCGCATTCAGTTGCTGCGACAGTTGCTCGGCCAGTTCCAGGGCGCCAATGTCCCAGGCGATGTGTTCAGCCGCCGCTGCATCGTCCAGGCCCAGATTGTTCAGGGCCTTGGGGATGTAGCGACTGGCGTGCTCGCACACGAGAATCAACGGCGTCGTCGACTGCTCGCGACTAAGGTTATAGACCGGTCGGGTGTATAACCCCAGTTCGGCGGATTCAGTACAGGCGTGCATAGTGCTCACACAAGTCAGCGGGCGAGAGCTGTTCCGTCAGCGCCAGTTCCTCGGTTTTAAGGGCGTGGTAGGTGTCGAGCAACGGCTTGGGCAGCCATTCGTTGAAGGCGCCGCTGTCGCGCAGGCAATCCAGCGCCTGCGCCAGCGAGGCGGGCAGGGCAACAATGCCCCGGGCCTTGCGTTGCTCGTCGTTGAGTGAATCGGGAATCTCGTCGGTGATTGCGTTCAGCGCCAGTCGTTGCTCGATGCCCAGGCGGCCGGCGATCAGCAGTGCGGCCATGGCCAGGTGTGGCGAGGCGGTGGCGTCCATGGCGCGGAACTCCAGATTGAATTGCCGGGCCACGGACTTGCCGCCCAGGGTCACCGTCGGGCAGATGCGCAGCGCCGCCTCACGGTTCTGTTGCCCCAGGCAGGCGTAGGACGCGCTCCAGTGATGCGGCTGCAAGCGCTCGTACGACACCGGCGTCGGTGCAGTGAACGCACACAAGGCCGGCAAATAGTGCAAGACGCCAGCCGCCCAGTGTTGGCCAATTTGCGACAGGCCATTGATGGTGCCGGCGTCGTACAGCACCGGCTGGCCGGCGAGGTCGAGCAGGCTGATGTGCAGATGCACGCCGTTGCACACGGCATTGGCGGCGGTCTTCGGCGCGAAACTCAGCGCCAGGCCCATCTGCCGGGCGATCTCGCGGCTGATCTCGCGCACGTTCACCGCGCGGTCTGCCGCGGCCACGCCGAGTGTCGGTCGGCAGGTGATTTCGTATTGATGCTTGCCGTATTCGGGCAGGAACATTTCCGGCTCGACGCCGCCGGCGCGTAAAGCGCTGAGCAGCCAGCCGCCGAATTCGGCGCCCTGACGCTGGGCTTCCAGGGAAAACGCCGAATGTTCGGCGATGCCCGCGTGCAGGTTGAATTCGTGTTCGAAGGCAGCATTGACCTGCAAGCCCAGCGTCTCGCGATAACGCTCGATCTCATCGCGCAGCAACGTGCGCGGGCAGGCGCCCCACGGTCGGCCATCGGTCTCGCGAATGTCGCCGTGAATGAAGTCCAGCGCCGGCGCGTCGGCGTCCGGGCCAGTGCCGACGGTGACGCGGCTGCTCAGGTCGGGAATCAGGCGCAAGTCGCCATACGCGCCCCACGGGTTGGTTGAGGCAATGATGTCTTGCGGGGTCAACGCGCTGTTGGCCGGCACCCAGCCGCAACCGGCCACTTCATAATGCTCCAGCTCATCGGTGGGAAACGAGCGGCCCCGGGTGATGCCGATCAGGTCGGTGGTCACCAGGGTCGTCATCGGCAGCGGCGTCAGGCGGGCGCTCATGGCTGCATCTCCTGCAGACGGCCGAGCACAGTGGCGGTGTCGGTGATCCAGCAGTAACCCTTGATCGCATTCAGGCAGGCGTGATGGCGTTCGGCGCTGTAGGTGGCGCAGGCGTCTTCGACCAGCGTCACCAGGTAGCCACGGTCGGCGGCGTCGCGCACGGCCATGTCGACGCACTGGTCGGTGACGATGCCGGCAATGATCAGGTGGCGGGTTTCGAGGTTGCGCAGCACGTAGTCGATGGCGGTCGAGTTGAACACGCCGGAGGAGGTCTTCGGCAAGATGACTTCATTTTCCAGCGGAGTCAGCTCGGCGATTACCTGTGCCTGCGGGCTGCCCTTGGGCAGGTGCATGTCCGACAGCTTGTGGTCCAGCGAGCGGTCGCGGCCATCGGCGGTCAGGCTTTCGATCAAGGTATGCAGGACGTTTTGCCGGGCCTGACGAAAAGCCCCGAGCAAGCGCTGCTGATTGGGTATGACCTGCCCACGGGCACGCTCAAGGAAATACGCCGCGTCCGGGTCATTGAGGTGAGGATCGAACTGTGGTTCGAGCCAGGCACGCTGCATGTCAACCAGGAGCAATGCCGTGTGGTCGGTGACAAACGGCAGATCCCGCGGCGAGCGGTGGGGAAGGCTGAACATCCTTATTTATCCTCCAGCAGGTGGGTGGCGAAGTCGTTGCGCAGGGCGTCGATGCCTTCCAGGCGATCGGCCAGATCCGGGCCGCGCTGGGTCAGGCAGGCAATCAGCGCCTCGACCTGTGCCAGCGCCGGCACCATGGTGTCGAAGGGCGACGCCGATTCCACCGGCGCGCTGATGATCAGGTCGGCCATTTCACGCAGTGGCGAGGCATAGATGTCGGTGAACAGCACCACCCGGGCGCTGTGGTTTTTTGCCGCCGCGGCCACGCGCAGGGCCTGGGTCTGATAACGGCGATAGTCGAACACCAGGACGACGTCCTGACGTTGCAGATCGAACAGCCGGTCAGGCAGCAGTGCGTTGTCTTCCAAAGCAAAACAACCCGGACGCAACAGGCGCAGATGGTTGAGCAGGTAGGTGGCCATCAGGCTGCTGAAACGACCGCCAAAGCAATACACCTGATGCCGGGTGTCGAGCAGCCATTCGGTGAGGATGCGCACGTCTTCCGGCTGGGTCAGCGATTGGGTGTCTACCAGCAAGCGATGGCTCTCGCCCAGATAATGGCCCCAGACGTCGTCTTTATTGTGCTGGGCGCGCGGTTGTAACAGCGTGCGTGGCGAACGCAGGCGATGGTCCATGTCGCTGAGCAAGGCATCCTGAAATTCGGCATAGCCGCTGAAACCGAGCTTTTTTACCAGCCGGACGATGGTCGGATCACTGACGCCGGCGTGTTCGGCCAGCCGCGCCATCGGGCCAAGGCCATTGCGTGGATACTGATCAAGCAGCGCGCGAACGACTTTGCGCTCCGACGGCGTAAGATCCAGGCCGGGGTTGGTGATCAGATCTCTAAGAGGGGGCATCCGGGCTCCTGCTGGATGAGGGGGTTGTTGAATTCGCTTCACAATCCGTTAAAAGAGTATTTATGTAACTGTGGCTACATGTCTAGTGAATTTTTGTAGCTGTTTAAGCGGCCCCGAAACAGGGCAAACAGCCCGTATCAAAAGGGCTACACGTAAGTCGATCTGCCTTGTAGTCCATCGCCTACGACAGCGTGCGAAATTGCCGTCTTTGCGCTTGCCAGCGCTACAGTGCATAACCATGAGGCCCCCTGTTTCCGTCGGTCTACTCCAAAAAACGGCGGCACCTCCTTGATTCTCAATAACCTTCAACCGAGTGAAAGCATGTGCAAAGCAGCCGTTTGACATTGATCTGCCATGCGCGAACCGTCGCACAGAAATTGGCGATATTTCCTACTGACGAGCCTGTTGAAAATTCGTGTCAGGCGTCCGACCTTTTTCCTACACGTTTCAGCGCTGCACGCCGGCTGATCTGCGGTCCGGAACTGCGTACCCGGCAGACTGCCGCGTGGTTCGGTGCGGATGCTCAGGTGGAGCCAGCGCTACGCGATTGCGATTGGGGGCGCTGGCAGGGTCGAACGCTCAAGGATTTGCAGGCGAGCGAGGCCGATGCGTTGCAGCGCTGGCTGAGCGATCCGCAGGCCGCCCCTCATGGCGGCGAGTCAGTGGCGCAGTTGCGTGCACGGGTCGCGAATTGGTTGTGTGAAGTTCAGCTCAATCCGGGGCATGTGGTTGCTGTGACCCATCCTTACGTCATGCGTGCGGCTTTGCTGCACGTGATGCAGGGCGCGGCGTTCAACGCGATTGATGTCGAACCGCTGTCGACCGTCGAGTTGCAGTTCAACGGCCTCTGGCGGTTACGTTTGCCTGGGGCTGACCTCCAAGGAGCACGCTGATGAAACACTTGCTGGTGATCGGTATCGGTGCCGGGAATCCGGACTACATCACAATGCAGGCAGTGAAAGCGCTGAATCGGGTCGATGTGTTCTTCCTGATGGATAAAGGTCAGCGCAAGCACAAGCTGATCGATTTGCGCCGCGAGATCTGTGAGCGCTACATCACGCAGCCCGCGTACCGCTTCGTCGAAGCACACAGCCCGGAGCGCGCGCGTGGCGACGTCGACTACGCCACAAGCGTCGATGAGCTGAACCGCGCCCGGCAGCAGACCTTCGAGCGCCTGATCAATGACGAATTGGCCGACGGTCAGTGCGGCGGTTTTCTAGTGTGGGGCGACCCGGCGTTATACGACAGCACGGTGCGCATCCTCCAGGCGATCCTGGCTGCCGGGACGTGTGTTTTTGATTTCGAAGTCATTCCTGGCATCACCAGCGTTCAGGCCTTGGCGGCGCAACACAAAGTGCCGCTGAACGCGATCGGGCGCTCGGTGGAAATCACCACGGGACGTCGCCTGGCGGCGGGGCAGGCGAGTGAGGCGGACAGTCTGGTGGTGATGCTTGACGCCGAGGACGCGTATCAGCGGGTGGCGGATCGGCAGACGGAGATTTTCTGGGGGGCTTACCTGGGCACGCCGGACGAAATTCTCCTCAGCGGCCGGCTGGCGGATGTCGCAGACGAGATTGAACGGGTGCGCAAGGCGGCGCGGGCGCAGCATGGGTGGATCATGGATACCTATTTGCTGCGTAAGCCCTGAATTGTCAGTGGACGTGCCGGCGCTATCGCGAGCAGGCTCACTCCTACAATTGACTGGGTTCACAATTCAAATGTAGGAGTGAGCCTGCTCGCGATGACGGCGGCACATTCACCACAGATTCTGGACAGCAAAAAGAAACCCGGTGCAACGCCAGTCGCACCGGGTTTTTTGTTGCCAGCCCACCGCCGATGTCGTGGATCCGCGATTGGCCTTGAACGCTGTATCAGGCGCGTTCCAGCGCCAGCGCCACACCCTGACCGCCACCGATGCACAAGGTCGCCAGACCTTTTTTGGCATCGCGCTTGATCATTTCATGCAACAGCGTGACCAGCACGCGGCAGCCCGAGGCACCGATCGGGTGGCCGAGGGCGATGGCGCCGCCGTTGACGTTGACCTTGTCCAGGTCCCATTGCAGATCCTTGGCCACCGCCAGCGATTGTGCGGCGAACGCTTCGTTGGCTTCGATCAGGTCGAGTTGGTCAAGGGTCCAGCCGGCCTTGTCCAGGCAACGGCGCGTCGCCGAAACCGGGCCGATGCCCATGATCGCCGGGTCAACACCCGCATTGGCGTAAGCGGCGATGGTTGCCAGCACGGGCAGGCCCAGGGCTTTGGCTTTCTCGGCGCTCATCAGGATCACTGCGGCCGCGCCGTCGTTCAACGACGAAGCGTTGCCGGCGGTGACGCTGCCGTCCTTTTTGAAGGCCGGGCGCAGTTTCGCCAGGGACTCGGCGGTGGTATCGCCGCGTGGCTGTTCGTCAACCTTGAAGGCGACAGGATCGCCCTTGCGCTGCGGGATCAGAATCGGGGTGATTTCATCAACGAAGCGACCAGCCTCAATCGCGGCAGCCGCTTTTTGCTGAGACGCGGCAGCAAACGCGTCCTGTTGCTCGCGGCTGATCTCATATTTGTCGACCAGATTTTCGGCGGTGGTGCCCATGTGGTAATCGTTGAAGGCGTCCCACAGGCCATCGCTGATCATCGTGTCGACGATTTGTGCGTGGCCCATGCGCAGACCGGTGCGCGCGCCCGGCATGATGTAGTTGGACAGGCTCATGTTCTCCTGACCGCCAGCGATGATCACCTCAGCGTCGCCGCAACGGATCGCTTGTGCGCCGAGGTGCAAAGCCTTGAGGCCCGAGCCGCAGACCTTGTTCAGGGTCATGGCCGGTACGGCGTGGGGCAGGCCGGCCTTGATTGCGGCCTGGCGCGCCGGGTTCTGGCCTGCACCGGCGGTCAACACCTGGCCCATGATCACCTCATCGACCTGCGCACCGTCCAGACCGGTCTGTTCGAGCAACTGGCGGATCACCGCCGCGCCCAGATCCACCGCGGAAACATTGGCCAGGGCACCCTGGAAACTGCCGATCGCGGTACGCGTGGCGGCAACAATGACGACGTCTTGCATTTTCAAATTCCTCACTGGGCAGCGAACTGCATTTCCGGTACGTGATCCGGGACGATCAGTTTACCAGCGGTTTTGGCGACGATTTCCTCGACGCTGACGCCAGGTGCGCGTTCCTTGAGGACAAAAGCGCCATTTTCGATTTCCAGATAGGCGAGGTCAGTCAGTACACGCTTGATGCAGCCGGCGCCGGTCAATGGCAGGCTGCATTTGGCTAGCAGCTTGGACTCACCGTCCTTCGACGCGTGGGTCATGATGACAATGATGTTGTCGGCACCGGCCACCAGATCCATCGCGCCGCCCATGCCTTTCACCAGTTTGCCGGGGATCATCCACGAGGCGATGTTGCCCTCGACGTCCACTTCGAATGCGCCAAGCACGGTCAGGTCAACGTGGCCGCCGCGGATCATCGCAAAGGATTCGGCGGAATTGAAGATCGACGCGCCGATGCGTGCGGTCACGGTTTGTTTGCCGGCGTTGATCATGTCGGCATCGATGGTTTCTTCGGTAGGAAAAGGTCCCATGCCGAGCAGGCCGTTTTCCGATTGCAGCATGACTTCCATGCCTTCGGGAATATAGTTGGCGACCAGGGTCGGAATGCCGATGCCGAGGTTGACGTAGTAGCCGTCCTGCATTTCGCGGGCGACGCGCTGAGCCATTTGTTCGCGGGTAAGTGCCATGTTGTTGTTCTCCGTAGCCCTGAATTATTTGCGGACGGTGCGCTGTTCGATGCGTTTTTCGAACGTGCCGCAAATGACCCGATCGACGTAAATGCCCGGGGTGTGGATCTGGCTCGGGTCCAGCTCGCCGGGCTCGACGATTTCTTCGACTTCGACCACGGTGATTCTGCCGGCGGTGGCGGCCAGCGGGTTGAAGTTCTGCGCGGTGTGGCGGTAGACGACGTTACCGAAGTGGTCGGCTTTCCAGCCTTTGACGATGGCGAAATCACCGGTGATGGATTCTTCCATCAGGTACTTGCGCCCGTTGAATTCACGCACTTCCTTGCCTTCGGCGACCGGGGTGCCGACCCCGGTGGCGGTGAAGAACGCCGGAATGCCGGCGCCGCCCGCGCGCATCTTCTCGGCGAGGGTGCCCTGCGGCGTGAGGATGACCTCGATTTCGCCCTTGAGCAGTTGGTCTTCGAACAGCTTGTTTTCGCCAACGTAAGAGGCGACGACCTTGCTGATCTGACGGTCGGTGAGCAGCACGCCAAGACCGAAGCCATCGACGCCGCAGTTGTTGGAAACCACCGTGAGGTCGCGGGTGCCCTTGCGCTTGATCTCGGCGATCAGGTTTTCCGGAATGCCACACAAGCCGAAGCCGCCGGCGATGATGGTCATGCCATCCTCAAGCCCGGCCAGGGCTTCCTCGTAGGAACTCACACGCTTGTCGAAACCTGCCATAGGCACCTCTTTTATTATTTGCGGGCGGCTGGCTAGCCGAATGGTTGGAGTGTCGCGCTGATAGATATATTTGTTAAGTTGATTTTTACGGTTGATTGATTGATAAAGCTCAATAACGATTTGGTCGTTCCCACGCTCCGCGTGGGAATGCCTGCAGGGACACTCCGCGTCCAGTGATGCGGAGCATCACGGGCTGCATTCCCACGCCGGAGCGTGGGAACGATCAAACGATCAGTAACCGAGGCGTGCAGCTTGACGCTTGCAGCTTACAACTGGAGCGAAGCGACCATGACCATCAAACAGATCCGCGCCTTTCTCGCCGTGGCCCAGAGCCTGAGTTTCGCCGTGGCCTGCGAGCGTCTGCATTTATCTCAATCGGCGTTGAGCCTGACTATCAAGGCGCTGGAAGAAGGCCTGGGCGGGCGTCTGTTCAGCCGCAACACGCGTAATGTGGCGCTGACGGCAGAAGGCGAATCCTTGCTGCCACTGGCGCGGCGGCTGATTGCAGACTGGGACAACGCCGAAGACGAAATGCGTCAACGCTTCAGCCTGCAACGCGGGCGCGTGACGCTGGCGGCGATGCCGTCGTTTGCCGGCAACTTGCTGCCGCCGATCCTGAAGACGTTTCGCGCGCGATATCCCAACGTCAACGTTACGGTCAACGACGTGATCAACGAGCAAGTGCTGGAAATGGTTCGCGATCGTCAGGTTGAACTGGGCGTGGCATTTGAGCCCATGCAAAACACCTCGATGACCTTCACGCCGTTGTACCGGGATCGCTTCGTGGCGGTGGTGCCGATGGATTCGCCGTTGGCGCAGCGCGGCGAGATCGATTGGCAGACGTTACTGCAAGAGCCATTTATTACCTTGCAGCGACCATCGACGGTGCGGGTGATGCTGGAGGAGCATTTGCAGGCGCGGGGGATGAAATTGCCGGTGGAATTCGAAAGCCACCAATTGGCGACCGTCGGCAGAATGGTCGCCAGTGGCCTGGGCGTCAGTGCGGTTCCGGCATTGTGTGCCGGGCAAATGCAGGAGCTGGGCGCGCACTGCCTGACCTTGAAGGATTCGGTGGAACGCGCCATCGGCGTGCTGACCGAGCCGGGCAATGAACTGTCGGCAGCGGCGCAAGCATTATTCGACATTCTCCAGCAGGAAAACCTGAGTGAACGCCTGCCTTCCTGACCCCAAGGCAATCCCCCTGTAGGAGCGAGCCTGCTCGCGAAGGCGTCCTGCCAGTCAATGTCTTCGGTGCAGACAGATCGCCTTCGCGAGCAAGCCCGCTCCCACAGGGAAGTGGTGTGGTCAGGAAAGAAGGCGTTCGGTCAGCAGCGGCAACAGCTGTTCGCAAGACGCTTCGATCTTCAGGTCGAGCAAATCGTCCGCGCGAGTCTTGCCCAGATTGAGCGCAATCAGCGGCTTGCCGCGGTCAGAGATCACCCGGCACAGGCGAAACGCCGAATACGCCATCAACGAAGAACCTACCACCAACATTCCCGCGGCATGCTCTGCCGCGGCCATCGCCCGGGCGGCGGTGTGTTGCGCGACGTTCTCACCGAAAAATACGACATCCGGTTTCAACCGCTCGCCGGCACAATGAGGGCAATGCGGCACCTCGAAGCGCGCCTCGAACGCCGGGTCGAGCAGGGTGTCGCCATCGGGTGCCTGGACGGCGTCCACGCCCGCCAGATACGGGTTTTGCCGCTCCATCAACTGCTGAATTGTGTCGCGCTCACTGCGCTGGCCGCAATCCAGGCACAGCACACGATGCAAGTTGCCATGCAATTCGATCACATCAGCACTGCCTGCCTGGTCGTGGAGGGCGTCGACGTTTTGCGTGATGAGGTCGCGGAGCAGCCCATGGCGCTGCAGCGCGGCCAAGGCCTGGTGCGCCGCATTCGGCTGCGCCTGGCGCACCTTCGGCCAGCCGAGCATGGCCCGCGCCCAGTAGCGACGACGAGACTCCGCGGCCGCGAGGAATTCCTGATACATCATCGGCTGCCGGCCACGGCGTACGCCTTCGCTGTCACGGTAATCGGGAATGCCCGACGGTGTGCTGATCCCGGCACCGGTCAGCACGAGAAAATCGCCATCGGCCATCGCCTGTTGCAGCGTGTCGAGGTCGCGGGTCGGGCTGTCGAGCATGGTCAGCACTCCAGAGTGGGCAGTGCCAGCAGGTTAGCACGCGATCCGCATCGTCTACTTGCGCGCCTCCAGAATCAGGTTGAACGGCGTCTGCGTGGCCCGACGGAACTGCTTGAATCCGGCCTCGGTAAAGACTTTGCGCAGGCGCATTTCACCGGCTTGGGCACCGAGGCCGAGGCCGACCTCCTGAGACAGCGAGTTGGGGGTGCAAATGAATGTCGAAGCCGCGTAAAACAGGCGTCCGACCGCGTTGAAATTATCGTCCAGCTTGTCGTTGGCGAACGGTTCGACCAGCAACACGGTGCCATCGTCTTTCAGCGAGTCGTAAGCGTGGCGTGCGGCTCCGACTGGGTCGCCCATATCGTGCAGGCAATCGAAAAAACAGATCAGATCGTAGTCGTCGCCGGGGTAGTTTTTTGCCGTGGCCTCGAAGAAGCCGGCCCGGTTGCCGACACCACCTTCTTCGGCCCGTTGGGTGGCGACCGTAATCGACGGCGCATGAAAGTCGAAACCGACAAACTGCGACCGGGGAAAGGCCTGAGCCATGATTACCGTCGAGGCGCCGTGACCGCAGCCGATGTCGGCGACTTTGCCACCGCGTTCGAGTTTGGCCACTACGCCGTCCAGCGCCGGCAGCCATTCGGCGATCAGGTGGCCCTTGTAGCCGGGGCGGAAGAACCGCTCGGTGCCGGAGAACATGCATGGATGGTGATCGCCCCATGGCAGGGCGCCGTTGCCGCGCATGGCTTTGACCAGTTTGTCCTTGTCATGGAAAAACGACGCCACCACCCCGAGCCCGCCGGCGACATACACCGGCGAGTCTTCCACCGCCAGCGCCAGCGCTTGTTCTTCCGGCAGACGGAACTGGCCGTCACGGTGTTCCATGTAGCCGGACGCCGCGTGTGCGCTGAGCCATTCGCGCACCAGACGCGGGTTGCAGGTGGTTTTCGCGGCGAGGGCTTCGGGGCTGATCGGTTGGCTGTCGGCCATGGCCCGGTACAAGCCGAGCTCTTCGCCGACGATGACATTGGCCAGCATGGCCGCGCCGCCCATATCGTTGAGCAATTTGCCCATGAATTCGTTGAGTTTCGCCTCATTCATCACGTGTGCTCCTGAAACAGGATCACCGTCCGGCGGCGTTGAATGTCGAGGCAGGCGCCACCGGGCGGTGGTCACGGATTAGGGCAGGGCACCGCTGAAGTCCTGCGTCCCCCTCGACTGGGTAATGAATGAGTCTAGCTCGGTTTTGCGGGGCAGCCGAGCCATTGTGGCGGGTAGGGATGCTGGCGGTAGAAGTGGCGCAGTTGGGTCGCGTCGTGTTCAAACCAGGCATGCAGCCATTGCCGGTATTGCGCCTGTACCGCCGCTTCTAATATTGGCCGCCGAAGGCAGTCGTGAACCGCTTGTGCCGCCTGCATGCCGCTCATCAGCGCCTTGAGCACACCATGCGACGCCGCCGGATCGAGCCGGCTTGCACAGTCGCCGACCAGAAAATAGCCGTTGCCGGCGGCGGCCTTGCTGATACGCCAGCTGACGTCGGCGCCGCGGATCGGACCGGCTTGCGGCAATACGCGCAGCGCTTCGGGCAGCATTTGCCGGTCAGCGTTTTGCGCCCGATCAGTTGCGAATGCCAGGTTTGTCCAGTGCAGCAATTGTGTCTGGACCTGAGCGATCCAGGTCCAGCCGTAAGGCCCGGCCAGCAGGTGCGGGGTGTTTGCGTAAGGACCGAGACAGCCGTGGAGATAACCATAGCGCACCTGGAGCGGCGGTGAACCCGCTTGATCCGGCAGCGCCAATTGCCGGCCCAGCCAGCCAGTGGCGCCGCTGGCATCGATCAGCCAGGCAGCGTGCAGGCAACCGCTGTCAGTTTCCAGGCCTGTCACGCGGGCATCGAGAGTGAGCACTTTGCTCGCGCGGCACGGCTGGCGCACCTGCACGCCGAGCCGCCGTGCTTGTTGCAGCAAGGCGCCATCGAGGTCGGCCCGGGCAATCTGGAAACCCCGCCACGGGCCATTCTCATCCGCGCCAAAGGGGCTGAAACGCGGCGGGCCATCCCAGTGTATCCAGTGCCCGTCAAAACGCATGGCTGCCGGGGAGCATAATTGTCCGGCGACGCCGAGTTGTTGCAACAACGGCTCGATGCCCGGATGCAGACTTTCGCCGGGGCGAAATCGTGGGAACGGCCGGCGCTCGACCAAAGCAACCCGAAGGCCTCGCTGGGCGCAACTGATCGCACAGGCGCAGCCTGCGGGACCGGCGCCGACAACAACGACATCAAACCGCGTCACTGACGACCTGCCAGGGCAGAGCGTCAGGTTTCATCAAAATGGCATCGGCGCTGACCAGCAGAATCACCTGTTCCTCGACCTCGACGTTGCGCAACTTGAAGTCCTCTTCGGCAATCTGCACGGCGCCGCGCTTGTACATGAAAAAACGCAACACCCAACCTTCGAGGATCAGTCCGGCCTCCTGTTGCGCCGTGTCCAGTTCACCGTCGGGACGCTGCACATCGCGCAGCGACAACAGGGGCCAGGCGTTGCGCAGGGCTTTGTCGTTATCAGCGCCGAGCGCGCGGTACACCCGATACATCGACAAGACACGCTGCTCATAGGCCCGCTGCGACGTTTTGCCGGTCATGCTCAGGGAGAAGTGGCCGTCGAGGGCCACCTGGGTGTAGTCGGCGTGGGCATAGGCGCGATACTGAACAATCAGCCGATCCTCCTGGACAATCAGTTGTGGCCCGCGCTGGTCGTCCCAGGCAACCGCGCCGTCCCCACCGATTTCCTGACCCGTCAGCGGAATAATGCTGTGCAGGCTTGAGCGGGGTTCGAAGACTCGCGCCGAATCCGGTGCCACCCCCGGCCAGAAGGAACCCAATGCCGCGCAGATTTTCGCATCTTCGGGGAATGGGCTGGCCATCTGATAGCCGGCCAGAATGTTGAGCCATTGCGCATCGGCTGCTGGCCGCCGAACCCAGCCGACTTCCCACCCCGGGCCAAAAACGCCGGCAGCGCTGTCGGGCAGCGAAGACGGGCGCAAGACCTCGGGATGTGACCTCTGACCTTGAGCCGGGTCGCCATGCTCGGCCAGCGCGACGATTGCCGTCACGCCGCGATCGGCGGGCGAAAATAACTGGTCTTTCAAGTCGAGGTTGGCGCAGTAGCGCACATTAGATAGCGCTTGCAGTCGGGCATGCCAGATATCGGGGCTTGTGAGTATCGGTTCGTCGTTGACCCATTGCAGCAATTTGCGCTGCGTGCACAGTGGGTAAAAGTCGGGAGGGCCGATCACCGAATAGGCGGCGATTGCTGGCAAGCTGTCCGCCAGCGCCGGACAATGCGGCCGCACCCAGCCATCGGCTGTGGCGTCCTGATAATGCAAGGCCCGATAGCCACCCTGGCGCACGAGCGCTTCGACGTCCTCGCGCTGGTTAAGGTCCTCGATACGGCCGTCCTCTGTGACCTTGTGGCGACCGTGGACCATCCCGCCGGTGTTGGCCGGCATCAGGAATGACAGCGGCTGGCCCTGAAACTCGACGGGTTCGACCAGGCGCGTTCGCGGTTGCGGCAGCAGCAGACCCGGGCCGAAGTCTTCGGCGTCTGCCCAGTGGGCCAGCCCCGCACTCACGACGAAAGGCGGCTGGCTGATTTCCGGTTCTTGCCAGCCCGTGCCGCTGTGACGCAAATGGACGTGGCGCAGCTTTTCGTTGACCTGATGATTCTCCAGCGTCACCGCCAGTGCCATGGCGGCCAGGCACTGCGGGCCATCGAACAGTTTGTGCAGCGGCACCCAGAACTCCAGGCCAGGATCGACCTCGCCCTGAAAGTCCATCGGTCCAAAACGCTGGGCATCGCCGGGCAACTGCATGGCAATCCAGGCGCTGTAGCGTACCGGCATCACGCGGATGCCGTGGGCGTCGTTGTCGACAAACGGCAGAAAGCTACGCAGCCTGGCGTCATAGCGGGCGGGCGCGGTGCCGACACGGGCGATGCCGGTGCGCGAAAAGCACAGGTCGGCGTGTCGGCCATGCACGGTGTCGGCGGCGCAGCGATACTCGCTGGCAAACGCGACCACCGCCAACGGCGCGCCCCGGGCGGTCAGGCGCAGTTGCTCCAGCGTGGGCGGATCAAGGCTGTAGACATAGTTCAGAACGGTCTCGATTTCGCCGGCCGTGGGGAACAGCTGCAAGGCCTGACCTTTGTCATCGACTGTCACTCGCGGCGACGCCAGCGCGTGATACAGCAAGCTGCGCGAAGGCGCCGCCGCTGTTACTGCGCGCTCACCGTCCGCGGCGAAGTCTTCAAATCCTGGCAGCGCTCGGTTGATGGCCAGCGTTCGGCCCAGCTCAGCCGCCAGCGGTTCGGCGAGCAGGTCCAGCCCATGGGCCAGCATCAGCGAATGCCAGCCGCCGGGTGCCAGTCGCCGGCAGATCTGAGTGACGGATTCGAGCAGAGCCATGGCGGCACCTCGGTACGATTCGGGCGAATCGTCATGAGACAGCAGAGCGCTGTGGGCCGCTACTGTCAGATCTGACAGTAGCGGGGCGTGAGGGTCACGCCATCAACAGTAAAGCCCTTTGCTCAAGCGCAACAGTCGGTCGATTCCGGCGAGGCTGTAGGCACATGCCCAAGGTGTTGTCGGTGCTGGGGTGGCCTGCAAAACAGCTTTAAACACGAGGGTTCGAAAGCTTAGCCATGCAGCGGTAATTTGAGTTCGGCACACAGTCCGCCGCCGTCGCGGTTGCTCAAACTCAGAGACCCGCCCAGCGCCATGGCCAGTTGTTGGGCAATCGCCAGGCCCAGGCCCGTGCCACCGGTGTCGCGGTTGCGCGAGTTCTCCACGCGGTAGAACGGCTCCATCACCTGCGCCAACTCATCCTCGGCGATGCCCGGGCCACGATCCAGGACTTTCACCGACAGACTGTTGCCATCCGCTTCGACCTGCAATTGCGCGGCGCCGGCGAATTTCAGCGCGTTATCGGTCAGGTTCACCAGCACCCGGCGCAGTGCCTGCGGACGGGTGTCGATCACGGCTTTGCTTTTGCCGCCGAGCTGCACGTCCTTGCCCATGTCCTGGTAATCGAACACCAGACTGTCTAAAAACGAGTCGAGATCGGTGCGCCGACTTTCCTCGGTAGCGCCGTGGATACTTCGGGCGTAGGCCACGCCTTCACGCACCAGATGCTCGATCTCGCCGAGGTCGCTGCTCAGCTTGTCTTTTTCCACCGAGTCGTCCATGAATTCGGCGCGCAGTTTCATCCGCGTGATCGGCGTTTGCAGGTCGTGGGAAATCGCTGCGAGCAACTGCATGCGTTCCTTCAGGTAGGCTGCGATGCGCGTCTGCATGGCGTTGAACGCCCGCGCCGCGTGGACCACTTCGGTCGGGCCATGCTCGTCGAGCTTGATCGGGTGCGCGTTGGGGTCGAGGGTTTCCACCGCGTTGGCGAGGCGAGTGAGGGGGCGGATGGCGATGCGCACGGCAAGCCAGGTGCACAGGATCAGCAGCGCCAATTGGCCCAGCAGCACCACCGGCAACCACGGTGAAAGTGGCACCATCGCCGGACGTATATCAATGGTCACCGGGCTGCCGTCACTCAGGCGCAGGTGGCCCTGGAAATGCCGCCTAGGCCCGCCGGGAATTTCGGTAAAGACCACCGGGTAGGTGGCGCCAATGGCGGCGGTGATCGAGGCGATCGCCACCGATTCATCCCCTGAGGTGACCGGCATGCCCGGCTCGCCTTCATTGAGCAGGTAGGCGTAATTACGCCGCGCCAGGCGCGGCAGCCAAGCCTCGCGCTCGGCGGCGGGCAAGCGATCGAGGATCGCCATCGAGGTCGCAACATCGGTTTCGAGGTTGCCGAGCATGGTGCTTTTGGCGCTCTGGTAACGCTCGTAATACTGCGCGCCGAACGACAGACCCTGGGCCAGAATCAGCCCGATCAGGAAAATCAGCGACAGACGCGAGGCGAGGGTGCGCGGCCATTGCAGCTTGAAATTCATGCCGGCGCCCCGAGCAGTTCGACTGGCAGGGAAAACACATAGCCTTCACTGCGCACGGTCTTGATGTAGGCCGGCTCGCGGGCATCGTCGAGCAGACGCTGGCGCAGGCGGCTGACCAGCAAGTCGATGGAGCGGTCAAACAGATCGGCGTCGCGGCCCTGGGTCAGGTTCAGCAGTTGATCGCGGCTGAGGACCCGTTGCGGGTGATCGAGAAACACCCGCAGCAAGCGATATTCGGCGCCGCTGAGGGCGACCATGGTGCCGTCCTTGTCCAGCAAATGGCGGGCCGAGGTGTCCAGTTGCCAGCGGCCAAAGGCGAGCAAGCGCCCGGCTTCAGTGACCACCAGATTTGGCGGCAACATCCGTGTGCGGCGCAGCACGGCGTTGATGCGCGCCAGCAATTCACGGGCGGCGAACGGTTTGGTCAGGTAATCGTCGGCACCCATTTCCAGGCCGATGATGCGGTCGGTTTCATCGTTGCGCGCGGTGAGCATCAACACCGGCGTGGCCTTGTGTTTGCCGACGCGCAGTTCCCGACACAGCTGCAGGCCATCGTCGCCGGGCATCATGATGTCGAGCACGATCAGGTCGACGGTGTTGGCTTCGAGAAAACTGCGCATCTGCCGACCATCGGCGACCACTGTGGTACGCAGGCCGTTTTTCTTCAGGTAGTTACCCACCAGTTCACGGATCTCGCGATCGTCGTCGACGATGAGAATGTGATCGACATGTTCCATCGGTTGCAGCCTCTGTGGGAAGGGGGAATGCCGTGCAGTCTATAGCGCCGTTAGCCGCACGCCTGCCTGCCTTTGTATTGCAGTGTATCTGCCGCAACGGCGGATACACGATGACGCAAAAACGCGATTTTTTCGGGGTTTTGTATCGCTGTGTATCTATGCCGGACGTGGATACACAGCGAGTGATTCTCGTCCTTTCCTGACACAGACGCGATACCTCAAGAGCCTCAAATAGGCTCCATCGAGGCACACACAGATCGCCTCGGCTCAAACCCACTGAAGCCTTGAGGACACCACCATGAACAACAAATCCGTATTCGCCGCCTGCCTGTTCGCCGCGCTGAACATCTGCACTCTGTCGGCCCACGCCGAAGCTGACGTCAGCCGGCAAACCTACACCTACGGCACGCATCTGGATATCCAGAAAGTGCTGTCGATGACTGAGGACACCTCGGTGACCTGCGGCATCACCGAGGCGCGCATGACCTACCTCGATTCCGCCGGCAAGACCCGCGAGCTGGATTACAGCAAATTCGCTGACGGCTGCAACAACCAGAACTGAGTCATCCCCAACTTTCTGCAAGGAGTTTTGTCATGAACAACGTCTCGCGCTTTTTAACCGCTGTTGCCTTTTCCTTCGCCGGTGTTGCGGCCCATGCCAACAGCGCCGTCGAACAGAGCAGTTGCGCCAGCAGCACCTGCTTCCAGCTGACGACGGTGGCGAAGGAGGGCAGCGATGCACTGATCGCGGCCGATGGTTCCAGCCGCACGCCGCAGGGCCAGATGGTCGCCGCCGATGGGTCCAGCCGCACACCGCAGGGCCAGTTGGTCGCCGCTGATGGCTCCAGCCGCACGCCACAAGGCCAGACCCTCGCCGCGGATGGCTCCAGCCGTACACCTCAAGGCCAACTGGTCGCAGAAAACGGTACCAGTCGCACGCCTCAAGGGCAGTTGCTCGACGGCCAGAACGCATGAGTCACGGCGTCAATAAAGCGCGCTAGCGAGGGGGTGTTTCCCTCGCTGGCCGGTTGCGTGCCCAGCCCCCATTCAAGGTGACCCCCTATGTACCTCATTGCATTTCTCGGCGGTCTGCTGACCGTCCTCAGTCCCTGCATCCTGCCGGTGGTGCCGTTTCTGTTCGCTGGCGCCAACCGTACGCGTTCCTCGATCTTGCTGACCCTCGGCGGCATGGCGCTGACCTTCGCGCTGATCTCAAGCCTCGCCGTGGTCAGCAGCGAGTGGGTGATTCAGGCCAGTAACACCGGCCGCCACGTTGCCTTGGTCGCGATGGCGCTGTTTGCCCTGTCGCTGATCTCGGCACGCGTCGGCGACTGGCTGACCCGGCCCTTTGTTGCGCTGGGCAACCGCCTCGATCAGGACACCCGTAAACGTGCCGGCCCGATGGGCTCGATCATGCTTGGCGTTGCTACCGGTCTGCTGTGGGCGCCGTGTGCGGGGCCGATCCTCGGGGTGATTCTCACCGGTGCGATGCTGCAAGGTGCCAATGCGCAGACCAGCCTGTTGCTGCTGGCTTACGGCGCCGGCAGTGCCTTGTCGCTGGGGACATTGATTTTCGCCGGGCGCGGTCTGGTCAATCGGCTGAAACCGTCGATCCCGTTCAGCGGCTGGTTGCGTCGCGGTGCCGGGGTGGCAGTACTTGCGACCGTTGCAGTGATCTCGACGGGCGCAGACAAAACCCTGCTCGCCGGCACGTCCTCCGAGGGCGTCGCCAGCGTCGAGAAAAACGTTCTGGAAAACGTACCGAAAGTGGTCGATTACTTTGTCAGCAAGGTCCGCGCCGATTCGATGATGGATGAAGCCAAAGGCGCCATGCCGTCGCTGTCCGGCGCCGTGCAGTGGCTCAATTCACCCGAGCTGAGCCCCGAGTCTTTGCGCGGCAAAGTGGTACTGGTGGATTTCTGGACCTACGACTGCATCAACTGCCAGAACACTCTGCCGTACGTCAAAGAGTGGGCCAGGAAATACGAGAAGGACGGCCTGGTGGTAATCGGTGTCCACACTCCCGAATATGGCTACGAGCGCATTATCAACAACGTCAAGGATCAGGTGAAAAAGCTCGGTATCACTTACCCGGTAGCCATCGACAACAACTATGTGATCTGGCGCAACTTCAACAATCAATACTGGCCGGCGCACTACTTGATCGACGCCAGGGGCCAGGTGCGTTACAGCCACTTTGGCGAAGGTCGCTACGAGGCGCAGGAGCAAATGATCCAGCAGTTGCTGAAAGAAGCGAAGGCGCCCGAGGCGTAAACCCACAACCTGTTGCAGCGGCTTAACAGATTGCCACCACTCATCGGCAAAGCCGCTGTTTTACTGCTCTGCCGGACGATCGGCAAGGACGCCGCAGCGCCTCGGCGCGATAGTGAGGGAGCAGGGCCACTGCCGACCCTGCGACACAGCAAGAACGCGAGGTTGCCATGCCCAGATTCGTGATTGAACGCGAGATTCCGGGTGCAGGGACGCTGTCGGAACAACAACTCAAAACAGTGTCACAGACCTCCTG
Source organism: Pseudomonas sp. SWRI111 (assembly GCF_014268555.1). Classification (NCBI taxonomy): domain Bacteria; kingdom Pseudomonadati; phylum Pseudomonadota; class Gammaproteobacteria; order Pseudomonadales; family Pseudomonadaceae; genus Pseudomonas; species Pseudomonas sp. SWRI111. Next base: position 196,188 of record NZ_JABWQQ010000008.1, on the reverse strand, counting down.
CCAGGTATTGCGTGAACTCGGGCCGCAGGTGCAGTGGCTGCACAGCTACGTTACCGCCGACAAAATCTATTGCGTCTACATTGCACCCGATGAAGACCAGGTGCGCGAGCATGCCCGGCTTGGTGGGTTTCCCGCCAACAGCGTGGCACGGGTGATGCGGGTCATCGACCCGACCACGGCCGAGTAACGGCATACCCAATCTGTAGCGGAGCTCGAAGCCATGAGTACCCCGATTGATCTCACTACCTTAAAGGAACGTCAGAAAGTCGCCTGGGCCAGTGGCGACTACGCCGTGATCGGCACCACCTTGCAAATCGTCGGCGAAAACCTCGCCGAGGCCTGCGACCTGCGCTGTGATGAGCAGGTGCTGGATGTCGCGGCCGGCAATGGCAATGCGACGCTGGCGGCGGCGCGGCGCGGTTGTGTGGTGACCTCGACCGATTACGTCGCGGCACTGCTGGAGCGCGGCCAGGATCGTGCCCGGGCCGAGCATCTCGAGGTGATATTTCAGGTGGCCGATGCCGAAGCGCTGCCTTTTCCCGATGAGAGTTACGACGCTGTACTGTCGACGTTCGGCGTGATGTTCGCACCCGATCAGGTCGCGGCCGCTGCTGAACTGGGGCGGGTATGCCGACGCGGCGGACGCATCGGTCTGGCCAACTGGACGCCGGAAGGTTTCGTCGGCCAGATGTTCAAAACGCTCGGCCAGCATCTGCCACCGCCAGCCGTTGCTCAGCCACCGTCCAATTGGGGCTCGGATGCGTGGCTGCACAAGCACTTCGACGATCGCGACTTTGTCGTCCGCGTGACCCGCAGCCACTTCAATTTTCGCTACCGCTCGGCGGCGCATTTCATTGACGTCTTTCGCCACTGGTACGGGCCTGTGCACAAAGCGTTCGCGGTGTTGCCGGGGGAGGGCGGGCAGGCGCTGGAGGATGATTTGACGGCGTTGCTCAATCGCTCGAACCGGGCGGGGGAGGATTCGCTGGTGGTGCCGAGCGAGTATCTGGAGGTGGTGATTACCAAGCGCTGACTTTGGATTAACGGAGATCCCCTGTAGGAGTGAGCCTGCTCGCGATAGCGGTGTATGAGTCAAATAATGGTTGGCTGACACACCGCTATCGCGAGCAGGCTCACTCCTACAGGGGAGATGTGATTATTTCATCTGCGGCCGATCAAACCACTCCAGCGCAGTGCGCCAGATGCAGATCCCCAGGAAGTAAGCCGACATCAACAACCACAAGCCCATCACCAACGGGTTGATCAGCGGGTGATTGAGCACCAGCGACAAGCTGCACAACAGCCAGATCGCCGTCACCGCAATGTTGATCGGCATGAACCGGCGCACGCGGAACGGGTGCAGAAACTTCATCCGCGTCACGGTCAGCAATGCCAGACCGATCACCGTGAGAAAGGTAATCCATGGCCCCGGGCCAATGATGTACAGACACAAGGCAACCACGTTCCAGGCTGCCGGGAAGCCGACAAAGTAGTTGTCCTTGCTCTTCATGTTGACGTTGCAGAAGCAGAACAGCGACGACACCAGAATCAGCGACACCGTCAGCAGCAAGGTGTATTCAGGCAGGGGAATGTAGCGATAGATAAACAGCGCCGGGATGAATACGTAGGTCAGGTAATCGATCACCAGATCGAGGATCGAGCCGTCGAAACTCGGCAGTACCGATTGTACGTTGACCTTGCGCGCCAGCGCGCCATCGAGGCCGTCGACGATCAGCGCTACGCCCAGCCACATCAGGCAATGGATCGGCTGGTTTTCCAGCAGGGCCAGGGTGGCGAGGAAGGCGGTCACCACGCCGGTCGCGGTAAAGCCATGGGCGCCCCATGCTTTGAGCCTGGCAATGTGTACGGTCGATATCACGGGGGCGTTCTCCAAAAAGTGAAGCAAGCCGGGTATCGCCCTGGGAAAAAGGGCGTCGGCAAACCGGGTCGGGTTGCAGCTATCGACCGGTCTGGCTGGGATAAGGTTCACCACCCTTCAATCTTAGCTCGCTGACGAAAAATGTCTTGCCTGACAAGCCATCGGCGAACCGGCGTCAGCCCAACGGTGCTGGCGCTGCGGCCATGGCGGTCTATCGTTGCCTGACGCAATGGGGCGAGGCCCTTGAGGAAGACGTCATGAATACCAGCGATTTGCTCGAACAATTACTGCGAGGCCAGGCCTCGGCGGGACAACAACGCGGGGCTTCGGCCAGTGACGGTTTGGGCGGACTGGGCGGATTGCTCGGCGGCCTGTTGGGCGGCGGCAGTCAGGCCGGGGCGGGTGGTGCGACTTCTTCTGGCGGGCTTGGTGGCCTGGGCGGTTTACTCGGTGGCTTGCTCGGCGGTGGCGGGCTCGGCGGTGCACTGGGCGGCGGCAGTCGAAATCGCGCCGGTGGCACGAATTACGCAGCATTGGCATCGCTGGGAATGATGGCCTACCAAGCGTATCAAGCCTGGCAACGCAGCCAGGCCAACACGGCGCCGCAACAGATGCCACAGACCGCCGACTTGCTCGCCGGCCCACAAATCGAAACCCACAGCCACGCGGTACTGCGCGCCCTGATCGCCGCCGCCAAGGCTGACGGGCGCATCGACGCATCGGAAAAGCACCTGATCAGCAGTGAAATCGGCAAGCACACTGCCGACCCGCAATTGCAGCAATGGCTCGACGCTGAAGTCGCCAAACCGCTGGATCCTGCTGAAGTAGCGCAGTCTGCGCAAAACGACCCAGCCGTAGCCGCCGAAATGTATCTGGCGAGCGTGATGCTGGTCGACGATCAACAGGGCGCCGAACGCAGATATCTGGATGAGCTGGCGTCAGCGTTAAAAATCGATCCTGACCTGCAGGTGCATCTGGAACAGCAGGCCAAACGGCGAGCCTGAAGCAACATCAAAAGATCGCAGCCCACGAAGGGAATCCCCCAAGCGCAACGATACGGCGCGAGCAGGATCGCTGACTGGTAGTGTTCAGATAATTTGTGGCTGGCTCAGGACCCGTGTGGGAGTGAGCTTGCTCACGAAGGGGGCGGTGCATTCACCATCGATGCTGGCTGACCTGACGCCTGCGCGAGCAAGCCCGGACACAGGGGATTTTTTGCCAGCCGATGCAATTGCTGGATGTGTCGCTACCAGCCCCGGCCGCTCCATCCGTCCGGGGCTTTTTTACGTCGATTGAATTTTTCCGCTGCCGTGTCGCTCTTCTGCATAACAGAACCCGTCTGCAATCGGTGCGCCCATGAACAGCAACCTCGACGATTACAACCGTATGCGCGATTTTTCGGCGACTTCGGAACCGGCGGCGGTCAAGCGCCCCGGTCGCAGGGCCGCCAAAGACCATGCCTTGCAGTTCTGCATCCAGAAGCACGACGCTTCGCACCTGCATTACGACTTTCGTCTGGAGCTTGATGGCGCCCTCAAGAGCTGGGCTGTGCCGAAAGGGCCTTCACTGGACCCCAAGGTCAAGCGCCTGGCGATTCACGTCGAGGATCATCCACTGGATTACGCCACGTTCGAGGGCAGCATTCCCGAGGGGCACTATGGCGCCGGTGACGTGATTGTCTGGGATCGCGGTGTATGGATTCCTCTCGAGGATCCGCACAAGGCCTACGCCAAGGGCCGGCTCAAGTTCGAATTGCAGGGCGAGAAACTGGCCGGGGTGTGGAATCTGGTGCGCACGCACATGCCGGGCAAGAAAGAGCAGTGGTTCCTGATCAAGCATCAGGACAACGCCGCGCGCCCGCAGGATGACTTCGACGTATTGGTGGCCGAGCCCGACAGCGTGCTCAGCGAGCGCACGATTGTCGGTAAATCTGCGCCCGCCGCCGATAAGGCCAAACCGGTGAAGAAGGCCCCGGCCAAACCGCGCAAGCAAGCGTCCGGCCAGCTCACCGGTGCACGCAAGGCCAAGCTGCCGGCGCTGATCAAGCCGGAACTGGCGACCCTGGTCGACAGCGCGCCCGAAGGGCAGTGGAGCTACGAGATCAAATTTGACGGCTACCGGATCATGGCGCGGATCGACCACGATGAGGTTCAGCTGTTCACCCGCAACGGCCATGACTGGACGCACAAACTGCCGCAACAGGCCAAGGCCCTGGCCGCGTTGGGTCTGGAGTCGGCCTGGCTCGACGGCGAAATGGTCGTCGCCAACGAGCAGGGCGTGCCGGATTTTCAGGCCCTGCAAAACGCCTTCGATGCCGGACGCAGTGGCAACATCGTTTATTACCTGTTCGACGTGCCGTATCTCAACGGCGTTGACCTGCGCGACGTGCCGGTCGAAGAGCGTCGCGCCGCGCTGAGCACGATCCTCGGCGCGCAGCCAGAATCCTCGCTGCTGCGCTTTTCCGAAGCCTTCGAAGAAACTCCTGATGCGCTGCTCAATAGCGCTTGCCAGATGCAGATGGAAGGTCTGATCGGCAAACGCCTCGGCTCGCCCTACCTGTCGCGGCGCAGCGGTGACTGGATCAAGCTCAAGTGCAAACATCGCCAGGAGTTCGTCATCGTCGGCTACACCGATCCGAAAGGTGCGCGCAGTGCGTTCGGGGCTTTGCTGCTTGGCTTGCATGACCGTGACAGCGGCGAGTTGCGCTACGCCGGCAAGGTCGGCACCGGCTTCAACGAAACCACGTTGAAAAGCATCCTCGCCCAGCTCAAACCGTTGCACGCCAAAAGCGCCGCGGTGGTCAACCCGCCCAGCGGTTTCGAGGCCAAAGGCGTGCACTGGCTGAAACCCAGGTTACTGGCCGAAGTGGCGTTTGCGGAAATGACCAAGGACGGCTCGGTGCGCCACGCCGTGTTCCATGGATTGCGCGACGACAAACCGGCCAAGGACATTACAGAGGAGCGACCGAAGCCTGTGAAAGCTGCCAAGTCTGAAAAATCCGCAAAGAGCGAAACAACCAAAACCGCCGCGAAGAAACCGGTGAAGAAAGCCGCTGCCAGCAAAGCCGAAACCGCGCCGTCGCAGTCGGGGCTGGCTGGCGGCAAGGTGCGCATCACCCACCCGGATCGGGTAATCGACGCGGTCAGCGGCACCACCAAAATGCAACTGGCGCAGTATTACGCCAGCGTCGCCGAATATATCCTGCCGCAACTCAAGGATCGCCCCGTGGCGCTGGTGCGTGCGCCGGATGGCATCGCTGGCGAACTGTTCTTCCAGAAAAACGCCGAACGCCTGGCGATCCCCGGCATCACTTCGCTGGACAAGGACCTCACCGGCCAGCCCGTGATGCTGATCAACAATGCCGAGGCGCTGATTGGTGCGGTGCAGATGAGTACGGTCGAATTGCACACCTGGAACGGCACGACCGTCGACCTCGACAAGCCTGATCGCTTTGTCCTCGACCTCGATCCGGACCCGGCGTTGCCTTGGAAAAGCATGGTCGAAGCCACCGCGCTGACTCTCACCGTGCTGGACGAATTGGGCCTCAAGGCCTTTCTGAAAACCAGCGGCGGCAAGGGCATCCACCTGGTGGTGCCGCTGACCCGCAAGCACGGCTGGGACGAAGTGAAGGACTTCAGCCACGCCATTGTCAGCCACATGGCCAAGCTGTTGCCGGACCGTTTTTCTGCGGTGTCCGGGCCGAAAAACCGCGTAGGGCGGATCTTCATCGATTACCTGCGCAACGGTCTGGGCGCCACCACTATTTGTGCCTACGCGGCGCGCGCGCGCGAAGGCATGCCGGTGTCCGTGCCGGTGTTTCGCGAGGAAGTCGCCGAAATCAAGGGCGGCAATCACTGGAACATCCACAACGTCCATGAGCGCCTGGCCGAGGTCGGCGAGGAGCCTTGGGCGGACCTGAAGAAAACCCGACAGACCATCACCGCCGAAATGCGTAAACGCGTCGGCCTGAAAAAATGATCAGGTGTCGCGCAGCAAGTCGTGGGCGTTGAGCAGTTCGAAGGCGATTTGCGGGTGGTTTTCCAGGCCCTTGCGAATCGCCGCCGGGATCGCCGCGCGAGTCTTGCGGCACAGGCCGGGCAAGTCGTCGATTAGAATGGCGATACCGCGCATGGTGCGCACTTCGTTGAAGCCGGGAGCAACGTCGACGCGGATGCCCAGTTGCTCAAACATGCGCTGCTGCAGGCGTTTGAGATCGTCGAGGTCTTTGAGTTGTTCCAGGCGCGCCAAGAGGATTTTTTCCTCGGCGCGAGTCAGGCGCAGAATGCGCAGATCTGCACCGGGCGTTTCCAGCAACGGATCGCGCCCGCAGATGCAGGCGCCGGGTGGGCAGGGAGAGCGCAGGGGCACGGTCGTCGTCATGGCCTCCATCATAGAGGCCGTCGGACAGTTTTGCCTATGTGCACTCAGCGGCCGTCCATCGGCCGCTGCTTCCCTCGTGGCTACTGATGCAAGCCTTCGTATTGCACCAGAATGGCGTTGGCCAGGTCTTCGTCACTGGCATTGAGGCCAGGGTTGGCCTGGCGCACCTGTTGCAGTACCGACTCAAGATAAACCCCACGGATGGCCCCGCCGCTGGCGACAAAGGCAGACACGTCGTCACGGGCCGGAATCACCATTTTGTCGTCCTTGAAGGTCGAGTACAGCGACGCGGAGACACCCGCCGAGGTGGCAACATCACCCGCATCGACGCGGGCCAGCGCCGAACCGACCGGCAGGCAGAGAAGTAAAGAAGAAACCAGGACTAACTTGCGCATGACGTGTTCCTCCACAAGCGCGAAGCAAAAAGGAAGGGACTGCATAACGTCAGAGGTGAACCGCGCGCGGGAGTTCCGTACGCGACGAAAACGCAACGGTGAGGAACCGGGCGAAGCGGCGAAGGGTCTACCGCATGCCTGCATTGCCGAGAAACGAATCATGCTCGTCAGAGTCAGCCACAATGTTGTACGCCCCGCAGATCCGCGAATCGAAGCCGCATTGTTCGGCGCATTTGTCCTGTTGACCATCGTGCTCGGCATTGCCCCGCGCAGCCGCGCCGACTGGTTGCTGGAGAATGTCCTCGCGGTGGCGCTGGTGTTGACCCTGCTGCTGGCGCATCGGCGTTTTCGCCTCTCGACACTGTCGCTGGGGATGCTCTTCGCCTTCCTGTGCATCCATGAAGTAGGCGCCCATTACACCTATTCGCGAGTGCCTTACGATCAGTGGAGCACGCTGCTGACCGGCGTCAGTGTCAACAAGACCCTTGGCCTGGAACGCAATCACTATGATCGGCTGGTACACCTGAGTTACGGATTGCTGTTGGTCTGGCCGATGCGCGAAGTGCTGCTGCGCCTGACGCCATTGCGCGGCGCCTGGCTGACGCTGCTGACCTTGAACGTGGTCCTCGCAACCTCGGCGTTGTACGAATTGATCGAGTGGGTGGGCGGCGCCTATCTGGGGGATGACACCGGCCAGGCGTTCGTCGGCGCGCAGAACGATCCGTGGGATTCGCAGAAAGACATGGCCCTGGCGCTGTTCGGCGCCGGGCTGTCTTTGCTGGTATTGGCAGGTTGGCGCCGAGCGCCGCGCTGAAGGCTCAGATCACCCCACAAGCCATGCGATCGCCGCCACCGCCCAGTGGTTTGGGCGTATCGGAATGGTTGTCGCCACCGGCGTGAATCATCAGCGCGTGGCCTTCGATCTCGGCGATTTTCTTCAGGCGCGGGGCGAGCACCGGATAGTTAGCCACGCCGTCCGCCGTCACGTACACCGCTGGCAAGTCCCCCAGATGGCCGTCGGCGTATGGACCGAGGTGCTTGCCGGTTTTCTGCGGATCAAAATGCCCGCCCGCCGCCAACGCGGCACCTTTGACGCCGTCCTTCACGCCGGCCTCGCAACTGCCGTTTTCATGGACGTGAAAGCCGTGAACGCCGGCCGGCAGCGATTTCAGATCGGGCGTGAACAGCAGACCATACGGGGTCTCGCTGACCGTGATCGAGCCGATCGCCTGCGGCGCACCGTCGGCACTGACCAGGTTGATCGCGACTTTTTCCGTTGCTGCCTGTGCCGAACCGATGGCGAAGGTGCCGAGCAGACCTAACCACAATGCGGGTTTCATTAGCGTTTCCTTTAGCTGCATGAGTGTTCTTGACGACGGACTCGATACCTTGCCTGAGTTAACCGGCGATGAAGGCGAATCCATCGGCGCTGCAAAATGTGACTGGCCGCTCAAAGCAAAAGTTTTGCCGGATTCAAGTCGGTGCTGACATCAGCCGATACGCTCTGTGTCGGCAGGTATAGCGAAATAGGCTTAACTGAAACCCGACAAGCGCAATTCCGCGTGTCCAGGGGAGATTCCACGGTGTCGATCAAACTGCGTTTGGTGTTGCTGATTGCGACCAGTCTGTTGACGGCGCTGATCGTGAGTCTGGTCAGTTATGTCGGTAACCAGCGGATGGCTGCCGCCGTCAGCGACAATGCCGCCAGCATGAGTGCGCTGCGCAACCACATGGAAGCGGACATGATGCACGACGCCCTGCGCGCCGATGTTTATTCGGCGCTGCTGGTCGGCCTGGGCAAAAGCACCAGTACCGCCGCTGAAGTGCGTGAGTCGATTGCCGAGCACGCCGGGCATTTTCACCAAGTGCTCGAAGACAACCTGAAACTGCCGATCAACCCGACCTTGCGCACGGCGCTGGAGCAAATCAAGCCGAGCCTCGACACCTACATCAAGACCGGCGAACAGATCGTCGCGGTGGCGCTGGACAATCCGGACGCTGCCCAGCAACAGCTTGGCACCTTCAATAGCGCGTTTACCCAGCTCGAAGAGCAAATGGGCGCGCTCAGCGAACTGATCGAAAGCAACACCCTGCACACCAGCGAAGGCACCGAAGTTGCCATCCGCCACGCCAACCTCGCGTTGGGCGTGGTGCTGATTGCTGGCCTGGTGTTGCTGCTGGGGCAGGGGCGCTGGGTCATCCTGAGTATCATGGGCCCGCTCAAATCTGCCAGTCGCATTGCTGAAAGCATCGCCCATGGCAATCTCAGCGAACCGATCATCGAACCCGCCGGTAAAGACGAAGCCAGTGTTCTGATCCGCACGCTGGCGACGATGCAACGGGATTTGCGCAACATGATCGATGTGGTGCGGCGCAACGCCCACGGCGTCAGCGGCATGAGCGAGCAACTCAGTCAGGGCTGCCATCAGGTCGCCGACAGCAGCCAGCAACAAAGTGTCGCCGCCGGTACGATGGCGGCCGCCGCCAGCCAGATGACCGCCAGCATCGAAGAAATCACCCGCCACGCCGAACGTGCCCTGCACATGGCCAATCAGGCCGAAACCCTGGCCAAGGAGGGCGGCGGGGTGATTCATCAAGTGGTCAGCGACATGGACGACATTGCGCGTTCGGCGCAACAGTCGGCGCAGGTGATTCGCACGCTGGACCAGGAATCCGAGGCGATCTTCAACATCATTCAAGTGATCAAGAGCATCGCCGACCAGACCAACCTGCTGGCGCTCAATGCCGCAATTGAAGCCGCACGCGCCGGCGAACAGGGCCGCGGCTTTGCCGTGGTGGCCGATGAAGTGCGCAGCCTGGCGGCGCGCACCAGCGCCTCGACCCAGGAAATCGCCGCGATGGTTGCGCGCATCCAGAGCAGCACCCGTGAGGCGGTCAGCAGCATGGAAGCCGGCGTGGCGCAAGTCGACAAGGGCATGGCAGTGACGGCCGAGGTGGAGCGGGCAATTCGCGAAATCCTTGAAGCCACACTGAACACCACGCAACTGGTCAACGACATCACCCGCACCATTGGCGAGCAGAGTCACGCCAGCAATGAGATTGCTCATCAGGTGGAAACGATTGCCGGGATGTCCGAGGGCAATAGCCGGGTGATCGGGCAGACAGCTACGACGACAGATGAGTTGTCGAATCTGGCGGGGCAGTTGGCGCAGTCGGTGGATCGGTTTCGGCTTTGAAATTCAGTTGAGTCAGGCGGTTTTATAGTGCCTGGCCGGCCGCCTTCGCGAGCAAGCCCGCTCCCACATTGGAATGCGTTCTCCTGTGGGAGCGGGCTTGCTCGCGAAGAGGCCAGCCCGGCCAACACACATTCAGGCCAATGGGGTCTGAATCAGAACTTGAACGCCTGCCGCCCGATCAACAACCACTTGCCACCCTGCTTCTGCCAGATCTGAAAATTTTCGATCTCAGTCGGAATCACTTCGGTACCCTTCAACGCCTGCGCGGAAAAATGGTTACGCACCAGCGCGGTATCGCCAGACAGCGTGATGGTCTGCTTTTGCATTTCCAGGGTCTTGAATGCACTTCGGCCGCTTTCGATGTCGGCGATGAATTCCTTTTTGTCCTGGATTTTGCCGCTGGAGTGGCCATAAGTCAGGTTGGGCGCGGTGAGTGCGTTGAGCCCGGCGATGTCCTTGTGCAGCATCGCCTGGGTCAGGTGATCAACCGCTTGGGCGACATCTTTCTCGGCCGGGGCAGGGGCGGCGATGGCGTAGCCGCTGAAGGCGCAGAGAAAACCGATCAGGAGGCGGGTCTTGTTCATTGAAGATTTTCCTTGTTGTTATGGGTTGTTGACTGCTGAATTCATCAGTCATCGTACAACGTAGCAGGTTCTTTCGGGATTGTGCAGCGTCGGCGGGTCATGTTCGGCGCTTGTTGGCCGATAAGTGCCTGAGTGCAAAAAGACTTTCAGGTCAGGAAGCGACGCGCGAGTTTGCCCTGACGTGATATTCTTCGCGCCAACTTGGTTTGACCTAATTCGGTTGGCCTGCCTTTTGGGGCGGGCCGACGGGATCCCTGTCGCTCAAGCAGCTGAAGCCAATAACGATAAGAAGTCAGTTCAGAAGGGACATTAACTGAGGTCGATGCGGCATGTCGGCCTTGTGTGCCCACCCGTCAATATTGAAGTGTGCCGTCATCCGCGACGCGAGCCTGAGCGTCAGCCAAGCGGAGCGCATACAGATAACAGCGGCGGGCGGAAGGCGTTTTATCATAGGTGCAACAGATGTTTAAAAAAGTGAACACAGCCTTGCTGGGGCTGGCTTTGGCGATGGGGATGTCGTCCGCCAATGCTGAAGAAGCAAAGAAAGTTGACGTCCTGCTGATCGGCGGCGGCATCATGAGCACCACCTTGGGTGTGTGGATCAATGAGCTGGAGCCGAGCTGGTCGATGGAAATGGTCGAGCGCCTCGATGGCGTCGCCCTGGAAAGCTCCAACGGCTGGAACAACGCCGGTACCGGTCACTCGGCGCTCGCCGAGCTGAACTACACCCCGGAAGACGACAAAGGTAACGTGACGATCCCGAAAGCTGTCGAGATCAACGAAGCGTTCCAGGTGTCCCGTCAGTTCTGGGCCTGGCAGGTTCAGCAAGGCGTTCTGAAGAACCCGCGCTCGTTCATCAACACAACTCCGCACATGAGCTTCGTGTGGGGCGATGACAACATCAAGTTCCTGAAAAAGCGCTACGAAGCCCTGCAAGCGAGCCCGCTGTTCGCTGGCATGCAGTACTCCGAAGACCCGGCTGTGATCAAGAAGTGGGTCCCGTTGATGATGGAAGGGCGTGACCCGAACCAGAAAATCGCGGCCACCTGGAGCCCGCTGGGAACGGACATGAACTTCGGCGAAATCACCCGCCAGTTCGCCGCGCACCTGCAGACCAAGCCTAACTTCGACTTGAAACTGTCGAGCGAAGTCGAGGACATCACCAAGAACGCCGACGGCACCTGGCGCGTCAGCTACAAAAACCTCAAGGACGGCAGCAAAACCGAAACCGACGCCAAGTTCGTGTTCATCGGCGCTGGCGGCGGTGCCCTGCACCTGCTGCAGAAGTCGGGCATTCCTGAAGCCAGGGAATACGCAGGCTTCCCGGTGGGTGGCTCGTTCCTGGTGACCGAGAACCCGACCATTGCCGAGCAGCATCTGGCCAAGGCCTACGGTAAAGCGTCGGTTGGCGCGCCACCGATGTCCGTTCCGCACCTGGACACCCGTGTTCTGGACGGCAAGCGCGTCATCCTGTTTGGCCCGTTCGCGACCTTCAGCACCAAGTTCCTCAAGGAAGGCTCGTACCTGGACCTGCTGACCAGCACCACCACCCACAACATCTGGCCAATGACCAAGGTCGGCATCAAGGAATACCCGCTGGTCGAGTACCTTGCCGGTCAACTGATGCTGTCGGATGAAGACCGTCTGAACGCGCTGAAGGAGTACTTCCCGAACGCCAAGGCTGAAGACTGGCGTCTGTGGCAAGCCGGCCAGCGCGTGCAAATCATCAAGCGTGATGAAGCCGCGGGCGGCGTGCTGAAACTGGGCACCGAGATTGTTACCTCGCAAGACGGTTCCATCGCCGGTCTGCTGGGCGCATCGCCAGGCGCGTCGACCGCTGCACCAATCATGCTGAGCGTGCTGAAGAAAGTCTTCAAAGACAAAGTCGCGACCCCTGAGTGGCAGACCAAGCTGCACCAGATCGTGCCTAGCTACGGCACCCAGCTGAACAGCGATCCGGCCAAAGTGGCCGCAGAGTGGGCCTACACCGCCAAGATCCTCGAACTGCCGACGCCTCCGGTGATCGGTCAGGCCGCTGCTCCGGCAGCCGGCGCTGCGGCTCAGAAGGCTGTGGCACCGAAGGAAAGCGCTGCACGTGACATGGCTCTGTAACTAGAACCCTGACACACAAAACCCACTGAACCGGCGACGGTCAGTGGGTTTTTTTGTGGCCTGGATTTGGAAGGAGCGTAGGGGTGAGTTCAGATTTTCGCGTTCGCCAGGTAGGCACCCAACCGCCGGCCCATTTCCTCGCCCAACGCCTGCAACCCGCTCAGCGGCCGCACCATCACTTCAAACTCGATAATCTTGCCGCTGCCGTCGAAGCGAATCATGTCGATGCCTTTGAGTTCTTTCGTACCGACCCTGGCGCTGAATTCAAGAATCACGTTCAAGCCATCGGCGGTGGCCAGCTCGCGGTGATAGGTGAAATCCTCAAAGACCTCGAACACGGTGTTAAGGATCATGGCCACCACCGGCGCGCCAGGGTAGGGCGTGTGGGCCATGGGCGAGCGAAACACGGCTTGCGGATCAAGCAGTTCGGGAAGGGCGGTGAGATTGCCGCTGCGAATCATCTCGTGCCAGCGCTCGAGGGATGCGCTGACATTGGGCAATAAGGCGAGATCGGGCATGGTCACTCCTGTTTTTTATTGTTGTTCGACGGCAATGACTCTAGATCAGTCCGGCTGAAATGGAATCCTTGAATATCAAACTGAATACCTGCCTATGTCGGAAGCGGATCAGATGCGCATCTGATCCGTATTTTTCAGTCTCATCTGCCTCTGTATCTAACACAGCCACACGCTCAAAATGCCCGGCAGTGCAGTCACTCGCGACAAATCTTCATCCCGAAGCGTCCGGTGCACCGCAGGTTTGGCATTGAGGAGAGCTGTATGTACAAGATGGCGTTTTTTCTCGGCGGTTTTCTGACCCTGACCATTCTGATTGGTGTCCTCGCAACGATTTCTCCGGTCTGATCCCGGCGCATTTTTTCGAACTCTGTCGTTCTCCTGCTTTCAGTTACAGAACAGGGCAAGCCAGCCCGCCACTGAATGATCGAGGAGCGAAACATGCGTAGCACGACCTTGCAGGGACGTTGGGTTCCCGTGGGCTTGATGGTTGCGGCCCTGACCGGTTGCGCGATGAGCAACACCGAGTCACCGGTGCAGTCGCCCGGTCAATCCAAGGCGTCCGACACGGAGATGCTTGAGGTGGGCGCGCAATGGCTGCAGGACAAGCCGCCGATCCGTGCGTTGAACATGTACCTGGATGGCTTCCATTTCTATAACGGCCATCCTGGCGCACAGATGGAAGCGCATCACTACTGTTCGGCGCTCAACGAAGAAGTGTTTCAGTGCGTGATCTACGACGGCAACACCGCCGAAGCCAAGTTGATGGGCGTGGAGTACATCATCAGCCAGCGTCTGTTCACGCAGTTGCCTGCCAAGGAAAAGGCGCTGTGGCACAGTCACGCGCACGAAGTCACCTCAGGTCAGCTGATCGCGCCAGGCATTCCACAAGTGGCGGAAACCCGTCTGATGGAAAAACTCGCCAATACCTACGGCAAGACCTGGCACACCTGGCACACCGATCAGGACAAGCAACTGCCTTTGGGCGTGCCGCAATTGATGATGGGCTTCACTGCTGACGGTCAAGCGGATGCGCAAATGGTCCGCCAGCGCGATCAGCGTCTGGGCGTCGACAGCGCCGAGAAGAAACAGGCTCGCGCCGGGATCAAACCGGCGCCTGTTGCGCCTGGGGCTGACGCCTGGCAGAAGGGCAACGTTGTGCAGATCAAGGATCCGACCGGACACCAGCACCTCATGCCGCGCCCGGCCACCCCCGGCGATGAAAACGCCCGCAGCCAGCCGTGACTTACGGCGCGCCGAACAGCATCGTCCAGTAGACGCCCTTATCACTGCGCGATTCACTGGCGAACCCCGCACCCACCTGCGTGAAGATCGGGCTCATCAGGTTGGCGCAATGGCCAGGGCTGGCCAGCCAGCCCGCCATCGCCTTGCCGGGCGAGCTTTGTCCGGCGGCAATGTTCTCGCCCACTTGCCGACCACGATAACCGGCAGCCCGGGCGCGATCGGCGGGCATGTCGCCGTCAGGGTCGCGGTGGGCAAAGTAGTTGCCATACGCCATGGCTTTGCTGTGTCCCTGTGCCGCTGCGCCCAGTGCTGCATTCCAGCTCAGTGGCCGGGCCGCGGCGAAACGCTGGCGTCCGCACATCCGCGGACGGGCGCGGGCGGCGTTGACCTCGGCGAGCAAGGCTTTGCCAACGCTGCGGTTATCGCCGACGCGACGGTCGAGCACCGGTTGCGCGAGCACCACTTGCCACTGATTGCGCGAACGGCTGACGCCGATATCGGCATAGCTGGCATCCAGCAAGGCGGCGCAGTAATCACTCTGCAACAGGTCGAAAGCCTCGTCGGCGTCCTCGGCACCGACAATGCGAATGCTGCGCACCGCGACGGCCGAATACCCGGACGACTTCAACGCTTCCCGCATGCCGCCGCCATAGCGATAGCCGATCGGCAAGGCCAGATTCGCCTGCAACGTCAGAGGCGCCAGGCGTTGTCCCGGCCGGCGCTCGCAGCGCTGCGGATGCGCACGATAGTCGTTGATGGCGGCCACCAGTTGTCGCTCCGCTCCGGCATGGACGGTTGGCACAAGCAGTGGCGACAGAATCAGCAGGCACAGCGAAAGCAGGCGAGACGAACGAACGGCGTGGCGCATGGGACGGGCAGCTCAAGGGGGGACAGCGCTAAAGTGGGAGAGCCGCGCAGGGCGGCGCGAATAGGACTGGGGTTTGCGGACTTGGTTCAGGGGCGGCGGGGGCATTTTTAAACTTGCATAATGGTGTCGTCTGGACCGACGCCATCGCGAGCAGGCTCACTCCTACAAGTGCAAGGCATTCCAAATGTAGGAGTGAGCCTGCTCGCGATAGGGCCAGTGGAAACAACACCTCACTCAGGCCCGACCTCAGCGATTCAACACATCCCCCATCCACCGCCAATATTCTCCCCGTCCGGAAATCGAGTTATGCCCCGAATCCGGTACCACCTTCAGCGTCGCCACGCCTTGAGGGAAACTTTCGAACAACCGCTGCGTGCTGCTGCGTCCAATCACTTCGTCATCACTGGCCGCCAACAACAACGTCGGCACGCGGATATGCGCCGCGTACTTGCCCGATTCGAAACGATCCTTGAGTAACCACTTCACCGGCACCCATGGGTATTGCTGCCCGGCGATTTCCTCGAGGCTGTTGAACGGCGTCACCAATATCAGCTTCTGCACCGGCCGCTGGCTGACCAGACGCACCGCCACGCCCGAGCCCAGACTTCGTCCGACCACGGCAATTTGCGGGTGGCTCGCATACACCTGATCGAACAATGCCAGCGCATCTTCGGCAATCGCCGCTTCGGAAGGTGAGCCAGTGCTGCCGCCAAAGCCCCGATAGTGCAAAAAATACAGCGCGTAATCGGGAAACGCCTCGGCAAATTCCTCAAGATTGCGCGAAACGTCTTCGGCATTACCGCCGAAATAGATCAGTGCCCGCGATCCGCTGCGCTCGCGAGTGGTCACCCAAACCTCCGCGTCCGGCATCGACAGCTTCAGCCGTGTATCTTCAGAGGTTACTGCGGCAGGCTGTGGAAAATAGATCAGCGAACGCTGAAACACGAACAGCGCCGCACACAGCACCAGGTACACGGCAACGATGAAAACGACGAGTGACATCAGCGTTCGGGACATTCGGCTACTTTTAACGGGGTGAGGGGTTTGCTGTCGCAGTGTAGTTCAGCAACTGCGCCTGACAGCCGTCGCACACAACATGCAACAGATCCGCGCAGCAGGAGGACCCGCATGCGCCACACTGAGGGTTACTCCCGTCGTCGCTTGCTGAGGCTGGCTGCCGAGGCGACGGCGGTTTTTACGGTTGATCGAGCGCTGGCCGCTGTCTTGCCGCCGACCCTCACTTCGCCGGACAAGGCAGGAGAGCAGACTATGCAGACCCGTACCATCCCTTCCAGCTCCGAGTCGCTGCCCATGGTCGGGTTGGGCACTTATCGCGGTTTCGACGTCGCCCCGGGTGATCCGGCTTACAAACAGTTACCGGCGGTACTCAGCGAGCTGTTTCGCAAGGGCGGCACGGTGGTCGACAGCTCGCCCATGTACGGCCGCGCCGAGCAGACCACCGGCGAGTTGCTGTCGATTCACGAACCGCGCTCGCCGGCCTTTCTGGCAACCAAAGTGTGGACCCGTGGACGCGAGGAGGGCATCGCGCAGATGGAGCAGTCGTTCAACCTGCTGCAAACCGAACGCATCGACTTGATGCAGATCCATAACCTGCTCGACTGGAAAACCCACCTGCCGACGCTGCGCGAATGGAAAGAGCAGGGACGGATTCGCTATATCGGCATCACGCATTACACCTCCTCGGCCTACGACGAAGTTGAAGCCGTCCTGAAAGCCGAAAAGCTCGATTTTCTGCAAATCAATTACGCCCTCGACGACCGAGGTGTCGAGAAACGCATTCTGCCGCTTTGCCGCGAACGTGGAGTGGCGGTGATTTGCAACCGGCCGTTTGGTGGCGGCGATTTGCTCGCCCGGCTCAAGGGCAAAGCCCTGCCGGCGTGGGTCTCGGATGTGCAGGTCAACAGTTGGCCGCAACTGGCGCTGAAATTTTTGCTGGCACATCCAGCGGTGACCTGTGTGATTCCGGGGACCGGCAATCCGCGTTACATGGCCGATAACGCCGGGGCGGGATTCGGGCCGATGCTGACCGATGCGCAGCGGCATCAGTTGATTGCACTGGTGGGCTGACCCCGCACAAACGTTGCTGCCCCAGCGCAACGCTTCGAGCAACAACGCAATTACCGTAGTGGCGCCACCTGTAGGAGCTGTCGAGTGCAACGAGGCTGCGATCTTTTGATCTTGCTTTGAAGATCAAAAAATCGCAGCGCCCACAGGGACGTTTTCAGATCATCTCCGGCAACGAATCAAGAAGCTTGTCCAGCGTAATCGGATACTCCCTGACTCGCGCCCCGGTGGCGTTATAGATCGCATTTGCCACTGCCGCACTCACGCCGCAAATCCCCAACTCACCGACACCCTTGGCCTTCATCGGCGAAGAAATCGGGTCGGTTTCATCCAGGAAAATCACTTCCTGATGGGGAATGTCGGCATGCACCGGCACTTCATATCCAGCCAGATCATGGTTGACGAAAAAGCCCAGGCGTTTGTCCACCGCCAATTCTTCCATCAATGCGGCGCCGACGCCCATGGTCATCGCGCCGATCACCTGACTGCGCGCCGACGTCGGGTTGAGAATCCGCCCGGCAGCGCATACCGCAAGCATGCGCCGCACGCGCACTTCGCCGGTGGCGGCATCGACGGCGACTTCGACAAAGTGCGCGCCGAAGGTCGATTGCTGGTATTTCTCGGCCAGATCACCGAACTCGATGCTGTCCTCGCCGACCAGTGCGCCGTTTGCCGCCGCGTTGCGCAGCGGCAGGCTTTGGCTGCCGACGCGCACTTGCCCGTCGACGAATTCGGCCTGATCTGCCGCCAGCCCCAGTCTGGCCGCCACCGCTTCGCGCAGTTTTACGCAGGCAGCGTAGACGCCTGCGGTCGAGCAGTTACCGCCGAACTGGCCGCCGGAGCCGGCTGACACCGGGAAGTTTGAATCACCCAGACGCACCACCACATCATCGAGGCCAACGCCCATCATTTCGGCCGCCGTCTGCGCGATGATCGTGTAGCTACCGGTGCCGATGTCGGTCATGTCGGTTTCCACGACGACTTTGCCATCGCGCTCCAGCCGTACGCGGGCGCCGGACTTGACCAGCAGGTTGTTGCGAAACGCCGCGGCGACGCCCACGCCGATCAGCCAACGGCCTTCTCGGTGCGTGCCCGGCTTCGCCTTGCGCTGATTCCAGCCGAACTTCTCGGCACCGGTCTGCAGGCATTTGATCAGTTGGCGTTGGGAGAATGGCCGCTCGGTTTTCACCGGATCGACCTGGGTGTCGTTGAGAATGCGAAATTGCACCGGGTCCATGTTCAGCTGTTCGGCCATTTCGTCCATGGCGATTTCCAGCACCATCAGCCCCGGCGCTTCGCCGGGCGCGCGCATGGCGTTGCCCTCAGGCAAGTCGAGCGGCGCCAGGCGCATGCTGACGCGGCGGTTTTGCGCGGCGTAGAGCAGTTGGCTCGGCTGCGCGGCGAGTTCGACCTTGCCGTCCGCCAGGTTGCCCGACCAGCCTTCGTGGGCAATGGCCGTGAGCTTGCCGTCAGCGGTTGCAGCCATGCGGATGCGCTGAATCGTCGCCGGGCGGTGGGTGGTGTTATTCGCCATCTGCGGGCGGGCCAGGGCGACTTTCACCGGTCTGCCGGCCATGCGCGCGCCGAGGGCGGCCAGGATCACGTCGGCGCGGATGAACAACTTGCCGCCAAAACCACCGCCGATGTACGGCGAGACCAAACGGACATTTTCCTTCGGCAGGCCGAGGGTTTTCGCGATGTCACCGACACTCCAGGCGACCATCTGGTTCGACGTCCACACGGTCAGCTGATCGCCTTCCCATGCGGCCAGTGTCGCGTGCGGTTCCATCATCGCGTGGGACTGGTCAGGGGTGGTGTAGGTCTGATCGAACTGCACCGGCGCCGCGGCAAACGCCTTGTCAAAATCACCGTGATTGACGTCAGGCAACTCGTCTTTCGGCTCGACGCCCAGATCTTTGACGCTGGCCAGATCGAACTTGCCTTCCGTGGTTTCGTAATCAACCTTGACCCATTGCGCGGCGGCGCGGGCTTGTTCGAAGGTCTCGGCGACGACCAGTGCGACGGCCTGCTGATAGTGCTGGACTTCAGGCCCGGCGAGCAGGTGCGCGGCGTTGTAATCGCCCTTGGCGAGCTTGCCGGCGTTCTCGGCGGTGACGATCGCCAGCACGCCCGGCGCGGCTTTGGCCTCGTCCAGATGAATCGCTTTGATCCGGCCTTTGGCGATGGCCGAATCGACCATGAAGCCGTAAGCCTGGTTGGCTGCTGCCTCATGTTGCTCGTAGGCATAAGTGGCCTGGCCACTGGTTTTCAGCGGACCTTCGATGCGCTCGGTGGGTTGGCCGACGACCTTCAGGCGGTCGATGGGGTTGGTGGTGGCGGGCGTGTCGAATTTCATGCCGTTTCCCTCGCTTGCGCCAACACCGAGGCCAGCGTGCGCTCGACCAGTGTCAGTTTGAATTGGTTGTCAGCGGTAGGTGTCGCGCCTTCGAGCAGGCGTTCGCTGACCGCTTTTGCGCCTTTGGGCAACAGCGCGTCTGCCGCTTCGACCCGCCACGGTTTCGGCGCGATGCCGCCGACCGCCACGCGGCCGCTGCCGTCCTTTTGCAAGATCAAACCCACCGAGACCAGCGCAAAGGCGTAGGACGAGCGGTCGCGCACCTTGTGATAAATGTGCGTGCCACCGACCGGAGGCGGCAGCGTTACGGCGGTAATGAATTCGCCGGGCGCGAGGCTGGTTTCGATATTCGGTGTGTTGCCCGGCAACTGATGAAAGTCAGCCATCGGGATACTGCGCGTGCTGCCGTCGGGTTTCACCGTTTCAATCTGCGCATCGAGGGCGCGCATGGCGATGGCCATGTCGCTTGGGTGGGTGGCAATGCACGCGTCACTGACGCCGATGATCGCCAATTGCCGTGTGACCCCGCCGATGGCTGCGCAGCCGCTGCCGGGATTGCGTTTGTTGCAGGCTTGGTGCGTGTCGTAAAAGTACGGGCAGCGGGTGCGCTGCAACAGGTTGCCGGCGGTGGTCGCCATGTTGCGCAGTTGCCCCGACGCGCCGGCGAGCAGGGCGCGGGAAAGCAGGGCGTAATCCTTGCGCACCCGCGCATCGGCGGCCAGATCGGTGTTGCGCACCAATGCGCCGATGCGCAGGCCGCCCTCGGGCGTGGCTTCGATCTGATCCAGGCCGAGGTGGTTGATGTCGATCAGGTGCACCGGGGTTTCGATGTCGAGTTTCATCAGGTCGAGCAGGTTGGTGCCGCCGGCGATGAACTTCGCGCCCTGGACTTGCGCAGCTTGTGCGGCGGCTGCGGCAGGCGAGTCGGCGCGGCTGTAATTGAAGGCTCTCATGCCGGCACCTCCGCGACTTCAGTGATGGCTTCGATGATGTTCGAGTAAGCGCCGCAGCGGCAGATGTTGCCGCTCATGCGCTCCTGCAATTCGGCGGCGATCAGCTTCGGCGGCTCGGTCAGGCTCGGGCTGACGTGGCTGGGAATGCCGTCGCGGATTTCCTTGAGCACGGCGACCGCCGAGCAGATCTGCCCCGGCGTGCAATAGCCGCATTGATAACCGTCGTGCTTGATGAATGCGGCTTGCATCGGATGCAGTTTGTCCGGCATGCCGAGGCCTTCAATGGTGGTGACCTCGCTGCCCTCGTGCATGACCGCCAGGGTCAGGCAGGCATTGATCCGCCGCCCGTCGGCGATCACCGTGCAGGCGCCGCACTGGCCGTGGTCGCAGCCTTTCTTGGTGCCGGTCAGGTGCAGGTGTTCGCGCAGGGCATCGAGCAGGGTGGTGCGGTTGTCGACATCCAGCGTTTGCGGTTTACCGTTGACGTGCAGGGTGACTTTGCTCATGGCCGGTTGCTCCAGACTGGCCGCGTAGGCCTTGAGGCTGATGAAAGGGGGCATTGCGAACGCCGTCGCGGTTACGGCGCCGAGGATCATGAAGTTGCGTCGGGAAATCGGCATGATTCGATTCCTTGTCTCATCGGGCGGCAGGATTGCAAAAAGGCCCAAAGGGGCGCGCCGGCATGCATGCCAGTCTCGTTAAGGAGTGACCGCCGGAGAGGGGAAAAGGTTTTGTCGGATTTGCGCTAAAGGGTTATGTGCTGGATTCATCAATCTTCAAAACAACACAAACCCCCCTGTAGGAGTGAGCCTGCTCGCGATAGCGGTCCGTCAGTTGATACTGATTTGACTGACAGACCGCTATCGCGAGCAGGCTCGCTCCTACAGGGGAGATGTGTTTTCCAGTTAATGCCCTACTACCATCGAGGTAAACGGCGGCACATACGCCTGCAATGTCACCAGCCCGCCAACCAGGATCGCCAGCACGATGGAGTGGAAGAACACGTAACGCAGGATCTCGCCCTCATGTCCGTACCAGCGGGTCGCCGTGGAGGCGACGACGATGGATTGCGCGTCGACCATTTTGCCCATCACGCCGCCGGAACTGTTCGCTGCCGCCATCAGCACCGGGCTGATCCCGAGCTGTTCCGAGGTCACCCGTTGCAAACCGCCGAACAGCACGTTCGACGCGGTATCGGAGCCGGTCAGTGCCACCCCGAGCCAACCGAGCAGGGTGCCGAACATCGGGTAGAAAATCCCCGTCGCGGCGAACGCCAGCCCCATCGTCGCATCCAGCCCCGAATACCGCGTGAGAAAGCCCAGCGCGAGCATCGCCGCAATGGTGATCAGCGAAAACCGCACCACCCACAACGTGCGCAGGTACTGCCTGATCAACTGCGGGATCGAATAGCCCATCAGCAAGCCGCCCACGATCGCCGCCAGCAAAATCCCGCTGCCGGTCGCGGTCAGCCAAGTGAATTTGTACACCGCTTCCTCGGCTTTCGGTGCCGCGACCACTGGCGGGACTTTTTCGATCTGCAGGTGGAGGCTGGTAAAGGTCACTGCCGGGGCGAAGAGCGGATTGGCCTCGCGCATGGGTTTGCCTTGCGCATCAAGCTTGGCCGACTGCGTGACCGGATCAATCACCGGGCGCGTATCGAACATGTTTTTGAAACCCTGGGTGCCCCATGCAAACACGAACACGGTGAGGATGATCCACGGCATCCATGCGCGCATCACCGCCGGGCGCGCCTGATCGCTGAACGCGGCGCTGGCGGTGATGTTTTCTTCATCAACCTTTGAATCGTCGACGCGGCCGGACAGCGCCGCCGAGGTGTGAATGCTCGCCGGTTTCCAGACTTTCAAAAACAGCGTCAGACAGGCCATGGAAATCAGCGCGGCGATCACATCCACCAGCATCGGCCCGTGGTAGTTCGACACGACGAATTGCGGGATGGCGAAACTGACGCCGGCCACCAGAATCGCCGGCCATACCTCAAGCATCTTGCGCCACCCGGCAAAGGCCCAGATCAACCAGAACGGCACCAGCACCGAAAAGAATGGCAACTGCCGCCCGACCATCATCGACAGCTCCATTTCGTCCAGCCCGGTGACTTTCGCCAAGGTGATGATCGGCGTGCCCAGCGCACCAAACGCGACCGGCGCAGTATTGGCGATCAGCGCCAGGCCCGATGCGGCCAGCGGCGAAAAACCCAGGCCGATCAGAATCGCCCCGGTCACCGCCACCGGGGTGCCGAAGCCCGCCGCGCCTTCGAAAAACGCGCCGAAGCAGAAGGCGATCAGCAACAGCTGCAAACGGCGGTCATCGGTGATGCGCGCCAGAGAGTCCTGCAGCACTTTGAACGAACCGTTCTCGGTGGTCAGGCGATGCAAAAAGATGATGTTAAGGACGATCCAGCCGATCGGCAGCAGGCCATTCGCCGCGCCGAACAACGCCGCCGAACCGGCCATGCCCGCCGGCATGTCGAAGGCAAAGATCGAAATGAGCAACGCTGAAGCCAGCGCCAGCAACGCTGCCAGATGCGCCTTGACGTGAAAAAACGCCAGTGCCGCGAGCATCACCACCACCGGCACGGCGGCCATCAATGTGGAGAGCACCGGGTTGCCGAACGGGTCATAAATTTGCTGCCAGACCATGGTCCACCTCTGCTTGTTGTTATTGAGGGCGCAGATCCGTTGCGTGGGGGTTGGTTGCAAGCAGTATAGGAGGCATTTCGCCGCTGTTCGGTCAGCGCAGGCGGGGCGACAAACGGTCGATAATGGCCACTGAATCATCGACCGATTGCCCGGTCGTATCTGCGGCTGCGCGCAGCGTGTTTCGAAGACACGGGCAGCGCGGCGATTTCCGTCGTCAAGACCTTGGTTTTAGGGAAGTGTTGAATGAAGCGCGCGACAACGATGCTGCTGACCGTTTGCGCCGCCGTACTGCTCGGCGGCTGTATTGCAGACTTTGATGATGACCACCGGCATGGCCGGCATTACGACCGTGATCATGGCCGCTATTACGATCATGACCGGCGCTGGGATGACCGCGATGACGATCGCCGCGACGGGCGTCGTTATTACCGTGATCGCGACGATGACTGATTGAATGAAAAAGAGGGCGTTTACCCGAAAGGGGAACGCCCTCAACGGTTAAAAATGAGCGCTCGCCCGGACGCTGGATCGCGCAGGCACGGCGGCCTCGATGTCCAGCAAATGGGTGGCGAGGATGTCGCTCAGAAAACGGAACTGATCGTTGAGGCCGACCACTTCATTGCTGAAATGATTGCTCGCGGCGGGCATCAGCAGGTCTTCGAAATCTTCGTTGAACACCAGGGTCGGCACCTTGCGGTTCACCACATGCTGTTCGTAGTAGTTGCTGCCGAACACCGGGAAACTCACGCAGAGGGTGATTGGGGTATGCATCTTCATGTGAACGCCTCGTTGTGTGTCGGATGCGCTAATCGTGCCTTTCATGAACGATGGGCGGAAGGCAATCGTGGCGATGGTGAATATCGACAATAGTGATGGTTAGCGAAGATCCCCTGTGGGAGCGGGCTTGCTCGCGAAGGCAGTGTGTCAGTCAATGCATGTGGTACCTGACACTCCGCCTTCGCGAGCAAGCCCGCTCCCACATTTGAAATGCGTTCCAACCTGTGGGAGCGAGCCTGCTCGCGAAGAGGCCGTTGCATCCACCATCACCTTTTACTGACCCACCTATACTCAAATCAGCACCTCCCTCATCCAAAGGACACCACCACCGTGAACCCGCGCGCGCTGGTCGTCGTCGCACTGTTTCTGCTGGCCGGCTGCGCCTCTTCGGCCCGGGCGCCGGTGAGTGCGCCGCAAACCGTGGTGGTGTCACCGCAAACCTGGCAGCAAATCGACCGCGACATCCTCAGCGCCTCGCAGCAGGCCACCGAGCAGGTCAAGCTATTCGCCCGTGGTTCGATGGAACATTGGCGCACGCGGGTCTATCAGCAAACTGAAGAAAATTTCATCCCGTGGTTCAGCAGCTACTGGACCCAGGAATGGCTGTCGATGAAGGTCAGTTGGTACACAATCAGCGCCGGCGGCGAGCAGGACGCTTCGGCGAAACGGCTGGCGGCGTATCTGCTTGAGCAATATCAGGAAAGAGTGTTGGCACCCGTCGCTGTAGAGATCGATCCGGATGCGATTCTTGCCCAGGCCACGGCGTTCTATGCGCAGCTGATGGCGCAGCAGATGCCGCTCATCGCCCAGCGCTATGGCGTGCCGGTGGCGCAGCTCAATGGTCGTTTGCAGAAGATCCCGGCCATCGCCCTCGGGCCACCGCCGGCGCGGGATGCTTCCTTGTTCAAGGTGATCAGCACCGAGCCGCTGAACACCCTGCCGGCCTATGCCGCGCTGATTGACAAGATCCACACCGACGGCGGCGCCAAGGGCATTTCCTCTACCGATGCGGCGATGGCCCCGGTCGCCAAGCGCGCCAGCCAGCGCATCGAAGCGGAAATGGCCCCGCGCGGCGCGGCCAGCGCAGTAGCCGCTGCCGCGGGAAAGCTGGCCGGGGCGATGATCTCAGTGGGGGTGGCCGGTATTCGCGCAATTATCCAGGCCAACGACCGCCCCGACAGCGAAGCGCTGATTCGCAGCAGTCTGGGCAATACCTTCGACAAGGCCTGGCTGAAGCTGGTGCAAAACCCGACGACCGGGGTCATGGCTGGCACGCTGCACATGGCCGGGCACATCGAGCGCAGTCTCGGTGCGGCTGATGAGTCGCCGGTGGGGCTGGGGGTGAACCGTGTCGAATGGCGTCCGGGGCAGTCGATCAGTCAACCGATCGAAGCCGGCATGCAAGGAGAATGAAAGAAGTCGGTGTCTGAACCACCGCTTTCGCGGGCAAGCCCACTCCCACACGATCTGTGGATTGCCGAAATAGTCATTACACAACAAGACCCTGTGGGAGCGAGCCTGCTCGCGAAGGCGGTGAATCAGTCACGTTTCTGCGAACTGACACACTGCATTCGCGGGCAAGCCCGCTCCCACATGATCTGTGGATTGCCGAAATAGTCATCACACAACAAGACCCTGTGGGAGCGAGCCTGCTCGCGAAGGCGGTGAATCAGTCACCTTTTTCCCAACTGACACACCGCATTCGCGGGCAAGCCCACTCCCACACGATCTGTGGATTGCCGAAATAGTCATTACACAACAAGACCCTGTGGGAGCGGGCTTGCTCGCGAAGGCGGTGAATCAGTCACTTTTTTGCCAACTGACACACTGCATTCGCGAGCAGGCTCGCTCCCACAGGATGAGTGTTCACGGGCTGTATTCACTCGGGTGAGGGGGTGGTGCGGCAACTCTTGCGGTTGCGAATCTGCTCGTCGGTGGGCCTGTCGCGCACGAATTCAAAGCGGGGTTCACCCTCGCTGTAGTGCACCAGCCATCCCCATACCAGTTCGCTTTCGTCCTGTCCGGGATGTGGTGGCCGGGCCCACCAGGGTTCTTTGCTGAGGATCTCGCGCATGGCAGCCTCCGGTTGTTGGCAATCCTTGAACTATAGCTTCCTGTCGCAAGTCGTCAGAACAGGCTGTGTAGAATCGCACGTATCACAATGAGCGAAGGGGGCAGGGCGATGATGGATGAGGTGCGCAGGGACGAACCGTCGAAGCGGCTGTTTTTCGCCCTCGGCTGCCCGCCGGCTCAGCGCAAGGCGATTGCGCAATGGCGTGCGCAGTTGGCTTTGCGAAGCGGTAAACCGGTGCCGGCCGACAATTTTCATCTGACCCTGCTGTTTCTCGGCGCGGTGCCGTTAGCGCAGATTCATGGCGTCTGCGAAGCGGCTGGCAGCGTGCGCACGCCGGGGCAGGCGTTGAGGGTTACGCTGGATCGTTTGCAGGTCTGGCAACGTGCGGGGGTTTTATCGCTGGCACCCGAGCAGGCACCGCCGGCGTTGTTGCGTCTGGTCTACGCCCTGGAGCAGGCGATGTTGCCATTCGGCTTTGAAGAGTCCACCCGTGAGTTCCGCCCGCACCTGACCCTGGCGCGCGAATTCCGAGCAGCGGAACCGGAAGTAAGCACGCCGCCGGAATTCTTGCTGCGCGCTGAACGCTTCGCTTTGTTCGAATCACACAAGGGGCGCTATCGGATGTTGCAGGACTGGTCGCTGATCTGACCGCATAAAAAAAGGCGCCCGAAGGCGCCTGCAAATTCACCCGAGCCGAGGGAGCCGGGTGAGGCCGTTCAGAGCAGAGTGCAGCGGTGGTAAGGCGCTGCGTGAACGGAATACGTTTTCCGGCACAACACCGATTTATTGTGGGAGCGGGCTTGCTCGCGAATGCGTCAGCACATTCAGTATCGCAGTTGGCTGACACACCGCTATCGCGAGCAGGCTCACTCCTACATTTTGATCACTGGCGTGCTTATTTGCCGAGCTTCACCCGGGTCCAACCCCGGGTCATGATCCGCTGCGTAGCAATCGGCTGATCCGGCACCGCATACAGCGTCGCCATCACCGCTTGCGACGGGTACGAGCCCGGTTCGTTGCGGATCGCTTCATCGACCAACGGCGTCGCGGCGGCGTTGGCGTTGCTGTAGCCGATGCTGTTGGTGACTTCGGCGATGATGTCAGGCCGCATCAGGAAATCCATGAACAGATAGGCATTGTCGACGTTCGCCGCATCGCGCGGGATGGCGACCATGTCGTAGAAGCTGCCGGCGCCTTCCTTGGGAATGCTGTAGTCGATCACCACGTGGTTGCCCGATTCCACCGCGCGGGCCTTGGCCTGCAACACGTCGCCGGAGTAACCGACGGCCACGCAGATGTTGCCATTGGCCAGATCCGAGATGTACTTGGAGGAATGGAAATACGCCACGTAGGGACGGATCTTCATGAACAGCGCTTCGGCTTCGGCGATGTGGGCCTTGTCCCTGTCGTTCACCGGATAGCCCAGGTAATGCAGGGCGGCCGGAAGCATTTCGGTCGGCGAATCGAGGAAACTGATGCCGCAGGCTTTTAGCTTCTCGGCGTTTTCCGGCTTGAACAGCAAATCCCAGGAATTGGTAGGGGCGTTGGCGCCGAGTACTTCCTTGACCTTGGACGGATTAAAACCGATGCCGATCGAGCCCCACATGTACGGGAACGCATGGGCGTTGTCCGGATCGCTGGCGGCGGCGTTTTTCAGCAGCACCGGGTTGAGATTCTTCCAGTTCGGCAGTTTTGATTTGTCCAGCGGCTGGTAAACGCCGGCCTTGATCTGCTTGGCCAGAAAACTGTTCGACGGCACGACAATGTCGTAACCGGATTTACCCGCCAGCAAGCGCGCCTCAAGGGTTTCGTTGCTGTCGAAAACGTCGTAGGTCACGCGGATGCCGGTTTCGTCTTCAAACTTCTTCACGGTGTCTGGCGCGATGTAATCGGACCAGTTGTAAACACGCAGCACCTTGTCGTTGGCCTGGGCGCCCATGACCATTGCGCCCGTTAAGGACAGTGTCAGCAGAGTCCTGCCAAACATTTTCATCGGTACAACTCCATTCTTCTTATTCAAAAACACAAACCGAAAATCCTGATGTACACAGAACTTTGTGGCGAGGGAGCTTGCTCCCGCTGGGCTGCGCAGCAGACCCAAAAAGCTGTGAGCGCTGCGCACTCAAGCGGGAGCAAGCTCCCTCGCCACAGTTGTTCATCAATGTTGCTTAGGCGGTCGCCGCACGTTGCGGCTGCCACGACTCGTTCGCGGTCTGCTCCATCGCTTCCTGAATCGCCCGCTTGCGGTTGGCTTCAGCCTTACGGCCGAAGTACCAGACGAGGAAAGTTACCAGCGACACCGCCAGCAGAATCAGGCTGGCCACGGCGTTGATCTCAGGCTTGACGCCCAGACGCACCGCCGAGAACACTTCCATCGGCAGGGTGGTGGAACCCGGCCCGGAAACGAAACTCGCCAGCACCAGGTCGTCCAGCGAGAGGGCGAAAGACATCATCCCGCCTGCCGCCAGCGACGGCGCGATCATCGGAATGGTGATCAGGAAAAACACCTTGAACGGTTTGGCGCCGAGATCCATTGCCGCTTCTTCGATAGACAGGTCCAGTTCCCGCAGACGGGCGGAGACCACCACTGCTACATAAGCGGCACAAAACGTGGTGTGGGCGATCCAGATCGTCACGATGCCACGTTCCTGCGGCCAGCCGATCAACTGCGCCATCGCCACGAACAGCAGCAACAACGACAGACCGGTAATCACCTCAGGCATCACCAACGGCGCCGTCACCAGCCCACCGAACAGCGTACGGCCCTTGAAGCGCGTCACGCGGGTCAGCACGAACGCCGCCAGCGTGCCCAGCGCCACCGCCGCAATCGCGGTGTAGCAGGCGATTTCCAGTGAGCGCACCACAGAACCCATCAGTTGCGTGTTGTCGAGCAGGCCGACATACCACTTCACCGACCAGCCGCCCCAGACCGTCACCAGTTTCGAGGCGTTGAACGAGTAAATGACCAGGATCAGCATCGGCAGATAGATGAACATCAAGCCGAAGATCAGCATGAATTTCGAAAAATTGAAGCGTTTCATCCCCGTGCCTCCATCTCTTTGGCCTGGCTGCGGTTGAACAGCAGAATCGGCACAATCAGGATCAACAGCATCACCACCGCCAGGGCGGACGCCACCGGCCAGTCGCGGTTATTGAAAAACTCTTGCCACAGCACGCGACCGATCATCAGGGTCTCCGGGCCGCCGAGCAGTTCCGGAATCACGAACTCACCGACCACCGGAATGAACACCAGCATGCAGCCTGCAATGATGCCGTTTTTGGCCAACGGCACGGTGATTTTCCAGAAGTTGTTGAAGTTGCTCGACCCCAGATCCTGCGCGGCTTCCAGCAGGCTGTTGTCGTGCTTGACCAGATTGGCGTAGAGCGGCAGGACCATGAACGGCAGATACGCGTACACGACTCCTATATAGACGGCGGTATTGGTGTTGAGGATCTCGATCGGGTGATCGGTCAGCCCGGTCCACATCAGAAAACCGTTAAGCAGGCCGTTGTTGCTGAGGATGCCCATCCACGCATACACGCGGATCAGAATCGCCGTCCACGTCGGCATCATGATCAACAGCAGCAGGACGTTTTGCGTTTCCTTGCCGGTCCTGGTGATTGCATAGGCCATCGGGAAGCCGATCACCAGGCACATCAGCGTGCTCAGCGCCGCGACCTTCAGCGAGCCGAGGTACGCCGACAGGTACAGCTCGTCTTCACCCAGCAGGGTGTAATTGCCGATGTTCAGCAGCAGCTGGAATTTCTGCTCGGCGAAGGTGTAGATCTCTGAGTACGGCGGGATCGACAGCGCCGCTTCCGAGAAGCTGATCTTCATCACCAGAAAAAACGGCAGCATGAAGAACAGGAACAGCCAGATGAACGGAATGCCGATCACCAGTTTTCGTC
This sequence comes from Pseudomonas sp. SWRI111, assembly GCF_014268555.1. Classification (NCBI taxonomy): domain Bacteria; kingdom Pseudomonadati; phylum Pseudomonadota; class Gammaproteobacteria; order Pseudomonadales; family Pseudomonadaceae; genus Pseudomonas; species Pseudomonas sp. SWRI111. Next base: position 166,202 of record NZ_JABWQQ010000008.1, on the reverse strand, counting down.
CGCTGGGCACCAGGCGCAGGAATTGCTGATTGAAGGTTCTCATGAGCGCAGTACCACGCCGCTGTCGTCTTCCCACCAGACGTAGACCTTGTCGTCCCAGGTCGGCCGCGCGCCACGGCGTTCGGCGTTGGCCATGAACGACTGAACGACCTTGCCGCCGGGCAGCTCGACGTAGAACACCGAGTGGCCACCGAGGTAGGCGATGTCATGCACCTTGCCTTCGGACCAGTTGTAGCGGCCTTCGGGCTGGGTGGTGCTGACGAGCATTTTTTCCGGGCGGATCGCGTAGGTGATCGACTTGTCCTGCACCGAGGTGCTGACGCCGTGACCGACGTAGATCTTCTGCTGCAAATCCGGGCTGTGAATGATCGCGTGGCCTTCGAGGTCTTCCACCACGGTGCCGTCAAAGGCGTTCACGTTGCCGATGAACTCACAGACCATGCGGCTGACCGGCGCTTCATAAATGTCGACCGGGCTGCCGATCTGCGCGATCCAGCCCAGGTGCATGATCGCGATGCGCTCGGCCATGGTCATGGCTTCTTCCTGGTCATGGGTGACCATCACGCAAGTCACGCCGACGCGCTCGATGATCTCGACCAGCTCCAGTTGCATCTGCGAACGCAGCTTTTTATCCAGCGCCCCCATCGGCTCGTCGAGCAGCAGCAGCTTCGGCCGTTTGGCCAGTGAGCGGGCGAGGGCGACGCGCTGGCGCTGACCGCCGGACAACTGATGCGGGCGGCGTTTGGCGTACTGGGTCATGTGCACCAGGCGCAGCATTTCTTCGACGCGGGCATCGATTTCGCTGGCGGGCAAACGGTCCTGCTTGAGGCCGAAGGCGATGTTCTGCGCGACCGTCATATGCGGGAACAGCGCGTAGGACTGGAACATCATGTTGATCGGCCGTTCGTACGGCGGCATGTCGGTGATGTCGACGCCATCAAGCAGAATCCGCCCCTCGGTCGGCCGCTCGAAACCGGCGAGCATGCGCAGCAGGGTCGATTTGCCTGAACCGGAGCCGCCGAGCAGGGCGAAAATCTCGCCCTGATGGATTTCCAGGGACACATCGTCCACGGCGACGGTTTCGTCGAACTTCTTGGTGACACGATCGACCTTCACCAGCACCTTTTTCGGTTGCTGATGACCTTCAAGTGCCTTCCTGTAAGTGCTGGAGGCGTTTGCCATGTGAAACTCCCAACAGGTTTCAGTTGCCTGGCCAATGTGGCCGGGCTTAAGTGGATTGCAAGCCTGTAAGTGCAATTTCAGTCTTTACGCATCCCCTGTAGGAGTGAGCCTGCTCGCGATGAGGCCATGTCAGTCGACATCTCTGTTGACTGGTCTATTGCTATCGCGAGCAGGCTCACTCCTACAAGGGGATTGCGCATGCCTGACTGAACGTGCGTTGCGAGGGCTTGTTCGGCGCCGCCGTCCTGGCTGCCTGGGTCGTACTTGTTGTTATTACAGGTGTTGTTGCTCACAACTGACGGGTGCGCGCAGGCACGCCCGACCGCTGTGGGGGCAGTCAATCGTTACGTATTCGTTACTGGTGTCAGCGCTGACTGCGCCGCGCCGCCCGTTGCCGGCACGCGGCGCCGAACGCCTGGAAAATCTTCAGGTAGTTGGGGTTGTCCAGCACCTGCCATTCCGGGTGCCATTGCACGCCGAGGGCGAAGGTCGGGCTGTGCTCGACCGAGATCGCCTCGATCAAACCGTCCGGCGCCACGGCTTCGGCGCGCAGGCCGGGCGCGAGGCGGTCGATGCCCTGGCTGTGAATCGAGTTGACCTGAAATTCATCCGGCAACTGCAGCGCTTCAAACACACCGCCGGCGAGCACGCTGACCGCATGGGCCGGTGCGTATTGCACGGCGACGTCGGGGCTGTCGGCTTCGCGGTGGTCGAGCATGCCCGGCAACTCGTGCACCTTCTGGTGCAGGCTGCCGCCGAAGGCGACGTTCATCTCCTGGAAACCACGGCAGATACCGAGCACCGGAACGCCCGCCGCGATGGCTGCACGCAATAAAGGAAGGGTGGTGGCGTCGCGCGCCGGATCGTGATCCGTGCCCGGGGCGCTGGCGGCGCCTTGATAGTGGAACGGTTCCACGTTGGAGGGCGAGCCGGTCAGCAACAGGCCGTCGAGCTGGCCGAGCAGGTCGTCGATTTCCGTCAGGTTGCCAAGGGATGGAATGACCACTGGCAACCCTTCAGCGCCCACGCTGACAGCGCGAACGTACTTGTCGCCGCTGATGTGATAGGGGTGCAGGCCAATCTGTTTGACGCACGCAGTAACGCCGATCAATGGCTTGAATGCCATTTTTATTCACCTCGAAGTGAGTCACTTGAACGAGCTTTTCCGGAGCTTAGCCTCGTTGATTTTAATTAACAACTGTCCTGTAAAAAATTCTAAACGCCGCCCGTGAAATCGCTCAGGTTTTACGGCGTTTGGCGGTTGATATGGCACGCGAGTGTTAGTTAAACCCCGAAAAATAAAGGCTGGAGGGCCAGCTGTTCGCTATTGACTTCACTTTGCCTTTCGGATTGACTGGCTGCGCAACACGGCAGTGAACATAATAATTAACAGCTAAATAGGTGCATCATGTCGGTCCCTCTGCGTACCGTTCAACTCAACGAAGCCAACGCATTCCTTAAGAAATATCCTGAGGTTTTGTACGTCGACCTTCTGATTGCGGACATGAACGGTGTGGTGCGCGGCAAGCGCATCGAACGCACCAGTCTTCATAAGGTGTACGAGAAAGGCATCAACCTGCCGGCCTCGCTTTTCGCGCTCGACATCAACGGCTCCACGGTGGAAAGCACCGGCCTGGGCCTGGACATCGGCGACGCGGACCGCATCTGCTACCCGATCCCCGGCACCCTGAGCATCGAGCCGTGGCAAAAGCGCCCGACGGCACAGTTGCTGATGACCATGCACGAGATCGAAGGCCAGCCGTTCTTTGCCGATCCGCGTGAAGTGCTGGCCAACGTCGTGCGCAAATTCGACGACCTCGGCCTGACTATCTGCGCCGCGTTCGAACTCGAGTTCTATCTGATCGACCAGGACAACGTGAACGGCCGTCCGCAATCGCCACGCTCGCCGGTGTCCGGCAAGCGCCCGGTGTCGACGCAGGTCTACTTGATCGACGACCTCGACGAGTACGTCGACTGCCTGCAAGACATCCTCGAAGGCGCGAAAGAGCAGGGCATCCCGGCTGACGCCATCGTCAAGGAAAGCGCCCCGGCGCAGTTCGAAGTCAACCTGCATCACGTTTCCGACCCGATCAAGGCCTGCGATTACGCCGTCCTGCTCAAGCGTCTGGTGAAGAACATCGCCTACGACCACGAGATGGACACGACCTTTATGGCCAAGCCCTATCCGGGTCAGGCGGGCAATGGTTTGCATGTGCACATTTCGATTCTGGACAAAGAAGGCAACAACATCTTCGCCAGCGAGGATCCCGAGCAGAACGCCGCGCTGCGACACGCCATCGGCGGTGTGCTGGAGACCCTGCCGGCGCAAATGGCCTTCCTCTGCCCGAACGTCAACTCGTACCGCCGCTTTGGCGCGCAGTTCTACGTGCCGAATTCGCCGAGCTGGGGCATCGACAACCGCACCGTTGCCGTGCGCGTGCCGACCGGTTCGGCGGACGCCGTGCGCATCGAACACCGCGTCGCCGGTGCCGACGCCAATCCGTATTTGCTGATGGCCTCAGTGTTGGCCGGTATTCACCACGGCCTGACCAATCAGATCGAACCGGGCGCCCCGGTCGAAGGCAACAGCTACGAGCAGAACGAACAGAGTCTGCCGAACAACCTGCGCGACGCTCTGCGTGAACTCGACGACAGCGAAGTCATGGCGCGCTACATCGACCCGATGTACATCGATGTGTTTGTCGCGTGCAAGGAGAGCGAACTGGCCGAGTTCGAAAACTCGATCTCTGACCTTGAGTACAACTGGTATCTGCATACCGTCTGATTACAGGCTGACATAGATCCAATGTGGGAGCGGGCTTGCTCGCGAATGCGGTGTGTCATTCACCAGTGTGTTGTCTGCCACGACGCTTTCGCGAGCAAGCCCGCTCCCACATGGATCGGGTTATCAGATTTCGTTTGGCGTGCGTTCGCCCATCCCATTCCTTTTGTCGAGCCCAAAACAATGACCAATACCCGCAACGACTGGGAACAACGCTTCCAGTCCCTGACTATCGAATCCCGTGCCTTCATCGACGGCGAATACCGCCCCGCTATCAGCGGTGACACCTTCGAATGCCTGAGCCCGGTCGACGGCCGCTTCCTCGCCGCCGTGGCCAGCACCGATGAAGCCGATGCCAACCTCGCCGTCGAAGCCGCACGCCAATCCTTCAACTCCGGCATCTGGGCGAAAAAAGCCCCGGCCGAGCGCAAGCGCATCCTGATCCGCTTCGCCGATCTGATCCTGCAACACCAGGAGGAATTGGCGCTGCTGGAAACCCTCGACATGGGCAAACCGATCAGCGATTCGATGAGCATCGACATCCCGGCGACCGCCAATGCGATCCGCTGGAGTGCCGAAGCCATCGACAAGATCTACGACGAAGTTGCCGCCACGCCGCACGATCAACTCGGCCTCGTTACCCGCGAGCCATCCGGCGTGGTCGCGGCGATTGTGCCGTGGAATTTCCCGCTGATCATGGCCAGCTGGAAATTTGCTCCGGCATTGGCGGCGGGCAACTCGTTCATTTTGAAACCTTCGGAAAAGTCGCCGCTGACGGCCATCCGCATCGCGCAGCTGGCGCTGGACGCTGGCATCCCGAAAGGCGTGTTCAGCGTGCTGCCGGGCTTCGGCCACACCGTGGGCAAGGCGCTGGCGCTGCACATGGATGTCGACGTACTGGCTTTTACCGGCTCCACGGCGATTGCCAAGCAACTGATGATTTATGCCGGCCAGAGCAATATGAAACGCGTCTGGCTCGAGGCCGGCGGCAAGAGCCCCAACGTCGTGTTTGCCGACGCGCCGGACCTGCGCGCCGCAGCCCAGGCGGCGGCCAGTGCCATCGCTTTCAACCAGGGCGAAGTCTGCACCGCTGGTTCGCGATTGCTGGTCGAGCGTTCGATTCGTGAGCAGTTCATTCCGTTGCTGGTCGAGGCGATGCAAGCGTGGCAACCGGGGCATGCCCTCGATCCGGCGACCACCGTCGGCGCCGTGGTCGATCAGCGTCAGCTCGACAACGTCCTGCGCTATATCAGCATCGGGCGTGAGCAGGGCGCCGAGCTGATTGCCGGCGGCCAGCGCAGCCTCGAAGAAACCGGCGGGCTCTACGTGCAACCGGCGATTTTCGATGGCGTGACCAACGCGATGACCATCGCTCAGGAAGAGATTTTCGGCCCGGTGCTGTCGCTGATCACCTTCGACACCGCCGAAGAAGCGCTGCAGATTGCCAACGACAGCATCTTCGGCCTCGCCGCCGGCGTGTGGACCAGCAACCTCAGCAAGGCGCACACCTTTGCCCGCGGCCTGCGTGCCGGCAGCGTCTGGGTCAACCAGTACGACGGCGGCGACATGACCGCGCCGTTCGGTGGTTTCAAACAGTCGGGCAACGGTCGCGACAAATCGCTGCACGCGTTCGACAAGTACACCGAGCTGAAAGCGACCTGGATCAAGCTCTAATTCTTTAACAGCGGCGGTCGCCAGCGTCTGGCGGCCATCGGAGAATCGTATGAAACAACAACACGTCAACAGCTACTACGCCGCCACCCGCAACGAAGTCATCGACTTCCCGGTGCTTGAAGAGGCGGTGGACTGCGATGTCTGCATCATCGGCGCGGGCTATACCGGCCTGTCGTCGGCGCTGTTCCTCAGCGAGGCCGGCTACAAAGTCACGGTGCTCGAAGCGGCGAAAGTCGGCTACGGCGCCAGCGGGCGTAATGGCGGCCAACTGGTCAACTCCTACAGTCGCGACGTCGATGTGATCGAAGAGCGTTACGGTGACAGGACTGCGGAAATCCTCGGCAGCATGATTTTCGAAGGCGCCGACATCATCCGTTCGCGCATCAAGGATTACGACATCAAGTGCGACTACCGCCCGGGCGGTATTTTCGCGGCGATGAACAAGAAACAGCTCAACGGCCTCGCCGACCAGAAGCGCAACTGGGAGCGCTACGGCAACCGCAATCTGAAGATGCTCGACGCAGCCGACATTCGTCGCGAAGTCGGCTCCGATGCATACGTGGGTGGCTTGCTGGACATGCAGGGCGGCCATATTCATCCACTGAACCTGGCGCTCGGTGAAGCGGCTGCGATCGTGCGCCTGGGCGGCAAGATCTACGAGCAATCGGCAGCGGTGGAAATCACCTACGGCGAGCCGATCACCGTGCGCACCGGCAAAGGTCTGGTGCGCGCCAAATACCTGCTGATCGCCGGCAATGCGTATCTGCCGCAAGGCCTGGATAACCGTGTCACCGCGAAAAGCATGCCGTGCGGCTCGCAGATTGTCGTCACCGAACCGCTGACCGAGCAGCAGGCGCGCGGCCTGATCACCCACAATTATTGCGTGGAAGACTGCAATTATCTGCTCGACTACTACCGCCTCACCGCCGATAACCGCTTGCTCTACGGCGGCGGCGTGGTCTACGGCGCACGGGAACCGGACGACATCGAGCAACTGATTCGCCCGAAGATCCTCAAGACCTTCCCGCAACTCAAGGACGTGAAAATCGACTATCGCTGGACCGGCAACTTCCTGCTGACCATGTCACGCATGCCGCAATTCGGCCGCATCGAGAAAAACGCCTATTACATGCAGGGCTACAGCGGTCACGGCGTCACCTGCTCGCACCTGGCCGGCAAACTGATCTCGGAAATGATTCGCGGCGACGCCGAACGCTTCAACGCCTTCGCCTCCCTGCCGCACATGCCGATGCTCGGCGGCCGCACCTTCTCCGCACCGCTGACCGCCCTTGGCGCCGTCTACTACTCGCTGCGCGACCGTTTCGGCGTCTAAGTTACCTCCCCGGCGGCGGCCCAAAAGCCCCGCCGGTTTTTCACTTTGGCAAGCGCACCGATATCCATAGTGGGAGCGAGCCTGCTCGCGAAGAGGCCAGTCCTGCCACCGAAATACTGCCTGACACACCAAAATCCCACTGTAGGAGTGAGCCTGCTCGCGAAGAGGCCAGCCCAGCCACCGAAATACTTCCTGACACACCAAAATCCAACTGTGGGAGCGGGCTTGCTCGCGAAGGGGCCATATCATCCAACACTCATGTCGCCTGACACACCGCTTTCGCGAGCAAGCCCGCTCCCACATTGACTGTATTGCCAAGGCAAAAATGACTTTTGCCCAACCATCCATCGAACCTGCTGAGCAACACCTGCAAACGTGATTTAATAGCCGCCTTTCACGGTTCCGGGACACGGGAGCAACGTGATCCGCGCGACCTGCGCGGCACCCGCCACCCACCCCCATCGCCCTTAAGTCGTTCTTACATAAGGCTGTCATGGATACGGGTTCTCGACTCAAACTAGTACGCGAAAGCTACAAACTCTCCCAGCGCGAGCTCGCCCGGCGTAGCGGCGTGACCAACGCCACCATCTCGCTGATCGAACAGAACCGCGTCAGCCCCTCGGTCAGCTCGCTGAAAAAGCTGCTCGAAGGCATACCGATGTCCCTGGCCGACTTTTTCACCTTCGACCAGCCCCCGCGCGAGCACCAATACGTCTTCCGCGCCAACGAACAACCCGACCTCGGCCGCCACGGCCTGCGCCTGCTGCTGATCGGTGCCTCCGTCCCCAGCCGGCAGATGCGCCTGCTGCGCGAGCAATACGCACCGGGCGCAAGCTCCGGCGAAGAGCCGATCGTGCATGCCGAAGGCGAAGAGTGCGGGCTTGTCACCCGTGGCACCGTGGAACTGACGGTGGACGGGCAGGTGAGTGTGTTGAATGCAGGGGATGGCTACTACTTCCCGACCACGTTGCCTCACAAGTTTCGCAATATCGGGGCGGATGAGGCTGAAATTATCAGCGCGAATACGCCGGCGAATTTTTAAAGCGAAGCTATTTAATTCGTCCGCCGTTTTCGCAAATTGGCGAACCCTAAGAAACCGCGTAATCGCGGTTTCTTCGTTTTGACTTACTAGTCGGCAAGCCCCCGCCGCTCAATCACCCGAAACACATCACTGACATCCTGCACCATGATCCTGGCGATATTGGTCACCGTGTTGATGTCGTTTTCGGCATAGTCGGGGAGGCTGGTGCAGGCGATCAGGTCGAGGTATTTGAGGACGGCGTTGAGGCGCTCGGCAAGGCAGGCGTGGAGATCGCGCAACGGGGCGTCGGCGTCGATGAGCAGCACGGGGCGTTCGGTGGCGGGGTGGGACATGTGGGCGTAATGGTGGAGCGGTTTGTGTACGGCCATTAGCGGGTCCTTTCATCGGGAAGCAACACCTTCCGTTTGCTGCGATCCATAGGGTGACAGCGGTCAGCGGCGGCTCACTTTAGGTCGCGTTTTCGCTTGTCGCAACCGGCCTGTAGGACGTAAAACCCGCCGCGCAGACGAAAAATACCGCCCCGTTTGGCGACGCAGGCGGCGTAATCCGACAATCGCACGCTCGCTGATGAAAGGGATTAGCCCACTCCCGGACTGCTTCGTAGCCCTGTGGGAGCAAGCTCCCTCGACACTCGGTGTGTTTTCCTACGAATCTTTCAGAATCCCAACGCGGTCAGCCGGGGTTTCAGTCCTGCGCAAACATCCGCTCGGCGATCACTTCGCCTTCCACTGTCCGCCACCGTTTTCACAATCAATCCTGGCCTGAGCCAAATGTTCGGCGTCGTAGTAGTACGTGGTCACATGCGCGTTGTCAGGCAGGTTCAGCGGTTTGGCGCTTTTGTCTTTGCTGGTCGAGTGCGGGTTGGCCAGGGATTCCTGGGTGAGGCGGGCAGTGCAGGTGGCCTGATAGTGATCGTCGCAGCGTTCGACTTTTTTCTTGGTCGCATTGAGGGTGTCTTTGGTTTCGTTGCTGCACGACCAGTTGATCGAGTCTACGGGCACGCCCTCGTACTCGTAGCAACTGTGAGTTTCCACCGCCGGCACCGAGGCGCTGGAGGAGCGGGTCTGGACGTCGCAGCCTTCGGCCATGACGCAGGTGGGAATAAGGCAAAACGTGGCGATCAGGAACAGCAGTCGGGTGTTCATCGGCAGTTTCCTCTCCAATGGCGCCGCGTCTGATCGATGACTGGGCGCTTGTCTGCTTTCGAGATCGCGGTGGCGCGCCAGGTTCAATCGGGTTTCCAGGCGGCGCCGTTCGCGTACACTGCGAAACAATCGGACACCTTCAGCGCCCCACGGATTGGAACATCGTCATGATCGAAATCGGCCGCCGCAACAACGCGCCCAGCTCGCAACAGCCCTTCCACGACATCTACCTGTTCCATATCGATCCAGGCCAGCCGGACACGCCGTTTTGCTTTGAGCAGTCCATGGGCGGCGGGCACATGGAGCATGGCGGTGCGCGGTTTTTGGCGCGGGATGAACTCGACGCCTGGCCCGGCGAATGGCGCGAACACTTGAAGAAGGCCGATTGCGCTTGGGTGGCCGAGTTGATCGATGCCCATCCGCAGGCCGATCAGGCCACGCTGGTGTCTTTGATCCTCCAGCGCCATCAGCAACCAAACAAGCCCGTTGGACGCCTGAACGCCATCGGCCACTGGTTCAAGCGCAACATCCGCGTCGGCGGCCGCTACGGCATCTAAACCCCGGAGAATTCCCATGGTTCAAACCCTCGAACGCGCCATTGCCATTGCCGCCACGGCCCATGCCGGGCAAGTGGACAAGGGCGGCGCGCCGTACATTCTGCATCCGCTGAAAGTCATGATGCGCATGACCACGCTGGAAGAACGCATCGTCGCCGTGCTGCACGATATGGTCGAGGATTGCGGCGTCAGTCTCGATGACTTGCGCCGGGAAGGTTTCAGCGAAGAGGTGCTGACGGCCATCGCATCGGTGACCAAGGCGCCCGGCGAGTCTTACGACGATTTTGTCGACCGCGCCGCGCAGAATGCGATCGGGCGGGCGGTGAAACTGGCGGATCTGGAAGAAAACAGCGATCTCTCGCGGATCGCCTCGCCGAGTTGGGAGGATCTGGAGCGGATCGAGAAATATCGGCGGGCGATGGCGCGGTTGCGTATGTAAGGCGTGCGGGGTTCCCTGTGGGAGCGAGCCTGCTCGCGAATGCGGCAGATCAGTTATTCATCAGTGACTGGTGAGACGCTTTCGCGAGCAGGCTCGCTCCCACAATGGATAGGGGTGTGTCAGTTGAATAGCCAGGAAGGCGACTATGAAATCCGTTTTGTGTTTGTTGATTGCTGCCGCTTTCGGCGCGTTGTTGCAGTTCGAAGGCGTACCCCACGGCCTGCTGTTGGGCTCGATTGTCGTTACCGCGTTGTTCGCCAGTAAGACCGGCATCGCCCCGGTAACCCCTTATGGCTTGGGCTACATCCAGGTCACACTGGGCATCGCCACCGGGCTGATGTTCGACGCCTGGGATAGCGAAACGGCCTCAACGATGTTGCCCAGCCTTGGCGTGCTGCTGATCTGCCTGGCTGTGCAGATCGCGTTGGCCGGATGGTGGTTGACACGCGGCGCCGGCTGGAACCGCACCGATGCACTGCTGGCGGTTTATCCCGGCGCATTGGCCGCAGTGTTCGATTTGCTTGAGTCGGAAAAGGCCTCGAGCAAAGTCATCATCGTGCACCTGATGCGGCTGCTGTTGATCACCGTGCTGGTGAGTTTGCTGATCCCCGGACACACAGCGGCGGCCGAGGTCGCCAACGACCCACTGACCACAGGCATGGCGCTGACCGCGTTCTCGGTCATTGCTTTGAGCCTGTTGCTCGGGCGCCTGCTGCTGGTAATCGGCGTCCCGGCGCCGTTCATGCTCACCGCAATTCTCGTCACCGCTGTGTTTGTGAAGTCGGGATGGCTGCATGGCTTTCACATGCCGGAGTGGAGCCTGAATCTGGCCGCACTGATTCTCGGCGTGCGCATAGGCGCACGGTTTCAGGGACTCGGCATCGCGGAACTGGCGCGACATGGCCGCACAGCTTTCGTCTCGGTAGGTTTGATGATTGTCGTCGCAGCGGTATTTGCCGAAGTGGCGGCGCGCTGGCTGGGCAGTGATCCGCTGTCGCTGTGGCTGGCGTACATGCCGGGGGCGATCGAGACAATTGCCATCGTCGCGTTTGGGGGTGGGCTGAACGTGGTGTTTATCCTGACGCATCATCTGAGCCGGATGGTGTTGCTGCATTTTGCCCCGGCGTTATGGGTACAGATGCGGCGGGTGCGCGGAGAAGTCTGATTTGTGGCGAGGGAGCTTGCTCCCGCTGGGCTGCGAAGCGGCCCCAAATCCTGATGCGTCGATACTTGGTGGCAGGATTTGCGACGACTGCGTCGCCGAGCGGGAGCAAGCTCCCTCGCCACAGAAGCGGTGTTTGTTTCACCGGGAGCAAGCTCCCTCGCCACAGAAGCGGTGTTCGTTTCAGCGGATGTGCGCTGAAAAGCCTTCCAGGTCCGGTGCTATGTCATCCTTCAACGTCAACGCCGGAATCTCATACTCCCCGCCATTCTGTTGCCGAAACCCGATCGGCCGGGCACTCCACAATTCGTCCAGGCGCAGCCCCAGTTCATCGGTGGTCTCGGCATAGCGTGCTTCGTCCATGCGACTGGTGCGATACACCACGAACGGCGGCACCACTTCAAACCCCGGGTAATACAGAATCCCGTGCTGGATCGGAAACAGCAGCTCATCCATCGGCCCGTTAATCCCGCGTGGGCTGTAATGCGACTCCCAGCCGCCGGTCGTGACGAGCAGCATCGCCCGCTTGCCCTTCATTTTGCCTTCGCCGTAACGCTCGCCCCAGCGGCTGTCGGAGTGTTCGCCGACGCCGTAGGCAAAGCCGTAAGCGTAGACGCGGTCAAACCAGCCTTTGAGAATCGCCGGCATGCTGAACCACCACATCGGGAATTGCAGGATCAAGGCATCGGCCCAGAGCAGTTTGTCTTGCTCGCGGGCGATGTCGGCGGCCTGGGTGCCGTCGGCGTAGGCGCGTTTGGAATCGAGCGAGGCGTGAAAGGGTTGCGATGGGTCGCGCTGCGGTGCGTCGTCGGCGTCGAGCACCGGTTTCCACTTCATCGCGTAGAGGTCGGAGACCTGCACGGTGTGGCCGGCCGCTTGCAGGCGCTGTACCGTGAAGTCGCGCAGTGAGCCATTGAGCGACGTCGATTCAGGGTGGGCGTAGACCAGTAATACGTTCATGTCGCGTGCTCCTTGAGTTGGATGACTGCAGGATCGTCGCTCGCCCGGTATATTTGAAATGAATGTCTGATATGTCTGGTATAGCCATGAATAATTTGAGACGCATGGATATCAATCTGCTGCTGACGCTCGATGTGTTGCTGGCCGAGCACAACGTCACCCGCGCGGCGCAGCGCCTGCATTTGTCGCAGCCGTCGGTGAGCGTGCATTTGGCGCGGTTGCGCGAGATCTTCAATGATCCGCTGTTATTGCCCGGCCCCAGAGGCATGCGCCCGACAGCCCGCGCCGATGAATTGCGCGAGCCGCTGCGTGATGCATTGGAGGCGTTGGAGAGGGCGGTGGCGCCGGCCAGTGCGTTTGACCCGGCGCAGGCGACGCACAGTTGGAAAATCGCCGCGACCGACTACGGCGAGTCCACCGTCGTGCTGCCGGCGCTCAGCCATTTGCGCGAACAGGCGCCGGGCACACGGCTGGCGATCATTGATCTGACGCCGGCGCAGATGGTCAAGCAGGCCGAGCAGGGCGTGTTCGATCTGGCCCTGCACATCAGCGAAGACGCGCCGCCGGAGCTGCACCGGCGGCCGCTGTTCACCGAACGCTATGTGCTGGCCGGGCGCATCGGCCATCCGGGGCTGATGAAGGCACCCAGTCGCGAGCAGTTCTGCGCGCTGGAACATGTGCTGGTGTCGCGCGAGGGCGGGGGCTTTTTCGGCGTGACCGACAAGGCGCTGGCCGAGGTCGGACTGGTGCGCAAAGTGGTGCTGTCGGTGCCGCACTTTCTGATGGCGATGTCGGTGCTGGCCAGCACCGATCTGGTGGCGATGCTGCCGTCACGCCTGGTGCGCGGCAATCCGGCGCTGCAAGTAGTCGATGCGCCGTTGGCGGTGCCAGGCTATGAAATGGCGATGTTCTGGGCTGAACGTGTGCACCGCGATCCGGCGCACAAATGGTTGCTTGAGCAATTGCTGGCTTCGGTCTGACGCGCTGTCAGGCGTGGCCGAGGGCAATCGCGAACGACACGACGATCATGCACGCGAAGGCGAAATTGAGATTCATCAGTTGTTCATCCTGAGGCTTTAAGAGTGAGGCCATTGTGAACAGGCGAAGCGCAAAGAAAAAATTCGCCTTGTCGATTCCAATGATCAAAATCTTTGATAGCCGCTGCGTTTGTATTTGCCAGAGGCTTTCGCTAGTCTCAGCGAAACATGCAACTACAAGCACAAACAGGCATAACCATGCACGATCATTCCATCGCCGAATTGCCTTCCCTGCGCCGGCAGAAAATCCTTTTGCTGCTTGAGCGCGACGGCAAGGTCATGGCCTCCGAGCTGAGCCAGCATTTTGCGGTGTCCGAAGACACCATCCGCCGCGACCTTGCCGAACTGGACAACGCCGGACTGGTGCAGCGCGTGCATGGCGGGGCGTTGCCGCGACCCAAGGACTCCGGCAAGGATTACTTCACCCGCCTGGATGAGACCGACGAGGTCAAAGTGCGCCTGGCGCAACTGGCGGCGCAGCACATCAAGGACGGGCAGATTGTGCTGTTCGATTCCGGTTCGACCACCTTGCAGGTGGCGCGCTCGTTACCCGCTGAAATCCGCATCACGGCCGTGACCGCTTCACCGCTGACGGCGATTGCGCTGTCCGAATACAAAGGCGTGAAAGTGATTCTGGCCGGCGGGGAATTGAATCCACACTCGATGTCGGCGAGCGGTCAGGAGGCGCTGCGATTGCTGGCGGGCATCAAGGCTGATCTGGCTATTACCGGGGTTTGTGCGATCCATCCTGAAGTGGGGATCACCTCGCTGCATTTCGATGAAGTGCCGATAAAACAGGCGATGCTCAACGGCGCGACGCAGGTGATTGCAGTGACCACGGCGGACAAGCTGGGCGCGGTGGAGCCGTTTGTGGTGGCGCCGTGTACGCGTCTGCACAGGCTGATTACAGAGCTGCATCTGGGGTCGGGAAGTGTGGAGGATTATCGGCGGTTGGGGATTGTGGTGGAGCAGTTGCCGGATTGAGGTTTTGTGTTGAATTTGAGGGCGTCTTCGCGAGCAGGCTCGCTCCCACATTCGACCGCGTTCGGGCAGATCGAACGCGGTCGAATGTGGGAGCGGGCTTGCTCGCGAAAGGGCCAGTGAAGTCAGCGCAACCGCTCAAGCATCTGGTAATACCACATCCCCACCGCCAGCAACGGGTTGCCGAGCAGATCACCCATCGGCACGCGAATATGCTGGCACGCGGCAAACGTATCGAATTGCTCCATCTGCCCGGTAATCGCCCGGCTCATGATTTCACCCATGATGTGCGTCGTGGCGATGCCGTGCCCCGAGTAGCCCTGGCAATACCAGACGTTATCCGACAGCTTGCCCAGTTGTGGAATACGGTTGATCACAATGCCCATGGCGCAGCTCCATTGATAATCGATCTGCACGCCCTTGAGCGCCGGGAAGGTGCGCTCGATGCACGGGCGCAGTTCGGCAGCAATGTCGCGTGAATCCTTGCCGCTGTAATTGGCGCCGCCACCGAACAGCAAGCGACCGTCGGCGGTGAGCCGGTAATAGTCGAGGACGAAGCGGCAGTCGTACACGGCGAGGTCTTCGGGGTTGATCTGCCGGGCCAGCTCGCCGAGCGGCGCGGTGGTGACGATGCCGCCCATGGCCGGGAAAATCTTGCCCTTGAGCTGGGCGGGTTCGAGCTTGTGATAGACGTCGCCGGCGAGCATCACCTGATTGGCGTCGATCCGGCCGTGGGCCGTTCTCACACCGGGTGTGTCGCCGTGAATGATCTCCAGCACTTCGCTGTTCTCAAAGATCAGCGCACCGAGACTCTGCGCCGCCCGCGCTTCACCGATGCACAGGTTGAGCGGGTGCAGATGCAGGTTGCGGGTGTTCTTGATTGCGCCGTGATACAGGTCGCTTTGCAGCAGATCGCGGACCTGATTGCGGTCGAGCAGACTGACTTCGTCACCTAGACCGCGACGCACGGCTTCTTCGTAGTCCTTGCGCAGGTCGCTCATGTGGCTCGGCTTGTACGCCGCGTGCAGGTGGCCGTGTTTGAGGTCGCACTGGATCGCGTATTTTTCCACGCGCTGACGAATGATTTCATGCCCGCGCCAGCGCAGGTGCCAAATGAAGTCATCGACGTCATCACCGAGTGTCGCGCGCATCTGTTTGCGCATCGCGCCGTCGCCGGACAGGCTGCCGGTGACTTGCCCGCCATTGCGCCCGGTGGCGCCCCAGCCGATTTTATGGCTTTCGACGATGGCGACTTTCAGGCCTTTTTCGGCCAGTTCCACGGCCGTGGCGACACCGGTGAAACCGCCGCCGATGATCACCACATCAACTGTGTGCCGACCTTGCAGGGGCGGGTAGTCGGTGTCCTGGTTGAGCGTGGCGGTGTAGTAGGAGTTGCAGCGAAGGGGCATGTTGGGGACCATATCAATTCAGGGTGTACGCGGTCCCTTGTAGGAGTGAGCCTGCTCGCGATGGCGGTGTGTCAGTTAAAAATCAGCTATCTGACACACCGCCATCGCGAGCAGGCTCACTCCTACAGGGGGCTGGTGAATACTCAGGCCTCGGTCAGATACCAGCGCCAATCCTGCTCACCCACCTCAGCCATGAACTGCCGATACTCGGCACGCTTCACCGCCAGATACACCCCGAGAAATTCCTGCCCCAACGCCTCCCGCGCCCACGCGGAATTTTCCAGCGCCTGCAACGATGTCAGCCAATCGGTCGGCAGCAGTTCTTTCGCCTGCGCATACCCATTGCCCTCGACCGGTGCACCCGGATCCAGCTCTTCACGAATGCCGCGATGAATGCCCGCAAGAATCGCCGCTGCCGCCAGATACGGGTTGGCATCGGCGCCGCAGATGCGGTGTTCGATGTGTCGCGTGGGTGCCGGGCCGCCCGGCACGCGCAGGCTCACGGTGCGGTTGTCGACGCCCCAGGTCGGCGCCAGTGGTGCGTAGCTGTTGGCTTGAAAACGCCGGTAGGAATTGGCGTTCGGACAGAACAGCAGCAGCGAATCAAGCAGCGAGGCGAGCATGCCGCCAATTGCTGTGCGCAGCAGCGGGGTGCCGGCCGGGTCTTCGGACGCAAACAGATTTCGGCCCTCGCCATCGGCAAGGCTGACGTGCATGTGCATGCCGGTGCCGGCCAGATCATCGAACGGCTTGGCCATGAACGTCGCTTGCATGCCGTGCTTGTGCGCCACGGCTTTGACCAGACGTTTGTAGCGCACCGCCTGATCCATCGCTGCCAGTGCCTCGCCATGTTCGAGGGTGATTTCCACCTGGCCCGGTGCGTATTCGGAAATCGCCGTGCGCGCCGGAATGCCGTGCAGTTTGCAGGCGCTGTAGAGGTCGGCGAGGAACGGTTCGATCTGCTCCAGTTCGCGCAGACCGTAGACCTGCGTGTGTCGCGGGCGGCCACCGTCAGCATCGAGCGCCGGTTGCGGTCGGCCGTTGTGATCGCGTTTCGCATCGAGCAGATAAAACTCCAGTTCGCAGGCCATCACCGGGTGATAGCCCTCGGCCCTGAGCGCGTCGATCACTTTGATCAGCAGATGGCGAGGGTCGGCGATGCTCGCTGGCAGGCCCTCGGTCGGGTGCATGCTGACCTGCACCGCCGCGGTCGGAATCTGCCGCCACGGCAGGCGCACCAGACTGCCTTCCAGCGGATAGGCGCGGCAGTCGATATCGCCGACGTCCCAGACCAGCCCGGAGTTTTCCACGTCTTCACCCTGAACGGTCAGGCCAAGGATGGTGCTCGGCAACGGGCGACCGCTTTCATAGACCGCGAGCAGTTCTTCGCGGTGCAACAGCTTGCCGCGCGGCACGCCGTTGGCATCGAGGATAAACAGCTCGATCATGTCGATGTCGGGGTTCTGCTCAAGAAACTGACGTGCGTCTTCAATGGCTGCGAATTTCATAGCGTTCACTCACGATGGCGCCGCACAGGCGCGCAGATTCGGGCCGGACTCATGGAGGGTGTCCCGGCAGGGATTTCAAATGGGTATCAGTCAGAGGTGACGCAGAACCTGTGGCGAGGGCGCTAACTCCCGCTGAGGCGCGAAGCGGCTCTCGCTTTATGATTCAAGGGCTGGGGACTGCTATGCAGTCCGGCGGGAGCAAGCTCCCTCGCCACAATGGATCTTTACTGACTGACAGAAATCAGCAGGCGATATCCGGCGGGCGTGCGGAGTGACGCAGTTTGGAGCGGCGCAGGGCCATGGGCAGATTGACGATGCGGTTCATACGCGGCCCCTGTTGCAGTGGGCGCGTATGGCAGAGACGCTCAACCTTTGGGGTTGTTGTGGTGACGTACTCATAACGCGTATTTCCGTTGGCGGAAAGCGTCGGCAGCAGGGCGAACCCCGGCGACCGGTGTGCCCGGATAGTAAGGGGGAATTTGCCGGCGTGTAAACGGGAGATTTTCCGGTGGCGCTTGCTGCGTTTGGTCTGATTGACCGAGTTGCCTTTTTCGCGAGCAGGCTAGCTCCCATATTGGAATGCATTTGAACTGTGGGAGCAGGCTAGCTCCCACATTGGAATGCATTTCTACTGTGGGAGCGAGCCTGCTCGCGAATGGCCGCACCTCGGCCCAGAGTGAACACGTCGAGGCCTAACGTCTCTTGCCGTTGTCATTCAACGCAGCACGTAGTCGTCCGGTTGCGGCGCGGGCGGCAGCGGCGACACGCCAAGTTCGTACAGCACGTCGCGCTCCAGCGTCCGCACCAATGCGTCGGTCGGCAGGTCGTTTTCATCGCGGCCGAACGGGTCTTCCAGTTCGTCGGCAATGGCGTCGAAGCCGAAGAACGTGTAGCTGACAATCGCCGTGAACAGCGGCGTCAGCCAACCGAGGGATTCTGCCATGGCGAAGGGCAGCAGAAGGCAGAACAGGTAAATCGTGCGATGCAGCAGCAGGGTGTAAGGGAAGGGCAGTGGCGTGCTCTTGATCCGGTCGCACACGGCCTGGGCCTGGGTCAGGCTGGTGAGGTGATTGGCCAGCAGTTGATAGCGCCATGGCGACAGTACGCCAGCCGATTCCAGCGCTGAACACTGCCGCCCGACCTGATGGATGATCTGCCCGCAGTGATCCGGCGCAGCCCCATCGATCGGCGGACTGACCCAGTCGGCACTGGCCCGCGCTTCGCTTTCGCCGCGCAGCCGTGCGTTCAGCGCATGGGCGAAACCGCACAGGTTGCGCAACAGCGGCGCGCGCAGGCTGGCGTCATCGATGCCTTGGGTCTCGCGCATCACCGAGCGCACGCGCAACAGCACCTCGCCCCAGGCTTTGCGCCCCTCGTACCAACGGTCATAACAGGCGTTGTTGCGAAAACTCAGGAAAATCGACAGCGACAGGCCGAGCAAAGTGAACGGTGTCGCGTTGATCTTGGCGAAATAGCTCGGCACAAGAAGTTCGATCAGCACGATCGCCGCCGCCAGCAGCGTCAGCATCAGGGTGCGCATGGCGATGCGTTTGGCGATCGAGCCTTTGAGGGTGAACAGTACGGCGAACTGATTGGGTCTCGGTCTGACGATCATCTCGCGGTCCCGGTTACGTGGCGGGTCAGCCGCCGGTCATGTTCATGAACCGCACCACCTGCACGTCGTCGTTGACTTCGAAGTTGTGCCGATACGGCTTGAGTTTCATTGCCTCGATGATCGCGTTTTCCAGGCGCTCCGGATGGCCCGGATGGGCGCGCAACACCGCTTTAAGGTCCATCGAATGCTCGTTGCCCAGGCACAGCAGCAGGCGACCTTCGACGGTCAGGCGCACGCGGTTGCAGGTGCCGCAGAAGTTGTGGCTGTGTGGCGAGATAAAGCCCAGGCGAATGTTCGGTGCTTCGGCAACGCGCCAATAGCGCGAAGGCCCTTGGGTCGATTCGGCCGAATCGATCAGGGTAAATCGCTCGGCGATACGCTCGCGAACCTGCGCGCTGGAATAGAACGACTCGGCACGGCTGTGCTCGGCAATCGCCCCGAGCGGCATCTCTTCGATAAAGGAGATATCCAGGTCGCGGTCGATGGCGAAACTCACCAGATCGTTGACCTCATGGTCGTTGCGCCCCTGCATCACCACGCAGTTGAGCTTGGTGCGGGTGAAGCCGGCAGCGCGCGCGGCATCGATGCCTTCGATGACCTGCGCCAGGTCGCCGGTGCGGGTCAGTTCCTTGAAACGCTGCGGGTCGAGGCTGTCGAGACTGATGTTGAGGCGCTTGACCCCGGCTTCGAACAACGGCTTGGCCAGCCGACCCAACTGCGAACCGTTGGTGGTCAGGCACAATTCACGCAGGCCGGGCAGGGCAGCGATCTGTTCACACAGTTGCACGACGCCGGGTCGAATGAGCGGTTCGCCGCCGGTCAGGCGGATTTTGCGCGTGCCCAAGGCGACGAAGCTTTGCGCGACCTGGAATAGCTCTTCCAGCGTGAGGATTTGCTGGCGCGGCAGAAATTGCATGTCCTCGGCCATGCAATAGACGCAGCGAAAATCACAGCGGTCGGTGACCGACAGGCGCAAATAGTCGACGCGGCGGTTGTAACCATCGATCAATTCACGCTCTGTCATAGGCCGCCTCGTGGGTGTTGGACGCCGGTATCGGGCGCAGACTGCGCAGGGTAAGGGGCGCTCGTCGTGCCGTCCAATCACTCTGGCTGACCGAGTGATTGACGGCGTCGATGAGGGTGGTCACTGCGCGCCGAACATTGCCGTCCAGTAAATGCCGGCATTGCTCTTCGGGTCGGTCGCATACGCCGCGCCGAGTTCTTTGTACTGCGGGTTCATCAGGTTCGCACAGTGGCCGGGGCTGGCGAGCCAGCCTTCGACGACCTTGTTGGCGCTGTCTTGCCCGGCGGCGATGTTCTCGCCGACCAGTTGCCCGCTGTAGCCGGCGAGTTCGGCGCGGTCGCCCGGAGTGCGGCCGTCGCCGTCCTTGTGGTCGAGGTAATTTTTATTGGCCATGTCGCGGCTGTGATCCTGGGCGACGGTGGTCAATGTCGCGTTCCAGACCAGCGGGGCCGCCGCGGCAAACGCCTGAGCGCCGCATTGGCGCGGCTGGCTGCGGGCGGTGTTGAGTTGCGCCAGCAGTTTTTGCCCTTCACTTTGCGCATCGCCCAGCTGCGCTGAGAGCAACGGCCGCGCCAGCACGATGCGCCAGTCGCGATCGACGCGGCTGACGCCGACATCGACGAACTGCGGATCAAGCACGACCTGACAGAAGCTTTCCTTGATCGCCTGCATCGCCGACGCCGCATCGCGCGGGCCGTTGAGGGTGATCGCCTGGACGTTGACCATCGGGTAACGGGCGCTGGCCATGGCTTGCTGGAGGTCGATCGCACCGCTCGCCGGCAGGCGCAGGCGAGGGTCGGCCGCCAGCGGTGGCAATTCGTTCGACGCCTGGCTGCCGCAACGCTGCGGCTGGCTGCGATAGCTGTTGATCGACTCGATCAATTGCAGTTCATCGGAGGCCAGCGCCGACGCGGCAAACACCACGCCCAGCGACAACGCGGCACAACGCAAAACCGATGGCATTAAACGCATGGAAATCCCCCTTGAGCGCAATGCGCCCATGATGCGCGAAAGGCCCCCGGTGAGCGCAATGTCTTTTTCTTTTCCAATGGTTTTTTCTACGCCACGATGCCCGCCAATTGTCCGGCTACAATCTGCGCAGGCCCCGAAATCCGGGCGTCTCACCGACGTAACACTTGGCCCGATGCGGGCGTTGAGGGAATCCACAATGCGATTAAAAAGCCTGACCGGCTGTTTCGTATTAACCCTGTTGATCCACACAAGCTCGGCGAACGCGCAGGCGCCGATCGAGGCCAAGGCTGAACAAAAAGCCGAGGTGCTGGAGGAGAAAGCGGCGGACAACGTCAGTGCGCCTGCGCCGAAATCCGAAGCGATCACGCCGACCGAGGCGCAAGCGGTAGACCCGGCCGGCGCCGCGCCGCTGGACGATCCGCTGACCTGTCTGGCGCGCAGCATCTATTGGGAAGCCAAGGGCAAGGACACCCCGGAAATGGAAGCTGTGGCGAGCGTGGTGATGAATCGCCTCGGCCACGAAGGCTTTCCCGACACGGTGTGCGCGGTGGTCAAGCAAGGCTCGGAGAGCGGCAACTGCCAGTTTTCCTGGTGGTGCGATGGCAAGCCTGATCAGGTCAAGGAGGATGCTGAATACGCGCTGGCCAAGGAAATCGCCGGCAAGGCGTTGAACCGCCAGCTCAAGGACCGCACCCGCGGTGCCCTGTATTTTCATGATCGCGGCGTGCACCCGAGCTGGGCGAAGGCGTACCGCAACACGGCGCAGACCGGCAGGTTTCTGTTCTACAAACCTGCCGGCGGCGACGCGCGTTAACTGGCGTGGGTGCTGAGAATGCTCGCCACTTGCTGCGGCTGGCAGTTCAGATAAGGCGACTTTTGCAGCCAGCGCTGGTCGGGATACCACGAGAACATGAACTGGCCATTCTTCAGGCGGTCGATCACTTGTCTGGCAATCTGCGGCCGCACGGCCGGGCAGCCCTGGCTACGGCCGATGCGCCCCTGACGCTTGCTCCATAACGGGTTCACGTAACTGGCGGCGTGGATGACGATGGCGCGGTCCCGGGCCAGGTCATTGAAGCCCGGCTCAAGGCCGTCCATGCGCAGCGAATAGCCGTGGGTGCCCTCGTAGCTTTCCTGGGTGCGGAACAGGCCCAGGCTGGACTGATAACTGCCTTCACGATTGGAAAATTGCGTGGCGAAGTTTTCCCCGGAGTTGGAACCGTGGGCGACCAGGTCGCGCAGCACCAGCTTCTTTTTGCTCAGGTCGAAAATCCACAGGCGGCGCTCGGTGGACGGTCGCGAGTAGTCGATGATCGCCAGATGACGCGAGGGCCGGGCGCCGTTGTTGACTGCGCATTGCATGGCGCTCAATGCACCTTTGAGCGCATGGGGATTGAGTTCCGGCGCGGCTTGGGCGAGGCTGGTGTAGAGAACCGGCGATGGCTTGCCGGCGGCAAATACTGGACTGGTCACGGCGACAAGGGTCGCGGTGGTCAACAGGAGTCGGCGCAAAAACGTCAACATTTTATAAAGTGTCCTCACTGGCAACATAAACGGCACTTTTGGTTCCTGACTCCCAGTCGTTACCCGCAGGCCCGAAGATCGAGCCTGACTGTTCAGCGCAGCTAATGTAAGGTTGACCGTCATCGAGACGGCCATGGATTGGAGTAAAGCAGTTGTTCAAAAAGTACGCATGCTACTTGAGCATTTGTTTGCTCGCTGCGCCGTTTGTCGCTTGCGCTGAGGAGCCGCTGCCACCCTTGCCGACGCTGGCGCCGCCGCCTGCGCCAATTCCGGTCGAGCCACGCAGCCCGTTACGCGCGGTCATGATCAGCTTGCCGCAGTCGTGTCCGGCCATCGCCGGGCAGCTCAACGGCCCGGCACTGGCACAATTGCAGGCGTTCTATGAACAACAGGACTGGATGCCGGTCTGGGCGCAGGACCCTGCACGATTGCCGACGTTGCGCACGCAATTGCAACTGTTGGTTGACGATGGCCTGAATCCGAATCGCTATGCCGTCGCGACCACCGCGCCGCAGGATGGCGAGTTATGCGCCGACATCGATATCAGCCGCCAGTACCTTCAGGCGTTGCAGGACCTGCATTACGGGCGCCTGCTGCAAGCGCATTTCGAGCCGCTGTGGCGCGTCGACGGCCCGCCGCACGATCGTCAGGCGCA
This sequence comes from Pseudomonas sp. SWRI111, assembly GCF_014268555.1. Classification (NCBI taxonomy): domain Bacteria; kingdom Pseudomonadati; phylum Pseudomonadota; class Gammaproteobacteria; order Pseudomonadales; family Pseudomonadaceae; genus Pseudomonas; species Pseudomonas sp. SWRI111. The sequence goes on along the minus strand of NZ_JABWQQ010000008.1, from coordinate 143,201 downwards.
ACTGCTGAGCATTGCCGTGCCCGGACTGCAGGACATTGCGGCGGCGTTCGAGCTGGCCCGTCCGCATCTGGTTCAGTACCGCAACCTGCGCCACCTTTATGCGGCGCAACGACTGCAGGCCTTGCCGCAGTGGCAGTCCATCGGCAGCGGCCCGCTGCTGCGCCCGGCAATGGAAGACCAACGCGTGCCGGAACTGGCCAAGCGTCTGCACAGCGAAGGCTATCTGCCTGAGCCGGTCGCGTCCGGCAACGCCTACGAAGGCGAACTGGTGGACGCGGTGAAAAGTTTTCAGGCCAACCACTCGCTGCAGGCTGACGGCGTGGTCGGCCCGGGGACGATTGCCGAACTGAATATCAGCCCGCTGACCCGCCGCGATCAGTTGCGCATCAATCTTGAGCGGTTCCGCTGGCTGGCGCAGGACATGGAAGCCGACGGCCTGTTGGTCAACGTCGCCGCCGCAGAACTCACGCTTTATCACGGCGGCCAGCCGGTCTGGCAAACCCGCACTCAGGTGGGCCGGGCGGAGCGCCAGACGCCGCTGCTCAAATCCCGCGTCACGCGGCTGACCCTCAATCCGACATGGACGGTGCCGCCGACCATCTGGAAAGAGGACAAACTGCCGGAAATCCGCAAGGACCAGACCTTTCTCAGCCGTCATAACCTGCAAGTGCTCGATGCCAACGGCCAACCGTTGGCGGCGGCGGACATCGATTGGGACAATCCCGGCAATGTCCTTCTGCGACAGGACGCCGGCCCGCGCAATCCGCTGGGGCAAATGGTCATTCGCTTCCCCAACCCGTTCTCGGTCTACCTGCACGACACGCCGAGCAAGGCGCTGTTCGACAAGGGGCCGCGGGCGTTCAGTTCCGGATGCGTACGGGTCGAACACCCGATGCAATTGCGCGATCTGCTACTCACCCCGGCGGAAAAGGCCCGTACCGAAACCTTGCTCGCCAGCGGCAGCACCCACGAATTCCGCCTGTCGGCCCCAGTGCCCATCCTGATGACCTACTGGACCGCACAGGTCGACAGCACAGGCCAGGTGCGTTATGCGCCGGACATCTACAGCCACGACAGCGCCTTGCTGGTAGGGCTTGATCGGGCGCATTGAGGGCGAGATCGGTGGCGTTCAGGAGTTATGTGGCTGGCCCCGGACCCTTGTGGGAGTGGGCTTGCCCACGAAGGGGCCGGTGCATTCACCATCGATGCTGGCCGACCTGACCCCTTCGTCGGAACGCCGACCGGAGCAAGCCCGCTCCCACAGGGGATTGGGGGGCGCGGGGTGGTTGTGGCAGGAATGGGGCCAGTGTGGGAGTGAGCTTGCTCACGAAGAGGCCGGAACATTCAGCATCGAGGTTGCCTGACGTGACGCTTTCGTCGGAACGCCGCCCGGAGCAAGCTCGCTCCCACAAGGGATTGGGGGGCGCGGCGGGGTTGTGGCTGGCATCGGGCCAGTGTGGGAGTGAGCTTGCTCACGAAGAGGGGCATGAGGTTCTGGTGGCCCAAATCGCATCCCACAGTGGATAGTCGTCAAGCTTTTGCACCAAGCCTGCCCGCAGGGGGTTGGCCACCACATATCGAGCCATTTGTACCAGATCGTCGTCCCGCCTCAGTGCACGATCATGAAAGCCCGGTTGCCAGAGACTTCCCTCTCGACCCGCAGCCATATTCACCACCCGCGCGCTCAAGGATTTTGTTCTCTGCATCAATTCACTCAGTGACCCACGCTTCAAATCGATTAACCAGTGAAAGTGGTCCGGCATGACAACCCAGGCCAGCGAATCAGCGAAGCCCAGCTCCTGAGCTTGGCGGAATTGCTCTGCGACCAATCTACCCAATGCAACTTGTCTGAAAACAGGTGCGCGGAATAGCGTATTTGCGGTTAATAAATATATACGGTTGGGTTCGTCATAACGGCCGAGACGCAAACGATGTGAGGCTGATAGTTTTGGCATTCCCTTGCCCTCTCAAGAAGAACTGAAAGGTTAGATCTGTAGATAGAGCGGTACGGGAAGGATTGTTGGCAGGATGTGTCTGTTGAAAACCTTTCGGACTGATAGACGAGACCGTCTGATCAGACGCCTTCGTCGGAACGCCGCCCGGAGCAAGCTCCCACATGAGATCGGCGGTATCGAGATATTTTGTGTCAGGCCGAAAAACCCGTGGGAGTGAGCTTGCTCACGAAGAACGATGACACGGTCTAGACCTTGCCCACCCGCCACAAATACCAAGCCGCGACCGTGCGGTACGGCCGCCACGCCTGGCCGATGTCGATCATTTGCTTGCGCGTCGGCTGCACCTCCAGGCCTTTCAAGCGCCGATAGCCTTCGCGCACGCCGAAGTCATCTGCCGGCAGGATATCCAGGCGTTCCAGGCTGTAGATCAGCAGCATTTCCACGGTCCAGCGGCCGACGCCGCGCAGGCTGATCAGGCGCTCGATCAGCGCTTCGTCGGCCATGGCCCGGGCCGTGGCGTAATCCGGGACTACGCCGTCCAGTGTCGCCTGGGCTATTCCCTGGATCGTCGCGATCTTGCTCGCGGAAAACCCGCAACTGCGCAGCCGCGCGACATCGCAGGCGAGGATTTGCTCCGGACGCGGAAAGGGTTGTTCGGGGAACAACCCCACCAGTCGCCCGATAATCGCATCACCGGCCTTGGCATGCAGTTGCTGATAGGCAATCGCCCGCACCAGCGACTCATAAGGATCGCGCGCTGGATGAGGTTGGTGCCGGCACGGGCCGACGGCGCTGATGTGGCGCTGCCAGTCGGCATCCAGCGCGGCGAGAAAGGCGCTGGCGGCTTGATAGCGGTCGGGCATGCTACTTCAGCAAACCGTTGACTTCGCCATAGGTAAAGGCTTTGAGATCTCGGGTATCGAGCCTGCCCGTGGCGAGGAAACTTTGCACCAGCCCGCCCATCGCGCCATAGAGAAATTCGGCGATCCCGGAGCCGGCACTCAAGCGACGCACGCCGAGGGCTTGCAGTGCTTGCGGTGAAGGCAGCCCGTCGAAGCCAAGGACGTTGACCGGCAGAATGGTGCCCTTGCAGATCGCCTCGATTTCGTAGGCTGCGCTAACCCCGGCGGCAAATAGCCCATCGGTGCCTGCGGCCTGATACAACCTGGCGCGGCGCAGGGTTTCGGCAACGCGGTCTTCGGCCGGCACCAGACTGCGCAAGTACACGTCAGTACGGGCGTTGATGAACAGCTTCACATCGCGCTTCGCGGCCACGGTGCGCGCCAGTTCGATCTTGCGCGCCAGCCTTTGCGGATCGGCAGAACCGTCCTCGATATTGATCCCGACCGCGCCGGCGGCAATGACCGCATCGAGCACTTCCGCCACGCGTCCGAGGTCATCGGAATAACCGCCCTCGACGTCTACGGTCAACGGCACGCTGATCACCCGCGCGATGGCTTCGACGCTCGACACCAGACGTTCGAGGGGCAGGGCGTTGCCGTCCGGGTAACCGTGGGCCCAGGCCACCGCCGCGCTGCTGGTCGCAACGGCTCGACCACCCAAGTGTTCCACCAGCCGCGCGCCGGTGGCGTCGGCGACGTTGGTCAGGATCAGCAGGCCCTGCTGGTGTAGCTGGTGAAACCGCGTGTCGAGCGTACTCATCGAAAATCCCTTTTTATTGACTGAAAGGAGTGCGTCAGAAAGCCAGTTGTTGCGTCAGTTGCAGCGCCGCGTTTTCCAGCCTGAGCAGAAAGGCCTTGCGCGGCTGTCCTCCACCATAGCCGGTCAGCGAGCCATCCGCGCCGATCACCCGATGACACGGCACCACGATCGACAGCCGATTATGTCCGTTGGCCAGACCCACCGCACGGCTGGCACCGGGTTTGCCCAGTTGCGCGGCAATGGCGCCATAGGTGCTGGTGTGTCCGTAGGGAATTTGCAGCAGCGCCGCCCAGACCTCGCGGGCGAACGCGCTGCCCGGCAAGTACAGCGGCACGCTGAACTCGCTGAGTTTGCCCGCAAAATAATCCGCCAGTTGCGCCTCGATCTGCTGTAAATGCGCGTTATGCCCCGGTGCCACGGCGTAGCCATAACGGTTTTGCAGGGCTTCGACTTCGCGGGTCAATGCTGGCCGGTCAAGAAACTCCAGCAGCACCAGGCCACGCCGTTCGGCCATGGCAATCATTGGCCCCAGCGGCGTGGTCAGCCGCGTGAACAGCAGCGGCTCGCTGTTGGCGGCGCGTCCTGGGGTGATGTGAAAGGATTTCTGGAAGGCGTCGCGAAAACCGCTGAGCGACTCGTAGCCAGAGTCGAACGCGGCGTGGTCAATCGAGGTGCCTTGTTTGATGCCGCCCAGGGCCATGCCCAGTCGGCGCGTGCGCAGCCAGGCGTGGAAGGTCATGCTGAAATGCTGTTTGAACCAGCGCCTCAATTTCAGCGGTTCGATGCCTTCGGCCAGCAACTGCGCGTCGCTCCAGCGGCGCTCGGGGTCGGCGTCCACGGCGCTGAGCAGGCGCTGCACCCAGTCCGGGGCGACAGCCGCCGCGTCCAGCGGTTTGCAGCGCAGACAGGCGCGATACCCGGCGCACAGGCACTCGTCGGCGTGGGCGAAGAATTCGACGTTCTCCGGTTTCGGCTTGCGCGCCGTGCAACTGGGGCGGCAGAAGATTCCGGTGGTTTTCACCGCCGTGAAGAACACGCCTTCATAGGCAGTGTCGCGTTCGAGCATGGCGCGAACCATTTCGGCGTGGGGCGGCAGGACAGCGGTCTGTATGTTCATGGCTTGAGAGTAAATCCGCTTTGTCGATGGCTCCACCGGAAAATCGACAGTGAATTCCCGCAAGCCCTGAACTACTGTAGAGGCGGGTGCAGGCTGCGATCTTTTCAGGTGTAAAGCAACCGTTCACAACCTGCGCCAACCCCATCGGAGTGAGGCATCGACTATGCACCCGTTTACCCTGCGCCACATCGACCATATCGTGCTGCGCGTCGCCGACTTGCAGCGCAGCATCGACTTTTACTGCCAGGTCTTGGGCGCCGAGGTGGTCAGGCACAACGAGCCGCTGGGGCTGGTGCATCTGCGCGCCGGGACTTCGATGATCGATCTGGTCGACCTTGAGGGCGAACTCGGCCGCAAGGGCGGCGGTGCGGCCCAGGCGCAGCGGCGCAACGTCGACCACTTCTGCCTGCGCATCGAGCCGTTCGACGAAGCAGCGCTCACTGCGCACCTGCAATCGTTCGGGCTGGTCGTGGAGAAAGCGGCCAGGCGTTTCGGCGCCGAGGGTTACGGTTTGTCGCTGTACTGCTTCGATCCCGATGGCAATCAGGTCGAACTCAAAGGCGCCAGCGAAGCGCCAGATTGATGCCGGCGCGCTTCAGTAGGCATGCACCGTTGGTCTCTTGCATTGCACTCGACGCTTGCCCGGCATTCCAAACAAGTCCGATCCACACTTTTTGGAGGCAGCCAATGAGCAACCCATCCAGCAGCGACAAACCGCTCGATGACACGGTCAATCCGAATGACGACGGTTTCGTTCTCGGTACCGCCGGGCGCGATGAAGACCCGAACGCCACCACCGACTGGGACCACGCCAGCGCCGGCGGCGATGTGATGACCCCGGCCGATAGTCGCGGTCTGCCCGGTTACCCCGGGGCTGAAAAAAACGACCCGACGCGGCCCGCGCCTGACACCCGTGTGCCGGCCAACGGCGATCCATCTGTGCAGAACGACACTGCCGATTGAGCCGGTTCGCGGACCGGTACACCCCAGGAGGCTTCCCATGAAAAATCCGATGCGCCCCTGTGCGCTGCTCGCGTTGACCCTCGCCATCGGCAGCGCGCAGACGTACGCCGCAGAAACCAAACGAGTCGATGTCATGCTGGTGGGCGGCGGCATCATGAGTTCGACACTGGCGGTCTGGCTCAGCGAGCTGGAGCCGGGTTGGTCGATGGAAATGGTCGAGCGCCTGGACAAGGTCGCCGAGGAAAGCTCCAACGGCTGGAACAACGCGGGCACCGGCCATTCGGCGCTGGCCGAGCTGAACTACACCCCGGAGAAAGACGGCAAGATCGACATCACCAAGGCCGTGGAAATCAACGAGGCGTTTCAGATTACCCGGCAGTTCCTGGCCTGGCAGGTAAAAACCGGGGTGTTGAAGAGCCCGCGCTCGTTCATCAATTCGACGCCGCACATGAGCTTTGTCTGGGGCGACGACAACATCCGCTTTCTGAAAAAACGCTATGAGGCCTTGCAGGCCAGCCCGTTGTTCCGCCCGATGCAGTATTCCGAAGATCCGCAACAGATCCGGCAGTGGGTGCCGCTGATGATGGAAGGGCGCGACCCGGCGCAGAAAATCGCGGCGACCTGGACGCCGATCGGCACGGACGTCAATTTTGGCGAGATCACCCGGCAGTTCGTTGGGCACCTGCAAAACCGCGACAATTTCTCGCTCAAACTATCGACGGAAGTGCGCGACATCACCCGCAACGACGACGGTTCATGGCACGTCGAGTACAAGAACCTCAAGGACGGCACCACGGCCGCCACCGATGCCAAGTTCCTGTTCATCGGCGCCGGCGGTGCGGCATTGCCGCTGCTGCAGAAATCCGGCATCGAGGAAGCGAAAGACTACGCGGGGTTTCCGGTCGGTGGCTCGTTCCTCGTTACCGACAACCCGCAAGTGGCGCAGCAACACATGGCCAAGGCCTATGGCATTGCCTCGACCGGGGCGCCGCCGATGTCGGTGCCGCATCTGGACACGCGGGTGCTCGATGGCAAACGGGTGATTCTGTTCGGTCCGTTCGCGACGTTCTCGACCAAGTTTCTCAAGGAGGGTTCGTATTTCGATCTACCGGCCAGTACCACCCTGCATAACCTCTGGCCGATGGTGCGCGTCGGCGTGCGCGAATTCGATCTGGTGCAATACCTTGCCGGCCAGTTGATGCAATCGGACGACGACCGTTTCGCCGCGCTGCAAGCCTATTTCCCTCAGGCGAAGAAAGAAGACTGGCGGTTGTGGCAGGCGGGTCAGCGCGTGCAGATCATCAAGAAAGATGAGCAGCAGGGTGGGGTGCTCAAGCTGGGCACCGAGGTGGTGGCCTCGAAGGACGGCAGCATCGCCGCACTGCTCGGCGCCTCGCCGGGGGCCTCGACTGCGGCGCCGATCATGCTCGATCTGATGGGCAAAGTGTTCAAGGACAAACTGGCGTCTGCGCCCTGGCAGGACAAGTTGCGTCAGATTGTCCCCAGCTACGGCACGCGGCTGAACGAACATCCCGAGCAGGTCATGCAGGAGTGGCGTTATACCAGCGAAGTGCTGCAACTCACGCCACCACCAGCCATTGACCCGGCGCAGCCGGTGAACCCGCCGACCCACATCGACGCGGTGCAGCAGAAACACCTGGACAGCGATCCGGATCTCAAGCCTTGACCTCGACGGGGCTGGCGCCGGGCGAACTTTTGTCCTCCGGCGCCACTCTGACCTGGGTGACATGACGGTAGAAAAAGCGGGCCATGTGGTCAGTTTGGGCGTGCGCCGTGATAGATTTGCTCGCGTTGCGCGAACCCCCAATGGCCCAGGCGGCCCCACCTAGAGCGACCTACATGCAAGTAAAGGCCCGTGAGGTTTATGTGCCACCGGTACTGCAGGATTTGCGCGCCGGTACTGCCGAACTGCATATCGCACTGGAAAAACGCCTCCCTTTTTTCTCCGACACCCTCGATATCAACGCTTTCAAGCGGTTGATGCAGGCCTATTACGGCTTTTATCAGCCGCTGGAGCAGGCGCTGCTCGACAGTGGCGCGATCCCGCACGATTTTGACCTGACGCCGCGCTTGAAGGCTGCAACCCTGTACGCTGACCTGCAGACGCTAGGCGCTGCGTCCACAACGCTGCCACTGTGCCGCGAGCTACCACTGATCAACGCCAGCGCCGCCAGCCTCGGCGTGTTGTACGTGCTTGAAGGCGCGACGCTGGGCGGGCAGATCCTGCGCCGGGAAATCGCTGCGCGGCTGAATCTGGACGCCGACAACGGTGCCGCTTTTCTCGATATTTACGGCGCAGCCACCGGCCGGCGCTGGCGCGATTTCATCGAATACCTGGGCAGCCGCCCCCTGGACGCCGCCGAACGCGCGGCTGTCGTCGCTGCGGCACAAACCACATTCAGCTGTTTCGAGCGCTGGCTCGAAAGCCAGGAGGTACTGGCATGACCCCGCAAGACCAGGACGCTTTTGAAGAACTGCTGGCCAACTGCGCCGATGAACCGATCCGCTTTCCCGGCGCGATCCAGCCCCACGGTCTGCTGTTGACGTTGAGCGAACCAGCGCTGCAGATCATTCAGGTCAGCGCCAACGTCGAAACCCTGCTGGCGCGCACGCCGCCGTCGCTGATTGGTCAGCCGCTGCACAGCCTGATCGGCACTGAATACACCGCGCAAGTGCTGGATGCTCTGGCGCAGTCGGCGTTTTCCGAGGCGGCGCCGTTGCATTTCGAACTCAATGGCACCGCGTTCGAGGGCCTGTTGCACCGCCATCAGGGTGTGCTGATTCTGGAACTGGAAATCCATGTCAAAAACTTCCAGCCGCGCAATGTCGCCGGGATCAACATCCATCTGGGCCGCATGCTTCAGCGCCTGCAAGCCGCGACCACGTTGCAGGCGTTGTACGACATCAGCGTCAAGGAAATCCAGGCAATGACCGGTTACGACCGGGTGCTGATCTACCGTTTCGAGGAAGAGGGCCACGGCCAGGTCATCGCCGAAGCGTCCGACCCGTCAATGGAAGTGTTCAACGGCCTGTTCTTCCCGGCCTCGGACATTCCCGAGCAAGCGCGCGAGTTGTACCGCACCAACTGGCTGCGAATCATCCCCAACGCCGATTACCAACCGGTGCCGCTGGTGCCGAAGCTGCGCCCCGACACCCAGACGCCGCTGGACCTGAGTTTCGCCACCCTGCGTAGCGTCTCGCCGATTCACTGCCAGTACATGAAGAACATGGGCGTGCTGTCGTCCATGAGTATCTCCTTGCTCAAGGGCGACCGCCTTTGGGGCCTGATCAGCTGCGGCAATCGCCAGCCATTGCACGTGCCCCACGAACTGCGCATGGCCTGCCAGACCATTGGCCAGGTGCTGTCGCTGCAGATCAGCGCCATGGAAACGCTGGAACTGACTCGCCAGCGTGAAGCAAAGGTCGAGGCGCTGGCGCTGCTTAATCAGGCAATGATCGACTCGTCGCAGAGCGTCTTCGATGGTCTCGCGCAGCATCCCGCGACGCTGATGGCGCTGGTCGAAGCTGACGGCATTGCAATGATCGAAGACAAGCAGTTGCACCGTTACGGCAACTGCCCGGAGCCGGAAGAAATTCGTGCCTTGCACAAATGGCTACAGGCGCGCGACGAACCGGTCTTCGCCAGTCATCACCTGTCCAGCGTCTATCCGCCAGCGGCGCAGTATCAGTCAGTGGCCAGCGGTGTGCTTGCCATGAGCTTGCCCAAACCGGTCGATAACGGCGTGTTGTGGTTTCGCGCGGAAGTGAAGGAAAACATCAACTGGAGCGGCGACCCGCGTAAGCCGCTGGACCTGGAAAACTCCGACGCCGGCTTGCGCCTGCGCCCGCGTACCTCGTTCGAAATCTGGAAGGTCGAGATGGCCGGGATCTCGAGGAAATGGAGCCATGGTGACGTGTTCGCCGCCAACGACCTGCGCCGATCGGCCCTGGAAAACGACTTGGCCCGTCAGGTGCGGCGCGAGCAGGAAGCCGTGCGCGCCCGGGACGAACTGGTGGCGGTGGTGTCCCATGACCTGCGCAACCCGATGACGGTGATTTCCATGCTCTGCGGCATGATGCAGAAGGCGTTCAGCTCCGATGGTGCGCACACCTCGCGGCGTATCTCCACGGCCATCGACACCATGCAGCAAGCCACGGCGCGGATGAACACACTGCTGGAAGATCTGCTCGACACCTCGAAAATCGATGCCGGGCGCTACACCATTTCGCCGCAGCCGCTGGACGTCGGGCACATCTTCGAAGAAGCGCAGTCGCTGCTGACGCCGCTGGCGCAGGACAAGGACATCAGCATTTCCTTCGAGGCCGATCCCGACCTGCGTGTTCATGCCGATCCCGAGCGGTTGTTCCAGGTGCTGTCGAACCTGATCGGCAACGCCATCAAGTTCACCCCGCGCCTGGGCACGGTGGGCGTGTGCGCCAAATCGGTGGGCAATGAGATCGTCTTCACCGTGCGTGACAGCGGCGAGGGGATTGCCAAGGAACACTTGCCCCACGTGTTCGATCGCTACTGGACGATCAAGGAAGGCAACCCGACCGGCACCGGTCTCGGTTTGTACATCACCCAAGGCATCGTCGAAGCCCATGGCGGACATATTGTTGCCGAAAGCGAGCCGGGGCAGGGCAGTGAATTTCGCTTTACCGTGCCGCGTCTGGACTGAGTCGCCCTGTAGGGGGGCTGCTCGCGATGGCGTCAGTCCTGACAAATCTGTTGTGGACTGACCGAACGCTTTCGCGAGCAGGCTCGCTCCCACAGGTCTTGTGGGGTGTGCGAGATTTGAGTCTCACGCAAGACCCTGTGGGAGCGAGCCCGCTCGCGAAGACGTCAGCCCAGCCAACACTGGGCTGACTGACCCACCGCTCCCTCAGAAGATTCGCATCCTCAGGGTCATTTTCTTCAATACCGCAAATCCCCCGCTCGCTACCGTAGCCACCTCGTTCCTCGTTTGAAGCAGGTGTGCAATGAGTCTGATTCTTTCCATGGCGGCGTTTGCTCTGGCCGCGTCCATCACCCCCGGGCCGGTCAACATCGTCGCGCTGAGCAGCGGCGCACAGTACGGATTTCGCGCCAGCCAGCGGCACGTGGCCGGGGCGACGCTGGGGTTTGTGCTGTTGCTGGTGTTGATGGGGTTGGGGCTGCATCAGGCGCTGGAACTGTGGCCGTTCATGACCCGGGTGGTGCAGTGGGCCGGGGTGGCGTTCTTGCTGTTCATGGCCTGGAAACTCGCCACGGATGAAGGTCAGCTGAACGCCAGCGAGGCCGGCCGGGCGCCATCGATGCTCTATGGCGCTGTCATGCAATGGCTCAACCCCAAGGCCTGGCTGGCCTGCGTCGCAGGCATGGGTGCGTTTGTCGCCGACGGCGAGACGCGGCTGGTCTGGCAGTTTGCGGCGGTGTATCTGGTGATTTGTTATCTGTCGGTGGGCTGCTGGGCCTATGCCGGGACGTTTCTGCGCGGGTACCTGAGCAATGCCGCGGGGATGCGCTGGTTTAATCGGCTGATGGCCTTGTTACTGGCACTCAGCGCGATGTATCTGCTGTTCACCTGATTGCCAGGCTAGGCACAAGCTACCGTGGGAGCGAGCCTGCTCGCGAATGCGCTGTGTCATCCTCCACTCACTGACCCACCGCTTTCGCGAGCAGGCTCGCTCCCACAGGGGGCAGGTGTTGGCTTTCTGATAGGGCATCAGCCGCGATACTGCCCCGGCGTCGCCGCCAGATGTTGCTTGAACGCCCGTTGGAAATGCGCCTGATCGGCAAACCCGGCCTGCAGCGCCACGTCGGCAATCAACTGGCCGCTGCGCAAGCGTTCGCGGGCAAACTGGATGCGCTGGTTGACCACAAACGCATGGGGCGTCATGCCGTAACGCTGCTTGAACGCGCGAATCAGGTAGGACGGCGACAGCTGCGCCGCGGTGCAAATAGCCTCAAGGCTCAGCACCTCGGTGCAGTTCGCGGATGAAATCGGCGGCGCGTTCAAGCTTGAAATTCGGCTCAGGGACCGGCTGCTCAACCGGGTTCAGGCGCAACTGCAGATCGCTGAAAAACTCGACCGCCGCACTCTGTTTGTGCAGCACCTCTTGCTGATCGTCAACCAGCGTTTCATACAGGGCCATCAGCCTGCCGAACAGCTCGGCGTCGGCCAGATGCGTATCGGAAAACCGCCGAAACTCCAGCTCAGCCGCAAAGCCCAATTGATGCTGCAGATCCGTCAGCCACGGCGTCTCGACATACAACATCACATACGACCACGGCTGATCATTGATCGGATTGCAGGCGTGCACATCGCCCGGATTCATCAACACCACTGTGCCCGCCGCCACTTCAAACTGCGCGTGCTCATGCACATACGTGCTGCGCCCGGCGGTGATCGCACCCATCGAAAAGTGCGCATGGGAATGCCGTGCGTAGCAGACGTCGCGGCCATCGGCGATGGCGCGCGCCTCGATGAAGGGCAGGGCGTCGTTGCGCCAGAAGCGCGGGGCTTTTTCGGGATTTCTCGCGGCGGCGTGTTTCATTGTCATCTTCCCGGCAGGTCAGCGTCCGAGTGTATTAGCTCTGGCCATCGAACGCTCGCTGCAGTTCGGCGAGGTCGAGCTTTTTCATTTGGAACATGGCCTGCATCGCCCGTTGCGACTTGCCTGTGTCCGGGTCTTGCAGCATGTGCAGGAACGCCACTGGCAGGATCTGCCACGACACGCCGAACTTGTCTTTGAGCCAGCCACATTGCTGAGCCTCCACCGGTCCGCCGGCAGACAGGTTGCCCCAGAAATGGTCGATTTCTTCTTGATCCCGGCAATTGACCTGAAACGAGATCGCCTCGTTGAAGGTGAACACCGGCCCGCCGTTGAGCGCTGTAAACGCCTGGCCGTCGAGCTCGAAACTGACGGTCATCACCGCGCCGTCCGGTTGTCCGTGAAATTCCTCGCCGACCTTGCTGTAACGGGTCAGGCCAGTGATTTTCGAGTGATCGAAGATCGAGCAGTAAAACGCCGCGGCGGCTTCGGCCTGATCGTCGAACCACAGGCACGGCGTGAGTTTCTGAAGGCGTTGCATGGCGGTCATCCCCGGCAGATGAGAGGCTGGACTATCAGCGTAGTCATTTGCGCGCTGGCCGGTGATGCCGTAGATCGGCCCGTCGTGCAAGCGGATGTCACCTGCACGGGGTCGACATCACTGGCGATTACTGCGGCAAGCGCAGCTTGTCCAGCAAGCGATTGACCAACAGCTCGTTCAGCATGATCAGCTGTTGCAGCGCCAGCAGCGGTCCGCGCGTCGGGCCGCCTAGCGAGTTGGCGATATTGCCGGCCATCGCATTGGCCGAAGACAGCGATTCACAGGCCTCGACGAGCAGGGTTTCGTTATCCAGCGACGGATCGACGATGTAGAGCGGGCGAGCCTTGGGCGGTGTCGGCGGGACTTCCAGGGCTTCGGGGGTGAGGTAATAATCGAGGGCGCGGTCGGTGGCTTCCTGGACTTTTTGCGGATCGAGCGCGGGGTCGTGGGGTATTGGTGGGTTGGGGGTGACTTTGAACATGATGAAACTCCTATTGCAGATTCAAGGAGCCATCACCTTCGCTACCAAACGAGGGTGGCGGCCATACGCGGGTTGGTAGACCGGCTGCAAGAGGAACCCGGCGCTCGCGAACGAGCCCCACGCATGACCACCATATAAACCGAGCCGAAAAAATGCTCGGCATAAAGGCGTTGCCATACGGCCATTACAGACGGGCTACCAAACCCGATCACTGCTTTTTGTCAGTGACGGGCAAACGATAAAGCCAACCTCATAGCCGCGTAAGCCGGCGGATTCTGGCGTACGCGTAGGTAACGACGCAAGGTGTTGTAGGCTGGGCGTCGTAACACTGAGTGTCTTTTAAACACCATCAAGAAATTGTGTTTATCCAAGGTGCGAAGGAGATCAACCATGAACCCATACACCGGCGGCTGCCTGTGCGGCGATGTGCGTTTTCAGGCCAGCGGCCAGCCTTACCGCGTCGGGCTGTGCCATTGTCTCGATTGCCGCAAATTCCACGGCGCGCTGTTTCATGCCTCGGCGATTTTCCCCGAAGGCGCAGTGACCATCCGCGGCGCAACCGGTGAATACGCCGGGCGACATTTCTGCCCGCGCTGCGGCTCTTCGGTGTTCAATCGAACCGCCGATGAAATCGAAATCAACCTGGGCGCCCTCGATGCCCCGGATCAACTGCAACCCACCTACGAAAGCTGGACCGTACGGCGCGAATCGTGGCTGCCGGCATTTGCGCTGGCCCGGCATTACACCGGCGATCGCGAGGGCACTGGACGCTCTGAGGGCTAAGTTGCCTACGGGTTCAACGCGACCAGCGTCTGATAAAACGTCAGCCAGCGTTCATGGCTCTGGGCTGCTTCTTCCAGGCTGGGGCTTTTATTCAGTCGCAGCAGGGCCTTGGGTTCGTAGACATCGAACAGTTGCTTGACGGCTGTGCGGGCGATGGCCTCGATGCGCGGCGAGGTGAATGTTGCCGGTATGGCTTTGACGGTCGCGTCGGCCAGCGGCGCCCCTTGCAGGGGCAGTGACTTGAGCAGGCCGCGACAGGTGCTCTGGCGTCTGGTCGGCCAACCCTTCAAATAGGCCCGAGCGTCAAAGGGCAGCGTGCGCGGAACACTGTCGCTGTCGATCGGTAGCAGCGACGGCTGGATGTCGCGGCGTAAGACAATGCATGTGTCGCGCAGGCTCACTTCATACACTCGGTGCGGCGTGCCAGTGCAGGAGACGATGATTGCGAAGGGGCCGACGGGTACATTCCAGTCTGCACCGGCGGCGGGTTCGACGAAATCGTCTGGCACTGGGTGCACGCTGAAAAGCTTCAGTTCGCCAAGTTCCAGATCGAGTCGTTGTGCAAGCGGCCGTTGGCAGAACAGCTCCTTGATCATCGCAATGAGCGCCGCTTCCATGCGCCTCAACCGGGTTGCCAGCAATGGCCGAAATTGCTCGGTAACGGCGCTTAGTCGCGGCAACCCGGATTTCAGCTGCGCCAGATCCAGTTGAGGCTGAATGCACTGCCAGTCTTGCAAACCGGGCTGCAACTGATTGGCGATGTGCAGCTCGACCAGCGAGTACAAAGGGCCTGTCTCTGCGGCAGGTGCCGGCAGGCTCGGGTCGGGATTTTCGGCGATCCGCGGATGCAGGCATTTGTTTTCCAGATAGGGATTATCACTGAACACCTTGCGCAAGTCGGCCAAGGCAACGGTATACGGCGTCGGCAAAGGTCGAACAAAGGCCAGGTGCCGCTTATTGAAAAGCTCCTGGCTGTGTTTGACGAACGCAACGCCGCCCCGGCTCAGGGTGGCTGCGTCGTCCGGCCGGGTTCGCGGATAGCCGTCCATCAGGCCGCGGGCAACGGCCCAATCGACCTGTACGCCATGTTCCGAGCTCTGCACCCGGATATCCCCGACGGCGGGGAGCACCGGGTGCATGGTCAAGGTCATCAGTTCGGTGTAAGTCATCAATCGGCTGATGGCGGGCGCGTATTTTTCCAGATAGGTGACTATTTGCGTCAGCTTGACCGACGGGTAGCCACTCAGGTAGGCAATCGATTCGGGGATGTCTCGCACCAGAAACACGGGTGCTATGCCTGACAGCAGCAAGTGGGTCGCCAGGGTTTTTTGCTTGATCCGAGTCAAGGCAAACTGCTGGGTAAGGAAGCGGCGGACTTCGGTAAACGACTCGCCCCAGAAAAAACTGTCGTCCAGCGACTGATCCAGCACCTTGTTCGGTTGTCGACCGGCTTGCGGATCGAGGCTGAGGATCAGCGCGGTTATCACCAGACGCTCACGGTTGATGGGCCGTAGCTCCCTGCGGCCGGTGAGTTCCGGCGGCATCGAGTCAAGTAAATAGTTACCGAGCTTGCGCGCGCGTGGGGTGGTGAGGATCTGGTTGAGCATTGCGTCGATTTTCGCCGGGGTGACGCTTGCCTTGAGTTCACCCGCGACGCTGTCACACAGGTAGTCAATGAGCGGCTCGCTTATGTTGGTCATGAACGCCTGGGTGAGGCCGACGATCAATTGGCGTTGGCTCGTGGAAAGCTTTTTCGCCTGACTGCCGGGGCGCCCCAGCAGGTACCAGTGATGCATCGAGGCGGGGGTCATCAATTGCGAAGGTTTTACCCAGAGCGCAGTGGCCCGCGCCTCCCCTGCATTGGCCGGCAGCGGAATCTCATAGAACGTCAGCATTTGCGCAAGGCTTGCGCGGCCATCGGTGCGCAGGGTGCCTCCCGCCGCCAGCGCCAGGGGCTTGAGTGCGTTGATCAGGGGCTGCAACTTGGGCTGGTCTGCCACCGGTAGCGTCAGGCGGGTGCCGTTGTGATCCGACGCAATGGCATAAAGCTCGCCTGTGGCATCCAACGCCAGGCGGCTGTGCGGCGATAATCGCTTGCGTTTGAGCAGGCGCTGGATTTTCGCGTTGCCGCGTAATTGCAACAGCTGTGGCTGGCCCTCGGCGATGGCCCGACTCAGCGCGGACCCGGTCTCGGGACGGCTGGCCTGCTCAAGCGAAATGTTTTCCTGGTCATCGCGCCGGGCACTGAGTTCCAGAAGGCTGCGGGTCATGTGCCGACAGTCTTCGGTATCGGCGAATGCTTGCTGCCAGCCCTGAATCGATTGGCGGGCCCGGAGGAAGTCACTGACGCTGGGCAATGCTTTCCAGGTTTTCTGCCGCAGTTGGCTGACCCGTTCCCAGGCAGCGGCGAGGCTATCGGGCATGTCAAAGCCGTAGCCTTCGAGTAGCTGATCCAGGCTGAAGAAATAGTCACTGCAAACGTCTGCACCGAGGGCTTCTGCTGCGGCGCCGAGAGCGTCCAGCAGGGATGGAGGCACGGCGCCGGTCAGTGATGCGCTGAGGCGTTCGGTCAGTGTGCCGTCGCTGGCGGTCAGGAAGAACTTCTGCTGCCGTGCCGAATAGCGATAACGGGTAAATGACGCGGTCTCACCAGCGGCGGCAGCGAACGATGGATGCCGGGTAACTGCGAGGAGGGCTTGTGTGGCGCGCTGCATCGCCACCGCGAAGAAAGAGCCGTCGCTCAGGCGCACGCGGGTTTCGCCGAGTTTCAGGCGATCATAGGGCAGGCTTTGCTGCTCACGGGTATTGATCGATACCTCCAGTGCGTCAGCGACGGTGCAAAGGTCCCGAGACTGGGCGTTGCGCTCGGCCACCAGCGCAGAAGTCGTATGTCCATCGCTGTCCGTGCCGGCAAGACCACTGGCTTTCAACTCGTTGATGATGACCTGGGCCTGCAAGCGATTTTCCGGTTCGGGGTAGCCGTAGAACTCCAGCACAATGCGCCGGGCAATCTCGTACCGCGGGTTGGCGGATTTACCCCCTACGTAAGGCAGGCCCAACCCTGCGGGATCGATGATGCGGGCGATCGCAAGAATAGGCGCTGCCACTTGCCACCAGCCCGAGTTGTCATCCAGGTCGAATGTTCGGGTTTCCCTCGGCCCGTCGCCCAGGGTGCAGGCATGCAGTGTGTTGCCTTTGAGGATGAAGGTGTCCAGGTCGATGTCAAAGGCACTGGCCCATTCGAGAAAGTCCGAGCGCTCCAGGGATTGCCAGTACAACTCGATCCATTCATGCAGCAGGCTCTGCCGGGGAATGCTGATCGCGCGCGGCGTTGTGTCGCCGGGCTTTATAGTGGGGCAGGAGGACAGCTCATCGATGATCGTCTGGATGATCGGGGCGTCGGGTGGGGTCGTGTCGATGGATGATGCGGTTGCGGTCATATGCGCTCCAATAGATGGCAAAGAATGTGCGATCGATTGTCGGAGGCAGTGCCGTCGTGCGTGCGGTAGCTATGTATCGCGTCAAACCCGCCGTGTGCGTTCCGATGTGAATGGCGTGAACAGTCGGGAACTGTGAACCACGCGCCAATTCGCGCTACGCTGAATGAACGACTGCTGATGGAGTGTGCGAATGCTGGTGCCCGGAAAACCCGCCAATGAAGCTGAAAGAGTTGAAGTGCTGCACCGGCTCAAGCTGCTCGACTCGGCGCCTGAGGAGCGTTTCGATCGCCTGACGCGGCTGGCCAAACGTTTGTTCAATGTGCCGATTGCCTTGGTCACGCTGGTTGACAAGGATCGCCAGTGGTTCAAGTCCTGTGTGGGCCTCGATGCCACGCAAACGCCGCGCGATATTTCGTTTTGCGGTCACGCGATCCTGAAAGATGAGTTGATGCTGGTGCCCGACGCCAGCAAGGACGAGCGCTTTCACGATAATCCGCTGGTCACGGGCGCACCGAACATTCGCTTTTATGCCGGCTATCCGTTGACCGTGCCCCACGGCAACAAGCTGGGCACCTTGTGCCTGATCGACACGAGGCCGCGTGAGCTTGACGAGGAAGAACGCGCGCTGCTGCGTGACCTGGCGCAGATGGCCGAGCAGGAACTGACGGCCGTGCAGATCGCGAGCATGGACGAGCTGACCCTGCTGTCCAATCGCCGGGGTTTCAAACAGCTCGCCCAGCATGCGCTGGACGCCTGTGCGCGATTGAAGCGGCCGGCAACGCTGCTGTTTTTTGATCTCAACGACTTCAAGCAGATCAACGACCTCTATGGCCACGCCGAGGGCGACCACGCGCTGAAAACCTTTGCCGATGTGTTACGCATCGCTTTTCGCGAGAGCGACGTGGTCGGGCGGCTGGGCGGCGATGAATTCGTCGCGCTGCTGACCGGCACCAGCCATGTCGAAACCGCGGCGATCATGGCGCGGCTCGAGGAAATTCTTGCTGAGCGCAATGCCACCCTGGACCGTGGTTATGCGATTCGCTTCAGCGTCGGTCAGATTGAATACGACCCCGCGCGCCATGAGTCGGTGGATCGGCTGCTGGCGGATGCGGATGGCGCGATGTATGCGCACAAACAAGCGCTGAAGCGGCGCTAGCGAGGGCACCGCAGCGCCTTTGTAGGAGTGAGCCTGCTCGCGATGGGATCTGTCCAGTCACATCGTCATTGACTGACCCACCGCCATCGCGAGCAGGCTCGCTCCTACAGGGGTTTTGTGTCGTGGCGGGAGTGTGGGCAATAAAAAACCGCCGGAAGAGGCGGTTTTTTATCGGCTACACGAAGATCACTCTTCGATGTTGCCCATCGCAGTGGTGTTGAAACCGCCGTCGACGTACATGATTTCACCGCTGATGCCCGACGCCAGGTCGGAGCACAGGAAGGCGCCGGCGTTGCCGACTTCGTCGATGGTGACGTTGCGGCGCAGCGGAGTTTGCGCTTCGTTGGCGGCCAGCATCTTGCGGAAGTTCTTGATGCCGGAGGCGGCCAGGGTGCGGATCGGACCGGCCGAGACGCAGTTGACGCGGGTGCCGTCCGGGCCCAGGGAGCCGGCCAGGTAACGCACGCCGGCTTCCAGCGAAGCTTTGGCCATGCCCATTACGTTGTAGTTCGGCATGGTGCGTTCGGCGCCCAGGTACGACAGGGTCAGCAGGCTGCCGTTGCGGCCTTTCATCATTTCGCGACCGGCCTTGGCCAGGGCGACGAAGCTGTAGGCGCTGATGTCGTGAGCGATGCGGAAACCTTCACGGGTGGTGGCTTCGGTGAAGTCGCCGTCCAGTTGGTCGCCCGGGGCGAAGCCGACGGAGTGCACGATGCAGTCCAGGCCGTCCCACTTCTTGCTCAGCGCTTCAAAGACCTTGGCGATTTCTTCATCGCTGGCCACGTCGCACGGGAAGCACAGCTCAGGGCTGGAGCCCCAGCCTTGTGCGAACTCTTCGACACGACCCTTGAGTTTGTCGTTCTGATAAGTGAAGGCAAGCTCAGCGCCCTCGCGATGCATGGCGGCAGCGATGCCGGATGCGATGGACAGCTTGCTGGCGACACCGACGATCAGTACGCGCTTACCGGCGAGAAAACCCATGTGTTGCTCCTCTTTCAGGTTATTGCGCAGTGGCTGGTGCCAGAAAAGCGGCTTCCAGCAACTGCTGTGTATACGGATGTTGGGGGGCGGCAAAGATACTTTGCGCGTCTCCCTGTTCGACCACTTGGCCATGCTTGACCACCATCAACTGGTGGCTCAGCGCTTTGACGACAGCCAGGTCATGGCTGATGAACAAATACGTCAGGTTGTACTTGGCTTGCAGTGAACGCAACAGCTCCACCACTTGCCGCTGTACCGTGCGGTCGAGGGCCGACGTCGGCTCGTCCAGCAGGATCAGCGCCGGTTTCAGCACCAGGGCCCGGGCAATGGCAATTCGCTGCCGCTGCCCACCGGAAAATTCGTGGGGGTAGCGGTGCCGGGTGTCCGGATCCAGACCTACCTCCTTCAATGCCGCAATGATCGCCGCTTCCTGTTCGGTCGCGGTGCCCATCTTGTGAATCCGCAGGCCTTCGCCAACGATGTCATGGACACACATGCGCGGGCTCAGGCTGCCAAACGGGTCCTGAAACACCACCTGCATCTCCCGGCGCAACGGGCGAACCTCGTTCTGCGTCAGGCAGTCTAGCTGCTTGCCTTCAAAGCGGATCGCGCCTTTGCTGCCAATCAGCCGCAAAATCGCCAAACCCAGGGTGGACTTGCCGGAACCGCTTTCACCCACAATCCCCAGGGTCTGACCCTGAGGCAGGCTGAAATTGATGCCGTCCACTGCCTTGACGTAATCCACCGTGCGCTTGAGCAGGCCTTTCTTGATCGGGAACCAGACTTTCAGGTCCTCGACTTCGAGCAGCGGCGCGCCGATTTCATTGCTCGCCGGGCCGCCACTGGGCTCCGCGCCGAGCAATTCCCGAGTGTACGGATGCTGTGGCGAACGGAACAGCTCTGCGCACGATGCCTGTTCGACGATGCAACCGCGCTGCATGACACATACGCGATGCGCAATTCTTCGCACCAGGTTCAAATCGTGACTGATCAGTAGCAGCGACATGCCCAGGCGAGCCTGAAGTTCCTTGAGCAAATCGAGGATTTTCAGCTGAACGGTCACGTCCAGCGCGGTGGTCGGCTCGTCGGCAATCAACAATTCCGGCTCGTTGGCCAGCGCCATGGCGATCATCACTCGCTGACGCTGACCGCCGGACAATTCGTGGGGCAGGGCCTTGAGGCGTTTGTGCGGCTCGGGGATGCCGACCATCTCCAGCAGTTCCAAAGTGCGTTTGGTCGCGACTTTGCCGCTGAGGCCCTTGTGGATACCGAGCACTTCGTTGATTTGCTTCTCGATCGAGTGCAGCGGATTGAGCGAGGTCATCGGCTCCTGGAAAATCATCGCGATGCGGTTGCCGCGAATATGGCGCAGGGTCTTTTCGCTCAGATCCAGCAGATTTTGCCCGGCGTAATTGATGCTGCCGGCTGGATGGCGGGCGATCGGGTAGGGCAGTAAACGCAGGATCGAATGCGCCGTCACCGATTTGCCCGAACCGGATTCGCCGACCAGCGCCAGGGTTTCACCGCGCTTGATGTCGAAACTCACGCCCTCGACCACGCGGTGCACGCGCTCGCCGAAACCGAACTCGACGGCGAGGTCGCGCACTTCGATCAGATTGTCCTGATTCATTTCACTTCCTCGGGTCGAAGGCATCGCGAGCAGACTCGCCGATAAACACCAGCAAACTCAACATCAGCGCCAGCACGGCAAACGCGCTCATACCCAGCCACGGCGCTTGCAGGTTGGATTTGCCTTGGGCAACCAACTCACCCAGCGACGGGCTGCCGGCCGGCAAGCCGAAGCCGAGGAAGTCCAGCGCAGTGAGCGTGCCGATGGCGCCGGTGAGGATGAACGGCATGAAGGTCATGGTTGAAACCATGGCGTTGGGCAGGATGTGGCGGAACATGATCGCGCCGTTTTGCATGCCCAGCGCCCGGGCGGCGCGCACGTATTCAAGGTTACGACCGCGCAGAAACTCGGCGCGGACCACATCGACCAGACTCATCCACGAGAACAGCAGCATGATCCCCAGTAGCCACCAGAAGTTCGGCTGGACGAAACTGGCAAGGATGATCAGCAGGTACAGCACCGGCAGCCCTGACCAGATTTCCAGAAAGCGCTGCCCGGCCAGATCGACCCAGCCGCCGTAGAAGCCCTGAAGCGCACCGGCAATCACGCCGATGATCGAACTGAGCACGGTCAGGGTCAGGGCGAACAGCACCGAAATGCGGAAACCGTAAATCACCCGCGCCAGCACATCGCGGCCCTGATCGTCGGTGCCCAGCAGATTGTCCGCCGAGGGCGGTGCCGGCGCGGGGACTTTCAGGTCGTAGTTAATGCTCTGGTAGCTGTAGGGAATCGGCGCCCACAACACCCACGCATCCTTGGCCTTGAGCAGTTCGCGGATGTACGGGCTTTTGTAGTTGGCTTCCAGTGGGAATTCGCCGCCGAAGGCAGTTTCCGGGTAGCGCTTGATCGCCGGGAAGTACCAGTTGTTGTCGTAGTGCACGACGAGCGGTTTGTCATTGGCGATCAGCTCGGCACCGAGGCTCAGGCCGAACAGAATCAGAAACAGCCACAGCGACCACCAGCCACGCTTGTTGGCCTTGAACAGTTCGAAGCGGCGGCGGTTGAGAGGGGACAGGTTCATCTCAATGCTCCCGGCTTGCGAAGTCGATGCGCGGATCGACCAGGGTGTAGGTGAGGTCGCCGATCAGTTTCACCACCAGCCCGAGCAGGGTGAAGATGAACAGGGTGCCGAACACCACCGGGTAATCACGGTTGATCGCCGCTTCAAAACTCATCAGGCCGAGGCCGTCGAGCGAGAAAATCACTTCCACCAGCAACGAGCCGGTAAAGAAAATGCCGATGAAGGCCGAAGGGAAACCGGCAATCACCAGCAGCATGGCGTTGCGGAACACGTGGCCGTACAGCACGCGATGGCGAGTCAGGCCCTTGGCTTTGGCGGTGACCACGTACTGTTTGTTGATTTCATCGAGGAAGCTGTTTTTGGTCAGCAGGGTCATGGTCGCGAAGTTGCCGATCACCAGCGCGGTCACTGGCAATGCCAAGTGCCAGAAGTAGTCGAGAATCTTGCCGCCCAGGCTCAGCTCGTCGAAGTTGTTCGATGTCAGGCCGCGCAGCGGAAACCAGTCCAGATAGCTGCCGCCGGCAAACACCACGATCAGCAGGATGGCAAACAGAAACGCCGGGATCGCGTAGCCGATGATGATCGCCGAGCTGGTCCAGACGTCGAAGTGGCTGCCGTGCCGCGTCGCCTTGGCGATCCCCAGCGGGATCGACACCAGGTACATGATCAGCGTGCTCCACAGCCCCAGCGAGATCGATACCGGCATCTTCTCCTTGATCAGGTCGATGACCTTGGCGTCGCGGAAGAAGCTGTCGCCAAAATCCAGCTGCGCGTAGTTCTTGACCATGATCCACAGGCGTTCCGGGGCCGATTTGTCGAACCCGTACATGTGCTCGATTTCCTTGATCAGCGCCGGGTCCAGCCCCTGCGCGCCGCGATAGGACGAGCCTGCCACCGCCACCTCGGCACCGCCGCCGGCAATGCGGCTGGTGGCGCCTTCGAAGCCTTCAAGCTTGGCGATCATTTGCTCGACCGGCCCGCCGGGCGCGGCCTGGATGATCACGAAGTTGATCAGCAGAATGCCGAACAGGGTCGGGATGATCAGCAGCAGTCGCCGAAAAATATACGCCAGCATCTGATTACTCCGTGCCCGCAGGGTCGGCTTGCAGTTGGGTTTCGACTTCTACGGCAGGCCTGGCGTCAGGCTTGACCCACCAGGTGTTGATGCCAATGTCGTATTTGGGCGAGGTTTTCGGGTGGCCGATGTGGTTCCAGTACGCCACGCGCCAGCTCTTGATGTGCCAGTTCGGCACGACGTAATAGCCCCATTGCAGCACGCGGTCCAGCGCGCGGGCATGGGCTACGAGACTTTTGCGCGAGTCGGCGTTGATCAGGTCTTCCACCAGTTGATCGACGATCGGATCCTTCAGGCCCATGCTGTTGCGGCTGCTGGATTTGTCGGCGGCGGCGCTCATCCAGTATTCGCGCTGCTCGTTACCCGGCGAGTTGGACTGCGGAAAGCTGCCGACCATCATGTCGAAGTCTCGCGAGCGCACACGGTTGATGTACTGCGAAACGTCAACGCGGCGGATCACCAAATCGATACCAAGGTCGCTGAGGTTGCGCTTGAACGGCAGCAGCACGCGTTCGAATTCGGTCTGGGCGAGGAGAAACTCAATGACCACCGGTTTGCCGGTGGCGTCGACCATCTTATCGTCGACAATCTTCCAGCCGGCCTCTTGCAGCAGTTGGTAGGCC
Source organism: Pseudomonas sp. SWRI111 (assembly GCF_014268555.1). NCBI lineage: Bacteria > Pseudomonadati > Pseudomonadota > Gammaproteobacteria > Pseudomonadales > Pseudomonadaceae > Pseudomonas > Pseudomonas sp. SWRI111. The sequence goes on along the minus strand of NZ_JABWQQ010000008.1, from coordinate 119,218 downwards.
TCGCGTTGCTGGGCGCGGATCATGCCGCTGGCGTCGGTTTTCGGATTCTCAAAGGCTTCGCTGAACACCTGCGCCGGCAGTTTGCTGCGGAACGGCTCAAGTATTGCCCGTTGCTCGGCGTCGGGCAGGCCGGTGGCGGCCATTTCCGAGTTCTCGAAATAACTGCGGGTGCGCACGTAGGCGCCGTTGAACAGCTGCTTGTTGGTCCATTCGAAATCGAACAGCAGACCGAGCGCCTGACGCACGCGCACATCTTGAAACACCGGGCGGCGCAGGTTGAAGACGAAACCCTGCATGCCGGTCGGGTTGCTGTTGGGGATCAACTCCTTGATCAAGCGGCCCTCGGTGACGGCGGGAACGTTATAGGCGTTGGCCCAGTTTTTTGCAGCCATTTCCAGCCAGTAATCGAACTGCCCGGCCTTCAAGGCTTCGAGGGCGACGGTATTGTCGCGGTAGTAATCGGTGGTCATCGTGTCGAAGTTGTAGAAGCCACGGTTGACCGGAAGGTCCTTGCCCCAATAATCCTTGACCCGCTCATAACGCACCGAACGCCCGGCCTTCACCTCGGTGACCTTGTACGGGCCGCTGCCCAGCGGGATTTCCAGATTGCCCTTGTTGAAGTCGCGACTGGCCCACCAGTGTTTCGGCAGGACCGGCAACTGACCGAGGATCAGCGGCAGTTCGCGGTTGTTGCTGTGCTTGAACTTGAACAGGACTTTGAGCGGGTCTTCGGCGACGGCTTCGGCGACATCGCTGTAATAGCCGCGAAACATCGGCGAACCTTCTTTGGTCAGCGTCTGGAAGCTGAACACCACATCCTCGGCGCGCACCGGGTGGCCGTCATGGAAACGCGCTTCGGGGCGCAGATAGAAGCGCACCCAACTGTTGTCCGGGGCTTTCTCGATCTTGCCGGCGATCAGGCCGTATTCGGTAAACGGCTCGTCGAGGCTGTGCCTGGTCAGGGTGTCGTAGATTTGCCCGATGTCATCGGCGGGCACGCCTTTGCTGATGAACGGGTTGAGGCTGTCGAAGCCGCCGAACCCGGCCTGACGGAACACGCCGCCCTTGGGCGCATCGGGGTTCACGTAATCGAAATGCTTGAAATCGGCGGGGTATTTCGGCGGCTCGTTGTACAGGGTCACGGCGTGTTGCGGGGCGGCACAGGCCAGCCCGGCGAACAGCAAGCCGCTGGCCTGCACGAGCAGGGCGCGGATAGGGCTCATCGATCTTTCTCCGAAGACTTCAGCCACCACGCGCTCAGGCCCAGGGTATAGGGCGGCGTGGTGACAAAGGCCAACCGGTTGCGGTAGGCCAGACGGTGATAATTGAGGTACCAGTTGGGAATGCTGTAATGCTGCCAGAGCAGCACACGGTCGAGCGCCTTGCCGGCGGCGACCTGCTCGTCGCGGGTGCGCGCGGCGAGCAACTGTTCGAGCAGGTGATCGACCACCGGATTGGCGATACCCGCGTAGTTCTTGCTGCCCTTGACCCCGACCTGGCTGGAATGGAAGTACTGCCATTGCTCCAGACCCGGGCTTAAGGTCTGGCCGAGCGTCATCGAGACCATATCGAAGTCGAATTGATCGAGGCGCTGCTTGTACTGCGCGCGATCGACGGTGCGCAGGCGCGCGTCGATGCCGATGCTGTTGAGATTTTCGATATACGGCTGGTAGAGGCGCTCCAGGTTCGGGTTGACCAGCAACAGCTCGAAGCGCAGTGGTTGGCCGTGCGCGTTTTGCAGGCGTTGACCGTTGAGCTTCCAGCCGGCTTCGGCGAGCAGTGCCAACGCCTTGCGCATGCTTTCGCGCGGGATGCCACGGCCGTCGGTCTGCGGCAGCGTAAACGGCTCGGTGAACAGCTTGGCCGGGAGCTGATCCTTGTACGGCTTGAGCATCAGCCATTCATGCCCGACCGGCAGGCCGCTGGCACTGAATTCGCTGTTGGGGTAGTAACTGGTGCTGCGTTTATAGGCATCGCTGAACAACGCGCGGTTGGTCCACTCGAAATCGAACATCAGACCCAGCGCTTCGCGAGTCTTGACGTCGGCAAAGGTCGCGCGGCGAGTGTTCATGAACAGGCCCTGACTCTGGGTCGGGATCCGATGAGGAATCTGCGCCTTGATCACCTCGCCGCGGCGGATGGCCGGAAAGTTGTAACCATTGACCCAGTTCTTGGCCTGATGCTCGATGTAAATGTCGAACTCACCGACCTTGAAGGCTTCGAAGGCCACGTCGCTGTCGCGGTAGAACTCGACGTCCATGCGATCGAAATTGTACTTGCCGCGATTGACCGGCAAGTCCTTGCCCCAGTAATCCTTGACCCGTTCGAAAATCAACTGGCGTCCCGGTGTGACCGAGGTGATGCGATACGGCCCGCTGCCCAGCGGCGGCTCGAAGGTGGTGGCCTTGAAGTCGCGATCCTTCCAGTAATGCTGAGGCAGCACCGGCAACTCGCCCAGGCGCAGGATCAATAGCGGATTGCCCGAGCGCTTGAACACGAAGCGAATGCGCTGTTTGTTGAGAATGTCGACCCGCAGCACTTCCTGCAGGGCGGTGCGGTACAGCGGATGGCCGTCCTTGAGCAGCAGGCGGTAGGAAAACGCCACGTCGTAGGCGGTAATCGGCGTGCCGTCGTGAAAACGCGCCTCGGGACGCAGGTTGAACACCACCCAGCTGCGATCTTCGCTGTACTCCACCGATTGCGCGATCAAGCCATAGCTGGACGCCGGTTCATCGCCGGAGGGCGAATACTGCCCGGTGCCAACCATCAGCGGCTCGTTCAGCTCGTTGATGCCGTACTGGAGGAAATTCGCCGTGGTGACCGGGCTGGTGCCCTTGAACGTGTAGGGGTTGACCGTATCGAAGGTGCCGAACGCCATTACCCGCAAGGTGCCGCCCTTGGGCGCTTGCGGGTTGACCCAGTCGAAGTGGGTAAATCTGGCCGGGTACTTGAGCGTGCCGAATTGCGCATAACCGTGGCTCTCGGTAATCGTCGCGCTTGCGGGTGAGCTCAAGGCCAGGCTGATCAGCAGCAGGAGGAGGGGACGCTTCAAGTCAGATCTGATCCAGGCGGCTCGGGCTTTGTGGGCCGTACAGTAACAGCTTGTCTGGACAGGAAAAAGATAGCGGCTTGATGAGGGGGTAATCGCTTTCGATTGCATTTGCTTTTGGTGGGAGCGGGCTTGCTCGCGAATGCGGTGTATCAGTCACCTACCTATGCGACTGACATACCGCATTCGCGAGCAAGCCCGCTCCCACAAAAGCAAAAGCCCCTGAAATCTCAGGGGCTCTTCAATCAATGCGGCTGATAAACCGTGAGCATCTGCCCAGGCTTCAACGCCTTGCCCGCACCCGGGTTCCAGCGTTTGAGGTGTTGCATCTCGACGTTGAACCGCTTGGCCACCACATACAGGGTGTCGCCGCGCTTGACCTTGTATTGGGTCTGCTGCTTGCTCTCGGTCTTGCCTTTGGTCTTGCTGTTGGCCGCGATCACGGTGTTGACCCGGCCGGACTTGCGCGCCGGTGCACGCTGGGTGTTGTCCTGCATGACCAGGGTCTGGCCGACCTTGAGGTTCTTGCCGGTCAGCTTGTTCCAGCGTTGCAGGTCTTTCACTTCAACCTTGTTGGCCTTGGCGATGGAACCCAGGTTATCGCCACGCTTGACCCGATAAGCGCGCTTGAGCTGGGCAACCTCGGACGGATCGGCACCTTCGAACACCGGCTTCAGCGAGCGCGGGCTGATCAGCTCGTCCGGACGCATGGTCTGCAGGCTGGCGGTGAGCAATTGCGCCTTCGACGTCGGCACCAGCAAATGCTGCGGGCCGTCGATGGTGGTGCGCTGCTTGAACGCCGGGTTGAGCTGGAACAGTTCGTCTTCGTCGATGTTGGCCACGGCAGCGACCTTGGACAGGTCCATGCGCTGGTTGATTTCGACGACCTGGAAATACGGCTCATTGGCGATCGGGTTGAGGTTCACGCCATAGGCTTCCGGCGCCAGCACCACTTGCGACAGCGCCAGCAGTTTCGGCACGTACGCCTGGGTTTCCGCCGGCAACGGCAGGTTCCAGTAGTCGGTCGGCAGGCCGAGCTTCTCGTTGCGCTCGATGGCGCGGCTGACAGTGCCTTCACCGGCGTTGTAGGCCGCCAGGGCCAGCAGCCAGTCGCCGTTGAACATATCGTGCAGGCGGGTCAGGTAATCCATTGCCGCGGTGGTCGAGGCGGTGATATCGCGACGGCCATCGTAGAAGCGGGTCTGGCGCAGGTTGAAGTAACGCCCGGTGGACGGAATGAACTGCCACAGGCCCACCGCATTGGCCCGGGAATAGGCCATCGGGTTGTAGGCGCTCTCGATCACTGGCAGCAAGGCCAGCTCCAGCGGCATGTTGCGCTCTTCGAGGCGTTCGACGATGTAATGAATATAGAGACTGCCGCGTTCGCCGGCATTCTCGAGGAAAGAGGGGTTACTGGCGAACCACAGGCGCTGCTGCTCGATGCGCGGGTTCACGCCAAGGCCTTCCTGCAACTGGAAGCCCTGGCGCATGCGTTCCCAGATGTCCTGGGGAATCTGTGGGCTGGGCTTTTCAGTCAGCCAGATCGGCTTCTGCTTGGCTCGCGCAGCAATGTTCGGCGTATGCGTCGCTTCAGTCTGCGGAGCATGGCTGGAACAGCCCGCCAGCGTGGCGGACACAGCCACCGCGATGGCTTGCGCCAGGCGGGTCAATGCATCTGATTGGGCGGACTTACGTATGGATGACGACATTGGCTGGAAGTAAGTTCCGGGCAAAAATGTCGGGCGATTCTAGAAAGCGCACCCCCTGCGGTCAACCATTGAGAATTTTTGCCGTAGCCGGTGCGCTCGTCAGAACGTATCTTTCCAGGCACGCAACACTGCAAATACCTCACTCGGCGCCCGGTTTTGAGCGCCGGCCCGTTCGTCCACTTTTTCTTTAACTGATGTTTCAGTGGTACGCAAAAATGGATTGGTGAGCTTTTCCAGGGCCAGGGTCGAGGGCAGGGTCATGACGCCGTTTTGTCGTTGCTGGCTGACTTTTTCCAGACGGGCGGCAATGTGCCGATTGCCCGGTTCCACCGCCGCAGCAAACTTCAGGTTGCTCAAGGTGTATTCATGAGTGCAGTAAACCAGCGTATCTTCAGGCAAGGCGGCGAGGCGGTCGAGCGAGTGGTGCATTTGTGCAGGCGTGCCCTCGAACAACCGACCGCAACCGGCGGCGAACAGGGTGTCACCGCAGAACAGCAGGCCGTGGTGGTAATAGGCAATGTGTCCCAAGGTGTGACCGGGTACCGCGTACACGGCGAAGTCCCAGCCGAGCACATTGACCGTATCGTTGTCGTTGAGCGCCACGTCGCGCCCGGGAATGCGCTCGCTGGCCGGCCCGTAGACGGTCGCGCCGCTGGCCGCTTTCAGTCGTTCGACGCCGCCGACGTGATCATGATGATGGTGGGTGATCAGGATATCGCTCAACGTCCAGCCCGGATGGGCCTCGAGCCATGCCTGCACCGGGGCGGCATCGCCCGGATCGACCACTGCGCAGCGCTGGGTCTGATGATCCTGTAACAACCAGATGTAGTTATCGGTGAACGCGGGCAGGGCACTGATCTGTATCATCGTCGGAATTCGCCAAGCGGAAAACATTGGCGCATCTTAGAGGTTCCTGGCGCGTTGGAGAATGACATGACCGATAAAGCGTTCGCTCAGGCCGATCCCGACTGGCTGGCATTGATCAGCGCCGCCCGTGAATGGCTGGCGGGTCCGCTCGGGCAGTTTCTGCTGGATGAAGAGCGGCGCATGCTCGACGACGAGCTGGGCAGGTTCTTTGGCGGCTATCTGGTGCATTACGGCCCGTCCGCCGAAACCCCGCCGGCCGCGCCGCAGGTGCAGCGCAACGTACGCCTGGGTGCGCCGTTGCCGGGGGTCGAGATTGTCTGCGAGGAGCAGGCCTGGCCGTTGAGCGAACACGCCGCCGATGTGGTGGTGATGCAGCATGGCCTGGATTTCTGCCTGTCGCCCCACGGTTTGTTGCGTGAAGCGGCGAGCAGCGTACGGCCCGGCGGGCATTTGCTGATCATCGGCATCAATCCGTGGAGCACCTGGGGGCTGCGTCATGTTTTCGCCCACGACGCCCTGCGCAAGGCGCGCTGCATCTCGCCGTCACGGGTTGCCGACTGGCTGAATCTGCTGGGCTTCGCGCTGGAGAAACGCCGCTTCGGATGCTATCGTCCGCCGCTCGCGTCGCCCAAGTGGCAGAACCGTCTGGCCGGCTGGGAACGCAAGGCCGGTGGCTGGCAGTTGTCGGGTGGCGGTTTCTATTTATTGGTCGCGCGCAAGATTGTGGTCGGACTCAGGCCATTGCGCCAGGAGCGCCGCGAGCCGATGGGCAAGCTGATTCCGCTGCCGATGGCCAAGGTCAATCGTCGCCACATCGAACCGTAAACCTTCTTTTATTTGTGGCCGGGCCTGTCCCGGCCTCGGTCATTGTCGATCCGTGATTGGCAAGACAGGCATTTTTCTGGAAAGGCTGGCATGAGCGAAAGCGTTGAAAGCGTCGACACCGTAGAACTGTTCACCGACGGCGCCTGCAAGGGCAATCCCGGCCCCGGCGGCTGGGGCGCTTTGCTGGTGTGCAAGGGCGTCGAGAAGGAATTGTGGGGCGGCGAAGCCAACACCACCAACAACCGCATGGAACTGCTCGGCGCCATCCGTGGCCTCGAAGCCTTGAAGCGGCCGTGCGAAGTGCTGCTGGTGACCGACTCGCAATACGTGATGAAGGGCATCAACGAGTGGATGGCGAACTGGAAAAAGCGCGGCTGGAAAACCGCCGCAAAAGAGCCAGTGAAGAACGCCGATTTGTGGAAAGAGCTGGACGAGCAGGTCAACCGCCACAAAGTCACCTGGAAATGGGTGCGCGGGCACATTGGCCATCACGGCAATGAGCGGGCCGACCAGTTGGCCAACCGTGGCGTGGATGAGGTTCGCGGGTACAAGCAGAGCTGAGTTTTTCTGAAAAAACAGTGGCGCGCCCATTCGCGAGCAGGCTCGCTCCCGCAGGGAAACGCATTCCAGATCCGATTCTGCTTCTTCCTTGAATTGGAATTCATTCCAATGTGGGAGCGAGCCTGCTCGCGAAGGCCGCGCCTCGGTCTGACTGAAACACCCCGCCGGGCGTGTTAACATCCGCGTTTTTGCCCGATAGACCCGTTGAGAGCTGAGCACCTGATGGCCACCAGATCCGTTGTACTCGATACCGAAACCACCGGCATGCCGGTGACCGATGGTCACCGGATCATTGAAATCGGTTGCGTCGAACTGATCGGTCGGCGCCTGACGGGCCGGCATTTTCACGTTTACCTGCAACCGGATCGCGAGAGTGACGAAGGCGCCATCGGCGTTCACGGCATCACCAACGAATTTCTCGTCGGCAAGCCGCGTTTTGCTGAAGTCGCGGATGAATTCTTCGAGTTCATCAAAGGCGCGCAGCTGATCATCCATAACGCGGCGTTCGACGTTGGCTTCATCAACAACGAATTCGCCTTGATGGGCCAGCACGACCGCGCTGACATCACCCAGCATTGCACCATCCTCGACACCTTGATGATGGCCCGGGAACGCCACCCCGGGCAGCGCAACAGCCTCGATGCGTTGTGCAAACGCTATGGCGTCGATAACTCCGGTCGGGAACTGCACGGCGCCTTGCTCGACTCGGAGATTCTTGCCGACGTCTACCTGACCATGACCGGCGGCCAGACCAGCCTGTCACTGGCCGGCAACGCCTCCGACGGCAATGGCACGGGTGAGGGCGCAGATAACTCGGCCACTGAAATCCGTCGCCTGCCGGCCGATCGCCAGCCCGCGCGAATCATTCGCGCCACCGAGGAAGAACTGGCCGCACATCTGGCGCGGCTGGAGATCATCGCCAAGTCTGCCGGCGGGCCGGCGCTGTGGACGCAGATTGCCGAGGCTGACGCCCAGGCGTAACCACGAAAGCTGAGCGGTACTTGCCAGCGCGCCGCGGTTTCCATCGATGAAGCCAACTGGCCACCCTCGCCACATCCGCTGCAACCCACTACCCTGAGTGCACGGGTCGGGTGCAAACCTGCCGCTTCAGGACACTGAGCTTCATGTACAGAGATTTGAAATTTACGCTGGCGATCATCCATCGCGACATCAAGGTCGACACTGTCGGCTGCGTCAAGGAATGAGGACTTTTCCCAGTATGCAACCGGTCATGAATCCGAAATACCCTGGGTTGTCGGTGCGTGTCGCCGACGAAGGCTTTGCGCCGTATATCTGGGGCAGTGACTTCAGTTTCGAGGTCGCGGCGTATGGCGCGGCGCAGATCGGCAAGCCGGTCGAGCAGTGGCCGGTGACGCCCATCGTGCCGTACCGCAAATGCTACGGGATCGACCCTGAGGAATTCAGCGCCTTTCACAACGCGCCCGACAGTGCGATTTTCATGGCCTGGCTGGACGATGAGCCGGTCGGGCACCTGGTGATCAGCACCAACTGGAACGGCTTTGCGCACATCGACGAACTGGCGGTTCACGCCCCGGCGCGGCGTCACGGTGTGGCCAAGGCGTTGCTGGATGTCGCGCAGTTCTGGAGCCGCAAGAAGAAGCTCCCAGGCATCATGCTCGAAACCCAGAACAACAACCTCGGCGCCTGTCGCTTGTACGAGCGGTGCGGCTACGTGATGGGCGGCATCGACCAGTTGCGCTATCGCGGCATCGATCCGCACACCGCCGAAGTGGCCTTGTTCTGGTATCGCCTGTTCGACAATCCGCTGGAAAACCCGCTCAGCCCGACAGCATCGCCTCGGCTTGTTCCGTGACGATGCCCAGCAGCGTCTGAATCGCGGCCGACGGCACGGCGTGCTTGAAGGTCAGGGCGTAGAGGCTGATCGGCACGGCGGGCGACAACGGGCAGACGTCCAGCCCGCCGGCACGCGCGCCTAACGCGGTGAACGGGTCGACGATGGCCAGCCCTTCGCCAGCTTCGACCATGCTGCGCATCATCTGGTGGGTTTGCACGCGGATCTGGACGCTGGGTGCCGGGCGCAAGCCCTGGAGCTTGTGTTCCAGCGCCGGGCTCAACGGATCCTGACCTTCGAGGCCGACCATGGCCTGTCCGGCCATATCCTGCACAGAGACATATTTCTGCTTCGGCTGCAGCCAGCCGTGCGGCGCCAGCAATTGCAGCTTGCCCTGCGCCAGGGGTTGGCAGTCGATATCGGGATGCTCGGGGTCGTGCAGGCTCAGGCCCAGATCGCTTTCGCGCAACAACAGGCTGCGAATAATGTCGCGGGTCGGCGCACTGAGCAGGCTGCAAGGTGCGTCGGGCAGACGTCGGCGCAGGGCGGCGAGGCTTTGTGGCAAGAGTTGTTGGGTCAGTGGCGGGGTGCCGATGATGCGCAAGGGCGGGGCGAGGTATTGTTTCAGGCTGTTGGCCAGACGCTGCACCGGTTCCAGCGCTTCATAAATGTGCGCGATCTCCACCTGCAACGCCCGCGCTTCCGGGGTCGATTGCAGGCGCCCGCGAACGCTGGCGAACAGCATGAACCCCAACTGGCTCTCGGCTTCGCGCAGACGCTCTTCGATTTCGGTCACTGGCAATTGCAGCCATTCGGCGGCGGTGCCCAGATGACCGGTCTGCAAGAGCGCATGAATCACTTCGATATGGCGTAAACGCATGCGTGAAGTCCATGTTCAGCAGGTGGGGTCAGAGGCTGAATCCTACCCCAAGTCTGCATTCAAGACTTCTGCTCATAACCGTCGGTTATTGAGCGGCGATCGGCTCAGGTTCGCGGATCAGGGTGATACCTGACTGAACCAGGATAAACTCGCTCTCGCTGACTTTGTTGACTCGGTCACCAATAGCCAGTCTGTAAATGGGCTCCGAGCCAGTGGAACCGTCTGCAGACGGATTCGATTCCTGGAATTCATGCACGGAATAAACGCGGCCTTCCGCATCTCTTGCATGAAACTGACCGACGAGTACTGCTGCCATCTGCTTAGAACCTCTGGAGATAAAACGCTTGATTTGCGGCTTGGTAGACCGCCGTCAAGCTTGGTAAGTTTTCCTACAAGAAAAAAATATTTCACGCGCAGGAAAATCCAATGACTGCTGGTGGAATCGTCACCGGATCATCTATAACTACCGGCTCCTCCCACGGACCTTCGAGAGTCTTCCATGAGCAATGTCTACAACGTCGCTGTAGTGGTCGGTAGCCTGCGCAAAGCATCGATCAATCGCAAAGTCGCCCTGGCCCTGGCGGAACTGGCCCCGGCCAATCTCAAACTGGAGATTGTCGAAATCGGTGATCTGCCGCTGTACAACGAAGACATCGACGGCGATTCCCCGCCCGCAGCCTACAGCACTTTCCGTCAGAAAGTGGCGTCATCCGACGCGGTGCTCTTTGTTACCCCCGAGTACAACCGCTCGATCCCGGCGCCATTGAAGAACGCCATCGACGTCGGTTCCCGCCCATATGGCAAGAGCGCCTGGAGCGGCAAGCCCGGCGCGGTGATCAGCGTCTCGCCAGGCGCCATCGGCGGTTTCGGCGCCAACCAGCACCTGCGCCAGACGTTCGTCTTTCTCGATATTCACTGCCTGCAACAGCCGGAAGCCTATCTGGGCGGGGCCGGCACTGCGTTTGACGAGGCGGGCCAGCTGAGCGAATCGGTCAAGCCGTTTCTGCAGAAATTCATTGATGCGTACGGCCAGTTCGTAGAACAACACAAAAAATAATCCGTACACGGACCCATTGTGGGAGCGGGCTTGCTCGCGAATGCGCTGTGCCAGATAAGGATTTTTTATCTGATACAGCGCATTCGCGAGCAAGCCCGCTCACACATTTTGATCTCCACCCATTTCGATATTTGAAGGCTGTTGCGAATGCTCGCTGCGTTACTGATTTTCCTGCTGACCATTACCCTTGTGATCTGGCAGCCCAAAGGCCTTGGCGTCGGCTGGAGTGCGACCCTTGGCGCCGTGCTGGCGCTGATCTCCGGCGTCGTCCACCTAGCGGATATCCCGCTGGTCTGGCAAATCATCTGGAATGCCACCGGCACGTTCGTGGCGCTGATCATCATTAGCCTGCTGCTCGACGAGGCCGGTTTTTTCGCGTGGGCGGCGCTGCATGTAGCACGGTGGGGACGGGGCAGCGGGCGCAAGCTGTTTGCCTTCATGGTGCTGCTGGGTGCACTGGTGTCGGCATTGTTCGCCAATGACGGCGCGGCGCTGATCCTTACGCCCATCGTGATTTCGATGCTGCTGGCGCTGCGCTTTTCCCCGGCGGCGACACTGGCCTTTGTCATGGGCGCCGGGTTTATTGCCGATACCGCGAGCCTGCCGTTGGTGGTGTCGAACCTGGTCAACATCGTTTCGGCGGACTTCTTTCACATTGGTTTCAATCGCTATGCCGCGGTGATGGTGCCGGTGAACTTCGTCAGCGTGGCGGCGACGTTGGGCATGTTGTTGTGGTTTTTTCGCCGCGATATTCCAGCGGCCTACGACCCTGAGCAACTGGAAAACCCGCACACCGCGATTCACGACAAGGCGACGTTCTATGCCGGTTGGGCGGTGCTGGCGATCCTGCTGATCGGCTGCTTCGCCCTCGAACCGCTGGGTATTCCGATCAGCGCCATTTCTGCGGTGTGCGCCGCGCTGCTGTTGGGCATCGCCGCACGGGGTCACAAGATCTCCACGCGCAAAGTGATGAAAGAAGCGCCCTGGCAGATCGTGATTTTCTCGCTGGGTATGTATCTGGTGGTCTACGGCCTGCGCAATGCCGGGCTTACCGGTTATCTCGCCGGATGGCTGGATGTCTTCGCCAGCCACGGCGTGTGGGGCGCGGCCATGGGCACCGGCGTGCTGACGGCGCTGCTGTCGTCGATCATGAACAATTTGCCGACGGTGCTGATCGGCTTGCTGTCGATCGATGCCAGCCAGGCCAGCGGGGTGATCAAGGAAGCGATGATTTACGCCAACGTGATCGGCAGCGATCTGGGGCCGAAGATTACGCCGATTGGCAGTCTGGCAACGTTGTTGTGGCTGCACGTGCTGGAACGCAAGGGCATCCATATTGGCTGGGGTTATTACTTCAAGGTCGGGATCGTGTTGACGGTGCCGGTGTTGTTGGTGACCCTGGCGGCGCTGGCGCTGCGGCTCTCCATATAAACCGAGTCGTCCCTTTCGCGAGCAGGCTCGCTCCTACAATTTAAAACGCGATCCCCTGTAGGAGTGAGCCTGCTCGCGATGGCGGTGGTCCAGGCGCCACAAATCTCAGGTTTGCCCCGGCACATTCGGCCAAAGATCCGACACCAGAAACAACCGCTCTGCCTCTTCCCAGTCGCCCTGCGCATTTTCGCTCAGGCGCACCAGCAATTGCGCCGGAGCCAGCGGCGACAAATCCGCCAGCCACAGACGCAACTGTTCCGCTGTCCAGACCTGATCCGCCGGATAATGCGCCGGCGCCAGCCAGGCATGACGCGGCAGCGGTTGCCAGCGCCCGGCCGAACGTTGCGCGACAAACGCCGGCCAATCCTTCTGATGCAGCCAGTTGCCACGCAGATGCTGCGGGTGTGCGCCCTGCGGGGACGCAGACTGTCCCGGCCATGGATACAGCAGATAACCGCCGAGCCACAAATGCGCGCTGAACGTCTCGATATCCAGTGTCGCCAGCACCTCGCGGCTTTCCGGGCGCGCCGAAATCGGCAGTTGGTGCGCGGCCAGATGCGCCAGTTTGCGATCCAGCCGGTCATGGCAGCCCGGCCCCAGCCATTGCGCCGGATCATGGCCGTCTCCGTTTTGCGGGCCGAGGTAGAGCTTGATCGCCAGTTCCAGATGATGCACGCCGTCGCGGTCACGCAGCAGCATGTCCAGCTCGCCGAGGGTGTGGCCAGCGCGCCGAATTGGCAGGTTGGCGGCGATCAGCTCGATGCCGGGCGCATGCTCCACGGCAAACTGCCACAAGCGTTCGTAATACAGGCCCAGACGCCTTGTCCGAGCCTGCGACAACCAGTGCAGCAAGCCGTAACTGTCACGGTCGAGTTGGCGCAGCCAGTGTTCCAGGCGTGGCGGGTCCTGCACCCAGTCACTGCCGGCCAGCGGGTGGCGCTGCGGCCAGGGCGTAGCGGCGAGCATCGGCGGGGCGAGGATCACCCACGCCAGGTCGCGCACCTCCGGATGGCGCAGTTGATGAGGGAGCTGAAGCAAATCGGGAAACAGGATCATCTTGCGAGCATAGCCTTAAACCTGAGCACACCCTTGAGGCTGAAAGGATTTTGTCTATCTGGCGCTTTCGCCCATAATCGTGCTTTTCGCGTTTTCGATTGTCCGCAGAGGTCCCATGGAGCAATTTCGTAATATCGGCATCATCGGTCGCCTGGGCAGTTCCCAGGTGCTGGATACCGTCCGCCGACTGAAACGGTTTCTGCTCGACCGGCATCTGCACGTGATTCTCGAAGACACCATTGCTGAAGTCCTGCCGGGCCATGGCCTGCAAACGTCGTCACGCAAGATGCTCGGCGAGGTCTGCGACATGGTCATCGTTGTCGGCGGTGACGGCAGCCTGCTTGGCGCCGCCCGCGCCCTGGCCAAGCATAATATTCCGGTGCTGGGGATCAACCGTGGCAGCCTCGGTTTTCTCACCGACATTCGCCCGGACGAGCTGGAAGTCGAAGTCGCCAAGGTGCTCGACGGTCATTATCTGGTGGAAAACCGCTTTCTGTTGCAAGCCGAAGTCCGTCGCCACGCCGAGGCCATCGGCCAGGGCGATGCGCTGAACGATGTCGTGCTGCATCCCGGCAAATCGACGCGGATGATCGAATTCGAGCTGTACATCGACGGTCAGTTCGTCTGCAGCCAGAAGGCCGACGGCCTGATCGTCGCCACGCCAACCGGCTCCACCGCTTACGCGCTGTCGGCCGGTGGCCCGATCATGCATCCCAAGCTCGACGCCATTGTGATTGTGCCGATGTACCCCCATATGTTGTCGAGCAGGCCGATTGTGGTCGATGGCAACAGTGAGCTGAAAATCGTCGTGTCGAAAAACATGCAGATTTACCCGCAAGTCTCCTGCGACGGGCAGAACCATTTCACCTGCGCGCCGGGCGACACCATCACCGTCAGTAAAAAAGCGCAGAAATTGCGGCTGATCCATCCACTCGACCACAACTATTATGAAGTCTGCCGTACCAAGCTCGGCTGGGGCAGCAAGTTGGGGGGCGGAGGCGACTGATGCTCGATCCCGCGCGCAGTTACGACCTGATCGGTGACGTGCACGGATGCGCCTTGACCCTGGAACACTTGCTTGACCGTCTCGGTTATCACAAGCAGGGCGGGGTCTGGCGGCATCCATCGCGCATGGCCGTGTTCGTCGGCGACATCATTGACCGTGGCCCGCGAATCCGCGAGGCGCTGCACATCGTTCATGACATGGTCCAGGCCGGTCAGGCCTTGTGCATCATGGGCAACCACGAATTCAACGCCCTGGGCTGGAGCACCCCGGCGCCACCGGGCAGTGGCAAGCAATTTGTGCGTGAACACACGCCTCGCCATGCCCGCCTGCTGCACGAAACGCTGAGCCAATTCGAAAACCATCCGGGTGATTGGCATGACTTCCAACAATGGTTCTATGAGCTGCCATTGTTTATCGATGCCGGACGTTTCCGGGTCGTGCACGCGTGCTGGGATGCCGGTCTGATCGAGCCGTTGCGCGCGTTGTTTCCCGACGGCTGCGTCGACGAACATTTCCTGCAGGCCTCGGCGGTTCCCGGCAGCTTTGCCTGCACCGTGTTCGACCGTCTGCTGCGCGGCACCGACATGCGCCTGCCGGGCGGCCTGACCATGACCAGTGGCGACGGTCTGGTGCGCGCGTTCTTCCGCACCAAGTTCTGGGAAGACGACCCGAAAACCTACGGTGACATCGTCTTCCAGCCCGATGCCCTGCCGGAACCGGTGGCGCAGACGCCGCTGTCCTCAACGGAAAAGAATGCCCTGCTGCGTTATGGCGTCGACGAGCCATTGCTGTTCGTCGGCCACTACTGGCGCAGCGGTCAACCGGCGCCGATCCGTCCGAACCTCGCCTGCCTGGATTACAGCGCGGTGCTCTACGGCAAACTGGTCGCTTACCGTCTGGATCAGGAAACTCGCCTTGATCCAGATAAATTTGTCTGGGTCGATGTCGAGCGGCCGGAGGTGCTGCAATGAGTGCGGTAGCGGTATTGCGCCTGCCCCTGGCGGTGGACCTGAGCGGCTTCGTCAAACTCCTGCAACGCATGCAAGTCCCGCATCGGGTCAGCGAGGAGGCGGGCGAGCAGGTGCTGTGGGCGCCGGCTGAAATCAGCGAAGACGTGCGGTCGCTGTACGAACGCTTCCCGGCCGGCGATCCCGATCAGCAACTGGACATTCCGCTGGGCCAGACCTTCAAGCGTCCGGGCTTCGCCGAACAACTGAAACACGCCCGGGCCACCGGTTTCATTCTGCTGTTGAGCCTGATTGTCGGCGGTCTGACCTTTCTCGGCGAGAACCTCGAAACGCTGCGCTGGTTGACCTTCCTCGATTTTCGCGTGATCGGTGAGTACATCCAGTTCACCCCATTGGCTGACAGTCTGGCGGCGGGGCAGTGGTGGCGGCTGATCACGCCGATGCTGATCCATTTCGGCATCCTCCATCTTGCCATGAACGGCATGTGGTACTGGGAGCTGGGGCGGCGCATCGAATCGCGCCAGGGCAGTATCAACCTGATCGGCCTGACGTTGCTGTTCAGCCTGGTGTCCAACTATGCGCAGTTCGTCTGGAGCGGCCCGACCCTGTTTGGCGGTCTGTCCGGCGTGCTTTACGGCTTGCTCGGGCATTGCTGGATTTTCCAGCTGCTGGCGCCGAACCCGGTCTATCGCCTGCCGCGCGGCGTGCTGGTGATGATGCTGGTGTGGCTGCTGGTGTGCATGTCCGGGCTGATCTCGCTGATCGGTTTCGGCCAGATTGCCAACGCCGCACACCTGAGCGGGTTACTCATCGGATGCTTCACCGGTTTGTTGGGCGGTTTGTATAACCGCCGTAAACTGGCCGTCTAAATTTTTTGTTTCAGTAAAGAGCACGGAGACCCCTGATGTCCTCTTTCAACGACATGATCAACAACATCACCCCGGACATCTACGAAAGCCTGAAACTGGCCGTGGAAATCGGCAAATGGTCCGACGGCAACAAACTCACCGCCGAGCAGCGCGAGTTGTCGTTGCAGGCGATGATCGCCTGGGAAATCCAGAACCTGCCTGAAGATCAGCGCACCGGTTACATGGGCCCGCAGGAATGTGCGTCGAAGTCGATCGAAGTGCCGAACATTCTGTTCAAGTCGGATGCCATCCATTGATCGAGATTGGCCGCGGTGCAATCAGCAAAATGTCGGCGCGCCTGGACGGGCCGAACGTGCAGTACGCGTTTCGTCTGGACGACGTCGAGGTGCCGGTCAATCCATTGATCGGCAGCACGCTGCGTCTGGAATATCTTGGGGCGATCCATTGCACCCATTGCGGGCGCAAGACCAAAACCAGCTTCAGTCAGGGCTATTGCTACCCGTGCATGACCAAACTGGCGCAGTGCGACCTGTGCATCATGAGCCCGGAGCGCTGCCACTTTGACGCTGGCACCTGTCGCGATCCGGCGTGGGGCGAGCAGTTCTGCATGACCGATCACGTGGTTTACCTGGCCAACTCGTCGGGGATCAAGGTTGGCATCACCCGTGCAACGCAGTTGCCGACGCGCTGGCTCGATCAAGGGGCGAGTCAGGCCTTGCCGATCATGCGCGTGTCGACACGGCAGCAATCGGGTTTTGTAGAAGACCTGTTCCGCAGTCAGGTGGCGGACAAGACCAACTGGCGAGCCTTGCTCAAGGGCGATGCGGCGGCGGTGGATCTGGCGCAGGTGCGCGATCAGCTGTTCGAAAGCTGCGCCGAAGGCCTGCAAGGCTTGCAGGAGCGATTCGGCCTACAGGCGATTCAGACGATTGCCGATGTCGAACCGCTGGAAATCCGCTATCCCGTCGAGCAATACCCGGCGAAAATCGTCAGCTTCAACCTGGACAAGAACCCGATTGCCGAAGGCACGCTGCTGGGGATCAAGGGCCAGTACCTGATCTTTGACACCGGCGTGATCAACATTCGTAAATACACGGCTTACCAGCTCGCCGTGCATCAATAAGGACTCCAGCATGCGCACCGACCAACCGAAGATGATTTACCTCAAGGACTATCAGGCGCCCGAGTACCTGATCGACGAAACACACCTGACCTTCGAGTTGTTCGAGGACCACAGCCTGGTCCACGCGCAACTGGTGATGCGCCGCAACCCCGAGCGCGGCGCGGGCCTGCCGCCGCTGGTGCTCGACGGCCAGCAACTGGAGCTGCTCTCGGTAACGCTGGCAGACAAAGAGCTGAGCGCCGCGGACTATCAAGTCAGCGACAGCCATCTGACTTTGCAGCCGACCAGCGAGACCTTCACGCTCGACACCAGCGTGCGCATCCACCCGGAAACCAACACCGCGCTGGAGGGCCTGTACAAATCCGGCACGATGTTCTGCACCCAGTGCGAGGCCGAAGGTTTCCGCAAGATCACCTATTACCTCGACCGTCCGGACGTGATGAGCAAGTTCACCACCACGGTGGTCGCCGAACAGCACAGCTACCCGGTGCTGCTTTCCAACGGCAACCCGATCGCTTCCGGCCCCGGTGAAGACGGCCGGCACTGGGCGACCTGGGAAGACCCGTTCAAGAAACCGGCGTACCTGTTCGCGCTGGTCGCCGGTGATTTGTGGTGTGTCGAAGATACCTTCACCACCATGAGTCAGCGCAACGTCGCGCTGCGTATTTACGTCGAGCCGGAAAACATCGACAAGTGCCAGCACGCGATGAACAGCCTGAAGAAGTCCATGCGCTGGGACGAAGAGGTTTATGGCCGCGAGTACGATCTGGACATTTTCATGATCGTGGCCGTGAACGATTTCAACATGGGCGCAATGGAGAACAAGGGCCTCAACATCTTTAACTCCAGCGCCGTGCTGGCCCGCGCCGAAACCGCCACCGACGCCGCGCACCAGCGGGTCGAAGCGATCGTCGCTCACGAATACTTCCACAACTGGTCGGGCAACCGCGTGACCTGCCGCGACTGGTTCCAGCTGTCGCTCAAGGAAGGCTTCACGGTGTTCCGCGACGCCGGTTTCTCCTCGGACATGAACTCGGCCACGGTCAAACGCATTCAGGATGTCGCGTACCTGCGCACCCACCAGTTCGCCGAAGATGCCGGCCCCATGGCCCATGCCGTGCGCCCGGACAGCTTCATCGAGATTTCCAACTTCTACACCCTGACTGTGTACGAAAAAGGCTCGGAAGTGGTCGGCATGATCCACACCTTGCTCGGCGCCGAAGGCTTCCGCAAGGGCAGCGATCTGTACTTTGAACGCCACGACGGCCAGGCCGTGACCTGCGATGACTTCGTCAAGGCCATGGAAGATGCCAACGGTGTCGACCTGACCCAGTTCAAGCGCTGGTACAGCCAGGCCGGTACGCCACGTCTGGCGGTGAGCGAGTCCTATGACGCCGCTGCCAAGACTTACAGCCTGACCTTCCGCCAGAGCTGCCCGGCAACCCCGGACAAAGTCGAGAAGCTGCCGTTTGTGATTCCAGTGGAGCTGGGTCTGCTCGATAGCCAGGGCAACGAGATGGCCCTGCGTCTGAGCGGTGAAGCCGCCGCTCAGGGCACCACTCGGGTTATCTCGGTGACCGAAGCAGAACAGACCTTCACCTTCGTCGATATCAACGAGCAACCGCTGCCATCGCTGCTGCGCGGGTTCTCGGCGCCGGTGAAACTGAGCTTCCCGTACAACCGCGATCAGTTGATGTTCCTCATGCAGCACGACAGCGATGGCTTCAACCGCTGGGATGCCGGCCAGCAACTGGCGGTGCAGGTGCTACAAGAGCTGATCGGCCAACAGCAGAAGGGCGAGACCCTGACGCTTGACCCGCGTCTGGTCTCGGCGCTGCGCACGGTGCTGTCCGACGAGTCGCTGGATCAGGCGATGGTTGCCGAAATGCTCTCGCTGCCGGGGGAGGCCTATCTCACCGAGATCAGCGAAGTGGCCGACGTCGAGGCGATCCATATAGCCCGCGAATTCGCCCGCAAGCAATTGGCTGAAGGTCTGTTCGAGGCGTTGTGGCTGCGTTATCAGGCCAACCGCGACCTGTCGAAGAAAACCCCATACGTCGCCGAGGCCGAGCACTTCGCCCGTCGTGCGTTGCAGAACATCACCCTGTCGTACCTGATGCTCAGCGGCAAGCCGGAAGTCCTGGCGGCTGCGCTGGAACAGTTCGAAAACGCCGACAACATGACCGAGCGCCTGACTGCGCTGGCGGTGCTGGTCAACTCGCCGTTCGAAGAACAGAAAGCCCTGGCGCTGGCGAGTTTCGCCGAGCACTTCAAGGACAACCCGCTGGTCATGGACCAATGGTTCAGCGTGCAGGCCGGTAGCACCTTGCCGGGCGGTCTGGAGCGGGTGAAGGCGTTGATGCAGCACCCGGCGTTCAACATCAAGAACCCGAACAAGGTGCGTGCACTGATCGGCGCGTTTGCCGGGCAAAACCTGATCAACTTCCATGCGGCGGACGGCTCTGGCTATCGCTTCCTGGCGGATCTGGTGATCGAGCTGAACGGCTTCAACCCGCAGATCGCCTCGCGCCAACTGGCCCCGCTGACCCGCTGGCGCAAATACGACAGCGCCCGTCAGGCATTGATGAAGGGTGAGCTGGAGCGGATTCTGGCATCGGGTCAGCTGTCGAGCGACGTCTATGAAGTCGTCAGCAAAAGCCTGGCTTAACCCGCCCTTGTAGGAGCTGTCGAGTGAAACGAGGCTGCGATCTTTTGATTTAACTGATCGTTCCCATGCTCTGCGTGGGAATGCCTCAATGGACGCTCTGCGTCCGCTTTGGCACGCGGAGCGTCCCGGGCTGCATTCCCACGCGGAGCGTGGGAACGATCAATTGCAGCAACACACCGATCCAATGTGGGAGTGAGCCTGCTCGCGATGGCGTTGTATCAGTCATATTTCAGTGTCTGACACACCGCGATCGCGAGCAGGCTCACTCCTACAGAGGTTGCGTTTCGTCAGTTATCTCAGATCAAACCGATCCAGATTCATCACCTTCGTCCATGCCTTGACGAAATCATTGACGAACTGCGTCTTCGCATCGGCGCTGGCGTACACCTCGGCCAATGCGCGCAATTGCGCATTGGAGCCGAACACCAGATCCACCCGCGTCGCCGTCCATTTCGCGGCACCGGTCTTGCGGTCGCGCCCTTCGAACTCATCCGCATCCCGTGACGTCGGCGTCCACTCCACACCCATGTCCAGCAAGTTGCTGAAAAAGTCCTGGGTCAGCGCTTCGGTTTTATCAGTGAACACACCATGGCGACTCCGCCTGACATTGGTGTTCAACACCCGCAAGCCACCCAGCAGCACCGTCATTTCCGGCGCGGTGAGCGTCAGCAGTTGTGCTTTGTCGATCAGTAAAGCCTCGGCCGAAACGCTGTATTTGCCCTTGCTGTAGTTACGGAAACCGTCGGCAATCGGCTCAAGGAATCCAAACGATTCGACATCGGTTTGCTCTTGCGAGGCGTCGGCGCGGCCCGGTGAAAACGGCACCGAAATCGAATGTCCGGCGTTTTTCGCGGCTTGCTCGACCCCGGCATTGCCCGCCAGAACGATCAGGTCTGCCAGGGAAATTTGCTTGCCGCCCGTTGCCGTTCCGTTGAAGTCTTTTTGAATGCCTTCAAGCGTCGTCAGTACCTTATCCAGTTGCTCCGGCTGGTTGGCCTGCCAAAACTTCTGCGGCGCCAGACGCAAGCGTCCGCCATTGGCGCCGCCGCGTTTGTCCGAACCACGAAAGGTCGAAGCGGCCGCCCAGGCGGTCGACACCAGTTGTGATACCGACAGTCCTGACGCCAGCACGGTGTTTTTCAGGGCAGTGGCATCACTGTCATCGATCAGCGCGTGCGTTACCTGGGGAATCGGGTCTTGCCAGAGCAATTCCTCTTGCGGCAACTCCGGACCGAGGTAGCGCGACAGCGGGCCCATGTCGCGGTGGATCAGTTTGTACCACGCGCGGGAAAAGGCGTCGGCCAACTGTTCTGGATGGGCCAGAAAGCGCCGGGAAATCTGTTCGTAAGCGGGATCGAAACGCAGCGCCAGGTCAGACGTGAGCATGGTCGGCGACAGGCGTTTGTTCGGGTCGTGAGCATGGGGCACGGTGCCTGCGCCGGCGCCGTTTTTCGGTTGCCACTGGTGCGCGCCGGCCGGGCTCTTGGTCAGTTCCCATTCGAAGCCGAACAGGTTTTCCAGGTAGTTGTTGCTCCATTGGGTGGGGGTGGTGGTCCAGGTGACTTCCAGGCCACTGGTGATGGTATCGGCGCCTTTACCGCTGCCAAAGGCGTTTTTCCAGCCCAGGCCTTGCTGTTCCAGACCGGCCGCTTCCGGCTCGGGACCGACGTTGTCGGCAGGCCCTGCGCCGTGGGTCTTGCCAAAGGCGTGGCCGCCAGCAATCAGCGCCACGGTTTCCTCGTCATTCATGGCCATGCGGCCGAAGGTCTCGCGAATGTCTTTGGCCGAGGCCACCGGATCCGGATTGCCTTCAGGGCCTTCCGGGTTCACATAGATCAGGCCCATCTGCACCGCGGCAAGGGGATTTTCCAGGTTGCGTTCGCCCTGATCGGTGCGGCTTTCTTCCTTGCCGTGTAAATCCGGCTCAGCTACCAGCGTGCCATCGCCGGGTTCCTGCACCGGGCCATTGCTCTTGCCGTAACGGTTATCGCCGCCCAGCCACTCGGTTTCCGAACCCCAGTAGACGTCTTCGTCCGGCTCCCAGACATCGGCGCGACCGCCGGAGAAACCGAAGGTCTTGAAGCCCATGGATTCCAGCGCAACGTTACCGGTCAGCACAATCAGGTCGGCCCAGGAAATATTGCGCCCGTACTTCTGTTTGACCGGCCACAGCAGACGCCGGGCCTTGTCGAGGCTGACGTTGTCCGGCCAGCTGTTGAGCGGGGCAAACCGTTGCTGGCCGGAACCGGCGCCACCGCGTCCATCGGCGGTGCGATAAGTCCCGGCGCTGTGCCAGGCCATGCGCACGAACAGCGGCCCGTAATGGCCGAAGTCCGCTGGCCACCAGTCCTGGGAATCGGTCATTAGCGCTTTGATGTCTTGTTTCAGGGCCTGGAAGTCCAGGCTTTTGAACGCTTTGGCGTAGTCGAAGTCCGGGCCTAGCGGATCTGACTTGGGCGAATGCTGACTGAGGATCTTAAGGTTGAGTTGATTCGGCCACCAGTCACGGTTCGTTGTACCGCCACCGGCAGCGTGGTTGAACGGGCATTTCGATTCGTTTGCCATGTTCGTGTCCCTATCAGGTCATCTCGGCCGGCTCGTGCCGACTTCGGACTGGTAAGGCTAGACGCGAGTTGGGGAGTCGGCTAATAGGCCGGGTATTCGGGACTGATAGGCTACCTCTCTCAATAAGCTGAGAGAGGGAATACTTCGACATCGGGTTATTTCGAATGGTTCTAAAAGACTGGTATATCTGACAGTGGCCGCTGATCGCGCATCAAAATATATTCAAGGTGCAATGAAGACCCACAAACCTAAATAAAGGAATAGATATTATGTCTCGGCAAGAATTGCTTCTGCTTTTAAAAAATTCAAAAGCTACGGGGTCGTTTGTAGCTTCTATCGATGGAAAAGAGTTTCTTCACAGCGAGCAATTCTTATTCCACAACGCAGGTGAGGAATTTTTCATTATCGGTAGTAACAATAACGAGGATTGGGTGGTGTTCTCTGTTCCAACTTCGTTGGAAGGCGGCCCTCACACCGTAAAGTATCCCTTTGGAACACTGGAATGGGATGTCCTGAAAGATAATGATAAGTATCCCATTAAGTCCGGCTCGGTAACCGTTACCTTTGATAAAAATAAAACTGCTGTGTCCGGCGATGTTAATTTTATTGTTAAAAATGATGCTGGTGGTGCCAAAAAAGTAACGGGGAAGTTTGAAATTAACCAATAAACATCCCGAATAAAGCGGATTAAAATAATAGCAAAAACGCCAAGGGGGAATCGATTGGTGGTCGATTGATGGCAGGAAAATACTGGGTGACTTTCACTCTCGTAAGATAGAGCTTATACCGGGAAAGAATGCAGGCTCCTTAACGTCAGGCGCCTGCACACGCTGGCCGATCAACTGGACTGCGCAGCCTCATCCTCAGGCATCTCATCCAGAATATCCTCCTGCCCCGGCAGTTCAGTAATCACACTGAAGTCCGTCACCTCGACCGCGCCATTGCCATAGCCCAACAAATGAAACGAGAAGGCCTTGCGCGGCTGCGGGTTTTCAAAGCTGAAGTCCATCTCCAGCGGCTGATCCGCCGTGGCGACCATTTCCGCCGGCAGGCCCAGTTGCACGTCCTGTTCGAACTCCTTGGCCTTGAGCTGGATATACGCCGCCTGCTGCGGGTCGACCGAGCGCACGGTCAGACGTACGCGGGTGTGTGAGCCTTTGGGCATTTCCAGGTATTGCGCGCCGATCAGGTTGTCGGCCCAGTCATCCTTGATCTGCGCTTGCAGCGGGATAACGTTGTTGCTGCCGAACTGGTAGCGATGGTTAAGCGACGTGCGCAGCAAGGACAAATCCAGCGCGTTTGCGCGCGCGGCAATCTGCCTGGCCAGGTGACCGCTATAGATGCCTTTGTAGGTGGCGCTGTCGGCGATGAACCCGGCGCTTTCGTAATAGCGGCAGCGGCGCGGCAGGTCGCATTCGGAAAAGATGCCTTGGCCGTTGTGGTAACGCAGCTTGCCGTTGGTGAACGACATGATTTCGCGCCCGAACTCGTAGTCACGGAACAGCGAACGACCGCTCAGCGCACTCGGCACCGGCAGGTCGAAGTAGTCGAGGATCGAGGTGCTCAGATCGACATGGCCATAGACGCCGACGTTCAGGCGCGGCAGTTGCGCCTGTTCCGGCGCCAGCGTCAGGTTGAAGCCCCACGACGAGGCCAGGCGCACGCCATCGATGCCGTGGGATTCGTCCGAGGTAATCACCACCAGAGTGTCCTTGAGAATGCCTTGACGTTCCAGTCCCAACAGAAACTGGTCCAGCGCGTCGTCGAGATAACCGACAGCGGCCTGCTTCGGCGTTTCATAGCGCTCAAGATAATCCTCCGGTGCGGAGTAGGGCTGGTGGGTGCCCACGGTCAGCAGCGTCAGCATCCATGGCTGCTGGTGCTTTTTCAGTTGCCCGACGTAATCCAGCGCGCCCTCGAAAAAGGCCTTGTCGTCCTTGCCCCACGGGAATTCCAGGTAATTGCTGTTGCTGAACCATTCCAGGCCATGGGTCGCATCGAAACCAATGTGCGGCATGATCTTGTCTTTGGCCATGAAGCGCAGGCCGGCGCCCTGCAAGTAGTGCGTACTGAAACCGTGTGCGCGCAGTTGCGCCGGCAGGCAGGCCTGATTGCGCTCGGTCAGGGTGAGCATTTCCACGCCCTTGGGCGTGCCGTTGTTGAGCTTGTCGTAATCGCCGCAGAGCATGGCATACAGACCGCGTATGGTCTGATGGGTGTGCAGCACGTAATCAGGGGTATTCATGCCGCGCTCGGCCCAGCGGCTGAGGTTGGGCATCAGGTCTTCCTGATAATGGCTGCCGATCGCCTCGCGGTTGGCGCGAATATAGGCGCCGGGGATGCCTTCCAGGGCGATGATCAGCACGTTGCGCGCCTGACCCGGCGCGGCCAGCAGTTTCTGCCCGTTGAGGTCGACATCGGTTAGGCCGGCCATGGCCGGCGCCGGTTCTTCGACGTCGCCGTCCAGCCATTCCTCGGCCTGAATCTGCCAATCGGCGACTTCGCTGGCAAGCAACTGATGCGGCAGGTTGTACAGGCGCCAGGCATCGCCGTCGTCAGGCCACAGGTTTTGTGCGCCCCAATGGGCGGCGAACAAGACGATTGGCGCAGCCCAGACAGAGCGCGGCAAATTCGGACGAGTCAGGCCGCGCCCGACAAATTGAGTCAGCAACCAGAAAACCAGTGCCACCAACAAAGCGATGGTCAGGGCAGGGTGCGCAAGTCCGCCGCCCGTGGAGTTTTCAACGAACTGCGGGTCGATCAGATAATGAATATCGGAAGGCGTCGGCAGCCGGCCGACAGCGCTGACCAGTTCCGCCGTGGCGATCGCCAGCAGCGCCCAGAACAACAGCACCGGCAAGGCCAGCCACCACGCGCGACGATGCAGCGTTACGACCAGCAGACTGCCAACGGCCAGATCTGACAAATAGCCCAGCGGCGTCGACCAGCCCAGCGCCATGCGCAGGCACACCGGCACGATCAGCACCAGGACGATGAGGGAAAGAAGGCGGACATTCGGCCGCCGCAGCCAGTTAAAAAGAGCGCTCACAAAAAAGCCTGCATGTCATGAAAGGGTCAAAAAAGTGTGGGTGATGATACCAAGGGCAGGCGCGCTGATCGGCTTTTTAAATGGCTGGGCTACGATTCGCAAATCGCCGGACGCTCAGTGTTTGCGGGCCTTCTGGACGAAGAGCCGCTGTTCGCTGAGTTGAGTTTTTTGTTTCAGGCTGTTGTTGGCCATCGCCCGCTCGCGATAGCGGTGCAATGGATAGCCAAATGACTCAGTGCTATCGTTATGCAATAAAGGTATTTAATTTATATTTTTTATATCGATAAAGTCAGGCCTTTCAGCTCACTCCCTTAGCTGCGAGGTTGTCATGGCCCCATCGTTCAAACGTTCCGCGCTGGCTCTATTGGCCGCGACCCTGACGGCGGGCGCGCTGTTCAGCAGTGCGGCTCAGGCTGAAGGCAAAATCAGCATTGCCCAGCAGTTCGGCATCGGCTACCTGATGCTTGACGTGGTACGCGATCAGCAACTGATCGAGAAACACGGCAAGGCGCAGGGCCTGGATATAAAGGTCGACTGGAACAGCATTTCCGGTGCGACGGCGATGAACGAAGCACTGCTGACCGGCGCTCTGGACGTGGTGTCTGCCGGCGTACCGCCAATGCTCACCGTCTGGGATCGCACCCGAGGCAAGCAGAACGTCAAGGCCATCGCCGCGTTGGGCTCGATGCCCAACTACCTGCTGACCAACAACCCGAACATCAAGACCCTCAAAGACTTCAGTGACAAGGACCGCATCGCCGTGCCGGCTGCCGGCGTAGGTTTTCAGTCGCGCACCTTGCAGATCGAAACCGCCAAACAGTTTGGTGATGACCAGTTCAAGAAATTCGACAATATCTCGGTCAGCCTGCCGCACCCGGACGCGAC
This sequence comes from Pseudomonas sp. SWRI111, assembly GCF_014268555.1. Lineage (NCBI taxonomy): Bacteria > Pseudomonadati > Pseudomonadota > Gammaproteobacteria > Pseudomonadales > Pseudomonadaceae > Pseudomonas > Pseudomonas sp. SWRI111. Next base: position 92,837 of record NZ_JABWQQ010000008.1, on the reverse strand, counting down.
CGCCGCGCTGATTGCCGGCGGCTCGGAAATCAATTCGCACTTTTCCAGTCCGCCGTTCCAGTACCAGGCCCTGCAAAATCCCAACGTGCACAAAGTGCTGAGTTCCTACGACGTTCTTGGCGGTCCGGGGACATTCAATGTGTTGTACACGACGGAAAAATTCCACGACGAAAACCCGAAAACCTACAAGGCCTTCTACGACGCGCTCGCCGAGGCCGAGAAAATCATCAAGGCTGACAAACCCGCCGCCGCGCAGGCGTACATTCGCGTAGAGCAATCGAAGTTGCCGCTGACCCTGGTCGAACAAATCGTCCAGGACCCGGAGATCGACTTCACCGTGGTGCCGCAGCGCACCTTTATCTATGCGCAGAAATTGCAGGAATTGGGTGTGCTGAAAAACAAGGCGGCGAGCTGGAAGGATTACTTTTTTGAAGAGGCGCATGGTGGTGAGGGGAGTTGAGGGTTCCGTCAGCTCCCACAGGTTTTGTGCCGAACCCGGAAAACCGCGTCACCCCGAACTTACTGTAGGAGCGAGCCTGCTCGCGATAGCGTCAGATCATTCAGCACTTTGGCGACTGACACACCGTCATCGCGAGCAGGCTCACTCCTACAAGGAATCTGTGGCAAGCGCGAAATGGAGCATCATTCAGAGCCACTGTGGGAGCGCTGTTGTACGCCAGGTCAATCCTCGCCATTCACCGACCTGATCAGGTTATTACGCAATTTGACGATCGACTGCTGCATCTGCGTGAACTCATCCTGCGTCAGGCCTGTGGCCTCAAACAGGCTGGTGCCCGACGACACTTTGCGCAGGTCGCGGCCGCTTTGGGTGAGACTGATCCGCACCTGGCGTTCGTCCGCCGGGTCACGCTGACGCTGCAGATAACCCATGGCTTCGAGTTTTTTCAGGATCGGGGTGAGGGTGTTGGATTCCAGAAACAGCTTCTCGCCGAGGCTGCCTACCGTCTGGTCATCCTGTTCCCAGAGCGCGACGGCGGTGATGTATTGCGTGTAGGTCAGGCCGAGCTGTTCGAGAATCGGTTTGTAAGCCTTGCCGAACGCGAGGTTGGTTGAATAGATGGCGAAACACAGGAAATCGCTGAGTTTCAGGTCGCTGGGCGCTTCGGGCTTTTTCATAGTCATCCTCTTCGGTCGGGAAACCGTTGAACCGTATGGGCGAACTATACGTCGGATGCGATTTGATCGGGAGAGCTTCGAAAGATGAGGCCGGCCGGTATGCCTGAAAAAGCCAACCGGTCGGCGCTTGTAACTTATACGCTAACATCGCATGCGATGTATTTACCAAATAGATTATTCAGTGATCACGCTCAACGCCACATCGATGTTCCCACGCGTCGCTTTGGAGTAGGGACAGATCTGGTCGGCGGTGTGCGCGAGGGTTTTCGCGATGTCTGGAGCGATACCGGGCACCCGCAAGGTCAAGCGTGCCTGAAGGTAGTAGGCCGGGCCGGTCTGACCGAGATCGACTTCGATGTCCACGGACATGTCCGCAGGCAATACCACGTTGAGATCATTGGCGACCAGACCGACCGCAGCGGTGTAGCACGCGGACCATGCGCCGGCGAACAGTTGCTCGGCGGTCGGATGGGGCAGGGCGTTGGCAAACACATGGGCCGGTTTCGCGCTGCCAGGTGATGACAGTTGAATGTCGAGGTTGCCTTTTTGGCCATGGGCGATGGTGTGGGTTTTGCCGGTGGCCAGGACTTTTTCGATTTTGCTCATGGTGAATCCTCATAAGGGCGACACTGGATTAATGGTCGTATGCGGTTAAATCGCATGCGATGGAAATAGATTGTTCCCAGTGCGACTTTTTGTCAAGCCCGCGTTGCCGCGCGTTCCGACCAGCGGTCAGTTTCCTTCACCCAAAAAAAACGGGGCGGCCCGATCAGGCCGCCCCGTTTTATTGAGCGAAAAGCGCTTCAGTCAGCGATCAATGCATTTTGCTGTGATCGTGGCCGCCCATGTTGGTCAGCGCACGAACCGGTGCTTTCACTTCGATGGTTTCTTTCTCGCCCTTGGCGTTTTCCACGGTCAGGGTCAGCGGCACGCTGTCGCCTTCTTTCAACTGGCCGGTCAGGCCCATCAGCATGACGTGGTAGCCGTTCGGGTCGAAGCTCACGGCTTTGCCGGCAGGCAGGTCAACCGACTTCACCGGGCCCATGCTCATGACGTCGTTTTTCATGCTCATTTCGTGGATCTGCACGTCTTTGGCCGCTGGCGAGGCGACGCTGAGCAACTTGCTGTCGCTGTCGGCGGTGAGGGTCATGAACGCACCACTGGCAGACTGCGTCGGCACGGTGGCCCGTACCCAGGCGTCGTCGACCCGGGTCTGCGCCGACACCTGGAATGCCAGGCCGAGCAGGGACAGTGCACACACGGTGCGTTTGAGATGATTCAGAACAGGACGCATCAGCAGACCTCCATAACAGTGAGCAAATCTTCCGTGCATTCTTCTGCCGAAAGCGATGTAGACAGACCCAGGCGCAATTCGCCACGCGAGTCGTAGACGTAGCTGGTGGCCGTGTGGGAGATGGTGTAAGTGTCGCCAGCCGGGACTTTCTCGTAGAACACGTCGAATTCCTTGGCCGTGGCCTTGGTTTCCTCAACCGTGCCGTACAGCGCGACGAAGCTGGGATCAAAGGCTTTGACGTAGGCGTCGAGGATTTGCGGCGTGTCGCGCTCCGGGTCCAGGGTGATGAAGATCACCTGCAGGCGATCGCCATCGCGGCCCATCAGTTTCTTGATCTTCGCCGCGCGGGCGAGGGTGGTAGGGCAGACTGCCGGGCATTGGGTGAAGCCGAAGAAAATCATCGGCATCATTCCGCGAAAGCTCGACAGCGACATGGTTTCGCCCTCGGTGTTCTTCAGCTTGAAGGTGCGTCCGAGGATCTTGTCGCTCAGATCCTTGCCGTACTTGTACGACAGTTGGCCACGGGTGTCGCAGCCGGCGAGCAGGCCAAGCCCGAGTACGCCCATTCCCGCAAGCACCTTGCGGCGAGTCAACAAAGCCGTCATTTGATACCGCCTTTTGCAGCCCGTCAGTCGACAGGACTGGCGGGGGGTTAACCGTAAAAGCGGCGCATGATAGCAAACTGAGCGCGACCGCCGGCCGCGGATCGCCGGTCCGCACAGGATCGGGCGACAAAAGGTGTAAGAAGAAATGACCGGCGTTTACCGCGCGAGGCGTTCATCAGTCGGCCAGCCACCTCCCAGCGCGGCGTATAGATTGACCTCGGCAACCAGCTGCGCCAGGCGGTCGGTGATCAACCCTTGTTGCGACGCAAACAGCGAGCGCTGCGCGTCTAGAAACGTCAGGCTGCTGTCGACTCCGTTGCGATAGCGGTGCTGCGCCAGGTTGTAGTAATCCTGGGTGGCCTGTACCAAATCGCGCTGGGCCTGCAATTGCTGCCCGTAGGTGCTGCGCGCCGCCAGTCCGTCGGCGACTTCCTGAAACGCCGTCTGAATCGATTTTTCGTATTCGGCGACGGCCACGTCTTTTTGCAGCCTGGCGTAATCCAGACTGGCGCGCAGGCTACCGGCGTTGAAAAGCGGCAGGCTGATTTGCGGCTGGAAAGTCCACGCGCCGGAGCCTGCGCTGAACAAACCGGAGAGATCACGGCTGGCCGTGCCGCCATTGGCAGTCAGGCTCACGCTGGGGAAAAAGGCTGCACGTGCCGCGCCGATATTGGCGTTGGCGGCTTTAAGCCGGTATTCGGCCTGGAGAATATCCGGACGCCGTCGCAGCAGGTCCGACGGCAGCCCGGCCGGCAGCGGCGAAACCAGCTCGCCAGCCAATGGCAACGCCGGCAGTTGCGCCGGCACCGGCGCACCCACCAGCAGCGTCAGGCTGTTGAGGTCCTGCGCGACCAGACGCTGATAGCGCGCCAGATTGACCCGCGAGCTGTCGACGCTGGTCCGCGCCTGTGCCTGTTCCAGCGCCGAAGATTTGCCGGCTTCGCGGTTGCGTGTGGTCAGGTGCAGGCTCTGCTCATCGGCGGCGAGGGTGTCACGGCTGAGTTCGAGCAGTTGCTGATCGGCGCGCCAGGTCAGGTAGGCATTGGCAACATTGCTTACCAGGCTCAGTTCGGCACTGCGCCGGGCCTGCTCGGTGGCGAGCCATGTCTGCAGGGCTTGCTCGCTGAGGCTGCGCACCCGACCGAAGAAATCCAGTTCATAGGCGCTGATACCCAGATTGACCGCATAGGCCGAGGTGATCTGCGCCTGGCCACCGGTGACGCTGGATGGCAGGCGCTGGCGCAGTTCGTTGGCATTGGCCGAGACCGCCGGCAGCAGGTCAGCGCGTTGAATGCGGTATTGCGCCTGGAACGCCTGAACATTCAGCGCAGCCACGCGCAGGTCGCGGTTGTTGACCAAAGCGCTTTCGATCAGTTGCTTGAGTGCCGGATCGTTGAACAAGGTTCGCCAGTCTTTGCCGGTTGTAGCCGGCCGCGTTGCCATGGGGTACTGCGCGGCACTGGGCGATGGCGGTCGCTGGTAGTCCGGAATCAACGAGCAGCCCGTCATCAGCAGGGTCGTGCAGAACAGGGAAAGCCGTAAGGCGCGTTTGCGCCTCAGACGCTGGAAAGAGTGGGATGAGTTCAAGCCCCGGCCATCCATTTCGCCAAGCCATGCCGCCCACTGACGCCCAGCTTGGCGGCGGCACGCTTGAGATAGGTTTCGATGGAGCTGTTCTTGACCCGCAGCTTTTCCGCCATCTGCGGCACGGTGCCGCCGGTCAGCAGGCCCAGGCAGACTTCCTTCTCGCGGGCCGAGAGGACGATGTTACTCAATGCCAGGCGTTCATCGAAGACTTGCGCCAGCGGTGCCTGATCCCGCTCGGCCAGCGGCGGGCGTGGCTGGCGGGCGAGGTTTTGCCGGGTCATCTGCGCATGGCGCTCGATCAGCGGCAGCAGGGTGTCGGACAAGCTTTTCAGAAACGCCAGCTCCGGCAGGGAGAACACCCGCTGCGTATGCGGGCGATAAACCGAGATGACGCAGCGGCGATTGGAGGTGCGCGACACCAGATTGCATTGATGCACGCAGTGCTGCGGATGACGTGGCAACAGTGAAGCTTTCAATTGGATCAGCAATGAATCGTTCATCTCGATCATCTTCTGCAACAGCGGATGATCGTCGGGCCGCTCCAGCGTGGCATGGCTGGCGCCGGCCTGCGGCAGGCCTGCGCTGCCCAGCGGCTTGATCTCCACTACGCTCGCCTGGCGCTCATCCAGCGTCCACTCGCTGAGATCGAGGCGGTTGACCGGCACCAAAGTGTCGACCAACTGGAACATGTTGCTGGCGAAGTGATCGTCGCCGGTGCTGGCTATCAGCTCTCCAAGTTGCCAATAAAAATGCGGGTTTTCCATGTTGCGAATACTGCCGGTCAGATTCATATCCTTCTCATCCCTGGTTCAGAGCCATTACCGCTTCGTCTGCCGTTTCTGCCAAAAGCCACCGCGTGATCACTTCTCCTTGAACTGATCTGGAGCGGATTTAAGCCTATGCATTTGTCCTGCGTCTGTAGGGGAAAACAGGGACACAAAGTGCCACTATTTTGGAATGTTGGCGCTGGGATCCTGACGGTTCTCACTGGCGCTCCAACGGCTTCCGTGACTGTCCGGTCACGGCGGGCGCCCGGTAGATCGGTCCGAGAGGATGCTCCAGCGGCCGGGGCTGGGCGAAAAGCAGCATCGGCGCATGGTGTTTTTCCTACAGCTTTTTCAGCAATGCTCCGCCAGAAAACGCCAGGCCGCTGGCTGTGGAGGGGCTGTCCAGAGCCATGCGGGGTCGGTTGCGCTTGTCCGGGTTTCAGGTGTCATGCGCTCATCAGGGCCGATGCTTGAATACGCGGCAAATCACATGAGATGGATCTTATGCAGTCAACTTCTGCTTACGCGGCGGACGATCTGTCCGTGCCTTGCGAAACTTTTCCGCTGACCGCCGCCCAACGGGACATCTGGCTGGACCAGTTGAGCCGTGGCGACGCGCCGCTGTACAACATTGGCGGTTATGTCGAACTGTGCGGCCCGCTGGACAAGACCGTGATGCACGCGGCGCTCGAGTGCCTGGTTGCCAACCACGACGCGTTACGCACCGTGCTGCTGCCAGGGGCTGATACGCAAGGCATGCCCCGCCAGCGATTCGCCCCGACAATGCCGGTGGCGATGCCGCTGTTTGATTTTTCCGTGCAGGCCGATGCGCGAACAGCCGCGCAAGCGCTGGTGCAACAGCAGATGGCGCAGACTTATCCGCTGGAAGGCCAGCCGCTGTTCCGCTTCTGTCTGATTCGTCTGGACAGCCACCGCCATTGGCTGGCGACTCAGGCCCATCATTTGATTCTGGACGGCTGGGGTTTCGGGCAAATGCTCAAGTCCCTAGGCGACATCTACAGCGCGCTGAGTCAGGGGCAATCACCGCTGATTTCGCCGCCATCCTATGTCGAATTCATTCACGACGATGCGCGTTATCAGGCCTCGGAGCGATACGCCCGTGATCGCGCCTACTGGCTCGACAAGTACCGTTCGCAGCCGGAGCCGCTGTTGTTACCGCGTCATCGTGAGCGTTCCAGTCAAGGGGCGCGACCGTCACAGGCTTATGTGCAAGCGTTGCCTGCATTGCTGCACCAGCGCATGCAGCAGTCGGCGCGACAGTTTGGCGCTTCGGCGTTCCACGTGTTGCTGGCGGCGTTGCATGTGTATTTCAGCCGCACCGCGCAGCGTGACGAATGGGTGGTGGGCTTGCCGCTGCTCAATCGCTCGGGTGCGCGCTTTAAAACCACCCTCGGCTTGTTCGCTCAAGTCAGCGCCGTGCGCTTGTGCTTTGCTCGCGAGTTGCCGTTTGCAGACCTTGTGCGGTCTATCGCGGCTGAGCTGAAACAGGATCTGCGCCATCAGCGCTTTTCCCTGAGTGAGATGAATCGTGCGCTGGGTCTGCTGCGCGAGGATCGCGCCCAACTGTTCGAAATCTCGGTGTCCTACGAGCAGGACGACCACGATTACCGCTATGGCGCGGCCTCGGCACACACCGTCAAAGTCTCCAATGGTCATGAAGCGACACCGCTGGCGGTTCACCTTCGCAGCAATCGCTTCAACGATCAGGCCTGGCTGCATCTTGTTTACGATCAAGCTTATTTTGACGCCGCCGAAGTCGAAGCGCTGGGTGCCCGCTTGCTGCTGATTCTCGAGCAGGGGCTGGAGCAGCCCGCGCTGACGATGGCGGAGTTCTGCCTGAGCACCGCGGATGAATCGAGTCAGTTACAGCAGTGGAACGCCACGCAGGCGGACTTCCCGCAAGACCAGACGATTGCCCAGCGCTTTACCGCGCAAGCAGCGCAGCGGCCCGACGCCATTGCTGCCCTTTATCAAGGGCAGCAACTGACCTATGGCCAACTCAACAGCCAAGCCAATTTTCTCGCCCGGCATCTGATTGCGCTCGGAGTGCAGCCCGATGATCGCGTTGCCGTCGTCGCCCGGCGTGGCCTCGATACCCTGACCGGACTGCTCGCGGTACTCAAGGCTGGCGCGGCTTATGTGCCGGTCGACCCGGCTCACCCGAGCGAGCGCTTGAGCTATCTCCTCACAGACTGCGCACCGCTGGCTGTGCTGACGCAAAGCGATTTGCGCGCCCGCTTGCCGTTGCTGCAAGTACCGGTGATTGAGCTGGATCGTCGCGACTGGCCGACCGACACCGACGCCGATCCTGTGGTGGCGGGGTTGACCGTGGCGAACCTCGCCTATGTGATTTACACGTCCGGTTCCACGGGCGTGCCCAAAGGCGTGATGGTCGAACACCGCGCGTTGGGTAATCTGCTCGACTGGCATTGTCAGGCCTTCAGCGTCGGCCCAGGCCAGCACACCTCAAGCCTGGCCGGATTCGGCTTTGACGCGATGGCCTGGGAGGTCTGGCCGGCCCTGTGCGCAGGCGCGACCCTGCACCTGGCCCCGGCCCAGGACGGCGGCGAAGACATCGACGCACTGCTGGCGTGGTGGCGGGCGCAACCGCTGGACGTGAGTTTTCTGCCGACACCCATCGCCGAATATGCGTTCAGCCGCCAGCTCGACCATCCGACCCTGCGCACGCTGTTGATCGGCGGCGATCGCCTGCGCCAGTTCAGCCGCGCGCAATCGTTCGAGGTGATCAACAACTACGGTCCAACCGAGGCCAGCGTGGTCGCGACCTCCGGCAAATTAGAGGCCGGCCGTACGCTGCATATCGGCAGACCGGTGAACAACGCAACGGTGTATGTCCTCGACGAACAGCAGCGACCGCTGCCAATCGGTATCGCCGGTGAGCTGTACATCGGCGGCGCCGGTATCGCCCGCGGTTACCTGAACCGCGCAGACCTCAGCGCCGAACGCTTCCTGCGCGACCCGTTCAGCGAGGTGCCCGAGGCGCGTCTGTATCGCACTGGTGATCGGGTACGCTGGCAGCACGACGGCACGCTGGAATATCTGGGGCGCAGTGATGATCAAGTAAAAATCCGTGGCGTGCGTGTCGAGCCGGGCGAAGTCGAGGCGGTACTGAGCAGCCACGACGCCGTCCGGGAGGCGGTGGTGCTGGCGCGCGATGGGCAGTTGTTGGCGTGGTTCAGCGAACGCCGGCCCGTGGACATCGTCGAGTTGCATGCTTATCTGCAAGCACGCCTGGCCAGTGCCATGTTGCCGCAGGCCTACGTGCGGTTGACGACGCTGCCGCTGACTGCCAACGGCAAACTCGACCGCAAGGCCTTGCCCGCGCCGGGCCCGGACGCCTTGATTCGCCGTGACTATGCGCCGCCGCAGGGAGACGTCGAAACGGCGTTGGCACAGATATGGGCCGAGGTGTTGCAGGTAACGCGGATCGGCCGCCACGACCATTTCTTTGAACTCGGCGGGCACTCGCTGCTGGCGGTCAATTTGATCGAGCGTATGCGCCAGCTCGGCATGAGTTGTGACGTGCGGGTGTTGTTCGGCCAGCCGACCCTGGCCGCACTGGCGGCGGCCGTTGGCAGCGGGCGTGAAGTCGACGTGCCGGCCAATCGCATTCCGGCCGGTTGCACCGCGATCAGCCCCGACATGCTGTCGCTGGTCGAGCTGGATCAGGCCACCCTCGCCCGCGTGGTTGCCAGCGTGCCCGGTGGTGCCGCCAACGTGCAGGAGATCTATCCGCTGGCACCGTTGCAGGACGGCATTCTGTACCACCACATCACCGCCACGCAGGGCGATCCGTACTTGCTGCAATCGCACCTCGCCTTCGACAGTCTGGAGCGTGTCGAAGCCTTTGCCGATGCATTGCGTCAGGCCATGGCCCGACACGATATCCTGCGCACTGCCGTGGTCTGGGAGGGGCTGGTCACGCCGGTGCAGGTGGTTCTGCGCCAAGTCGAACTGCCGGTACAGGAGGTCAGGATTGACCCAGCCCAGGGTGACGTTCTCAATCAATTGCATCGACGGTTTGACGCGCGCCGCTATCGCCTCGACGTCAGCCAGGCACCGCTGCTGCGCTTGCTGTTTGCCCGCGATCCGGGCAAGGGGCGGATGGTCGGTGTGTTGCTGTTCCATCACTTGGCGATGGATCACATTGCGCTTGAAGTACTGCGCGCCGAACTGTCCGCCAGCCTTGCCGGGCAGTGCGAGCCGTTGCCGCCAGCGGTGCCGTACCGCAACTATGTGGCGCAAGCTCGGCTTGGCGTCAGCGAGACGGAGCATGAAGGCTTTTTTCGCGAGATGCTCGGCGATATCGATGAGCCGACGCTGCCGTTCGGTCTGCACGATGTACAAGGCGATGGCCGCGGTATCGAGGAGTCGCAGCAACCACTGGCTGCCGAACTGGACGGACGTCTGCGCCAGCAGGCGCGTCGGCTCGGCGTCAGCGTGGCGAGCCTGATTCACCTGGCCTGGGCGCGGGTGCTGGCGGCCACGTCGGGGCGTGAGCGGGTGGTGTTTGGCACGGTGTTAATGGGGCGCATGCAGGGCGGCGAGGGCGCCGACCGCGCACTGGGCGTGTTCATCAACTCCTTGCCCTTGCGGGTCGATGTCGCTGCGACTGCGCTAATCGCCGTGCAGGCCACCCACCAGCGCCTGACCGGATTGCTCGGGCACGAACACGCTTCGCTGGCGTTGGCCCAGCGCTGTAGTGGCGTGGCGGCGCCGACTCCGCTGTTCAGCGCGCTGCTCAACTATCGACACAGCGACCGTCAAAACGGTAATGCCGAAGGGCCGGACTGGCAAGGCATCGAAACCCTGGCCAACGAAGAACGCACCAATTACCCGCTGACCTTGAGCGTCGACGATTTCGGTGATGGCTTGCAACTGACTGCCAGGGCGCTGACCCACATCGGCGCGCAACGGATTGGCGGGTACATGCAGATGGCCGTGAGCGGGCTGGTTGACGCCCTGGAACAGGACTCGGATCTGCCGGTGAACCGACTACCGATTCTGTCGCCGACAGAACGAGAGCAGTTGCTGACCCACTTCAACGCAACCGAAGTCGAATGTCCGCTCGAGCAGCCGCTCCACGTGTTGTTCGAACGGCAGGTGCAACGTCAGCCGGATGCGATTGCGTTGCACGCCGGCGACGCGCAACTGACCTGGCGACAACTCAATGAACAGGCGAACCGTCTGGCCCATCACCTGCGCGAACAAGGCGTGCAGCCGGATGACCGGGTGGCGATCTGTGTCGAGCGCAGTCTTGAGCTGGTAATCGGCTTGCTGGCGATTCTCAAGGCCGGTGGCGCCTATGTGCCGCTGGACCCGGACTATCCGCTGGCGCGTCTGCAATTCATGTTGCGCGACAGCGCTCCGGTGGCGGTGCTGCTGCACGCGGCGACTCGCAATTTGCTAGGTGACACGGATGCTACCGTGGTCGACTTCAACCGCAGCACCTGGGACGACGCGCCGAGCGGCAACCTGCAAGTGCCGGGCCTGAATGCGTCGAACCTGGCTTACATGATCTACACGTCAGGCTCCACGGGGACGCCCAAGGGCGTGATGATTGAACACCGCAGCGTTTGCAACCTCATGCACTGGGGCTCGCAGATTCGGCCCCCGACCGCAGACGGCGCGCTGTTGCAAAAGGCGCCGTTCAGCTTCGACAGCTCGGTGTGGGAGATTTTCTGGCCGTTGAGCGCTGGCCTGCGGCTGGTGCTGGCGCGTCCTGATGGCAACCGCGATTCGGCTTACGTCACGCAAGTGATCCGCGAACAGCGCATCAGCGTCGTCAAGTTCGTTCCGGCGTTGTTGCAGCAATTCCTCGAGCAGGACGATGTCAGTGCCTGCACCAGCCTCACCGACGTGTTCTGTGGTGGTGGCGACCTGACCGTCGCGTTGGCCCGTGCCGTGCGCGAACGCTTACCGTGGGTGCGCCTGCACAACGTTTACGGCCCGACCGAAACCACGGTCGACAGCAGTGCCTGGACGTTGGAGCCTCATGAGCCGGTGCCCGAACGCGTCGTACCGATCGGCAAGGCACTGGGCAATACGCGGCTGTATATCCTTGACGGCAACGATCAGCCAGTGCCGTTGGGGGTCAGCGGCGAGCTGCACATCGGCGGCGCAGGCGTCGCGCGTGGCTATCACCGATTGCCGCAGATACAGGCTGAACGCTTCATTGACAGCCCGTTCGTTGCCGGTGATCGCTTGTATCGCAGCGGTGATCGGGTGCGCTACCAGGCGGACGGCAATCTCGAATTTCTCGGTCGCAGCGATTTCCAGTTGAAGCTGCGCGGCCTGCGCCTGGAACCGGGGGAAATCGAAGCCCGGCTGATTGAACATGGCGCCGTGCGCGAAGCGCTGGTGCTGGTGCGCGACGAGCGCCTGGTGGCGTACTTCACCGTGCGCGACGGTCACGCTGCGCCGCGCATCGAAGACCTGCGTGAGCAGGTCTTGCAGCAATTGCCGGAGTACATGGTCCCGGCCGCATTCGTGCGGCTTTCAGCGATGCCACTGACGCCCAACGACAAGATCGACCGCAAGGCGTTGCCGGCGCCCGGCGCCGAGCACTTGCTCAGCCGCGCTTACGTGCCGCCCGAGGGCGACATCGAACAGGCTGTGGCGCGGGTCTGGGCCGAGACGCTGGGCATTGATCAGGTCGGGCGCAACGACAACTTCTTCGAGTTGGGCGGGCATTCGTTGCTCGCCGTGAGTCTGGTGGCGCGCATGCGTCAGGCCGGCCTGCATGTCGATGCGCGCACGCTGTTCAGTCAGCCGACGCTGGCGGCACTGGCGGCGCAGACCTCGCGGCAAACGCACACGGTCGACATCGCGCCGACCACGATTCCGCAGCTCAACCGCAAGCGTCGGCTCTGACCCTCCAAACGCATCTGCGGGGGCCGGTGCGCGCCCGCAGAAGCGTCTGCGCTGCTGTCCAGAGCAGGGCTTGTCCCGGCTTCCCATGTCAGCCAGCACCGCGCCGATGTTTTAGCTTTTCCGGGCTGCGCGCCGCGTGCACGGACTCGCTGCAGCGTGTGCCTTTTTCTCGTCTTTACAGCAGGTTATCCCATGCATTTCAGCGAACTGATGGCAGTTATTTCCACCCATGCGATCCGCCTTCAACAGGAAGATGAAGACCTGGTCATTCTGGGCAGTGACGACGCGCTGGACGATGCGTTGTGGGACAGCCTCGCCACCCACAAGGCGCAACTGCTTGAGCTGGTCGCCCGGCACAACGGTGACTGGCTGAGTCCGGCCTTTCGCATCACCCCGGACATGCTGCCGCTGGTGACGCTGGATCAACCCACCCTCGACCGCATCGTCGCCGGCGTGCCGGGCGGTGCGGCGAACCTGCAGGACATCTACCCCTTGGCGCCGCTGCAGGAGGGCATGCTCTACCTGCATTTGTCGGCACCAGCGGGCGATCCGTACGTGTCGCAAGCACGCTTCGCCTTTGACAGCCGTGAGCGTCTGCAAGCCTTCGCCGACGCGTTGCAATGGATGATTGGCCGCCACGACATTCTGCGCACTTCGTTTATCTGGGAGCGCCTGGACGAACCGCTGCAAGTGGTCCAGCGCAAGGCTTCGTTGCACTGCGAAGAACTCGATCCGAGCGGCACGGGTGACGTGCTCGAGCAACTGTTGCACCGCCATGATCCGCAACATTTCCGTCTCGATGTCCAGCAAGCGCCGCTGTTGCGTCTGGTGTTTGCCAACGATCCAGACAACGGCCGTGTGGTCGCGTTGTTGCTGTTTCATCACCTGATCATGGATCACCTCGCCCTGGACGTGGTGCGCCGCGAAACGCAGGCGTTTTTGCTCGGGCAGACCGTGCAGGTGGCTCCAGCGGTGCCGTATCGCGATCACCTGGCGCGGGCGCGGCTGGGGGCGAACGAGCCGGCCCACGAGGCGTTCTTTCGCGAAATGCTTGCCGATATCGACGAGCCGACACTGCCTTGCGGGTTACGGGACGTGCAGGGCGACGGGCACTCGATCGAAGAAGCCTCATTGATGCTCGACGGCGCCCTGAGCCAGGCACTGCGCGAGCAGGCGCGGCAATTGGGCGTGAGCGTGGCGAGTGTCATGCACCTGGCGTTGGCGCGGGTGCTCGGCCAGTTATCCGGGCGTACGGCGGTGGTGTTCGGCACGGTTCTGCTCGGGCGGATGGCGGCCGGCGAGGGCGGTGAAGATGCGTTGGGGATGTTCATCAACACCTTGCCGCTACGGGTGGATGTCGGCGCGGACGATGTGCGCGCCGGCGTGCTGCTGACCCATCGCCGCCTGACCGCGTTGCTCGGCCATGAACAAGCCTCGCTGGCGCTGGCCCAACGCTGCAGCGCCGTGGCTGTACCGACGCCGCTGTTCAGTGCGATCCTCAATTACCGTCACAGCAGCGTCGATGAAGTCGCCGAGATTATTGATATCGCCCCGGGCGTGCAGGTATTGGGCGCTCGCGAACGCACTAACTATCCGCTGACCGTCAACATTGATGATCTGGGCGAAGATCTGCGTATCACCGCTCTGGCGGACATCCGTCTTGGCGCGCAACGGATCGCCGATTATTTGCAGACCACCCTGCGAGGTCTGGTCGAAGCACTGCAGACGGGCGCGCCAACGCCGCTGCACAGTATTGGTATCCTGCCGGCGAGCGAGCGCGAGCATCTGCTGTATGGCGTCAACGCACCGCTCGCACACTTTGCCGATACCCCTTTGATCCATCAACAGTTCGAAGCCCATGCGCAGGCGCGGCCCGACGCCACTGTGTTGATCTTCGATGAGCAGACCCTCAGTTACGGCGAACTCAATCGCCGCGCCAATCAGCTCGCCCATCACTTGCTGGCGCTGGGTATCCGTCCGGATCAACGCGTGGCGATCTGTGTCGAGCGGGGCCCGCAAATGATTGTCGGCTTGCTCGGTGTGCTCAAGGCCGGCGCTGCTTATGTGCCGATCGACCCGGCGTATCCGCAGGAGCGAATCGCCTTCACGTTGCAGGACAGCGCCCCGGTGGCAGTGCTGATACAAGCTGCCACAGGCACATGCGTTGGCGCGTCCGAGGTGCCGCAGATCGACCTCGACAGCCCTCAACTGCGCGCCGAATCCGAAGGCAACCCGCACGTTGCCGGGCTGACGTCGGCGCACCTGGCTTACGTGATTTACACCTCTGGCTCGACGGGTTTGCCCAAGGGGGTCATGGTTGAACATCGCAACGTGGCGCGGCTGTTCTCGGCGACCGCCGACTGGTTTCAGTTCAATGAGCAGGACGTCGGGGCGTTGTTCCACTCGTTCGCTTTCGATTTTTCGGTGTGGGAAATCTGGGCGGCGCTGGCCTTCGGTGGGCAATTGCTGCTGGTTCCGCAAACTGTCAGCCGTTCCCCGGACGAATGCTATGCGTTGCTCTGTCGCAGCGGTGTCACGGTACTCAATCAGACGCCCAGCGCGTTCCGCCAGTTAGTCGCCGCGCAGGGCCGCAGCGCGCTGCAACATTCACTGCGCGAGGTGATTTTCGGCGGCGAAGCGCTGGAGCCTGGGTTGCTCAAACCGTGGTTTGCCCGGGTCGGCAACGCCGGTACGCGGCTGGTCAACATGTACGGCATCACCGAAACCACGGTGCACGTGACGTATCGACCGCTACAGGCAGCTGACGCGCAGTTGGTCGGCGTCAGCCCGATTGGCGGGCGCATCCCCGATTTGCAGCTTTACGTGCTGGACGCTCAATGCGAACCGGTGCCGGTCGGTGTGACCGGCGAGTTGTATGTCGGTGGCGCGGGCGTGGCGCGCGGTTATCTCAATCGTCCAGAGCTGAGCGCCGAGCGGTTTATTCGCAACCCTTTCAGCGCGACTGCCGACGCGCGCCTGTACAAGACCGGCGACCTGGCGCGCTGGGCGGCCGACGGCAGCCTCGACTATCTGGGGCGCAACGATGATCAGGTGAAGATTCGTGGCTTTCGCATCGAACTGGGCGAGATTCAGGCGCGCCTGTCGGCCTGTAACGGTGTGCGCGAAGCTGTGGTGATCGCCCGTGAAGACAGCCCCGGCGACCCGCGGCTGGTGGCGTACTGGATCGCTGATGACGAAGAACCGAGCGTGGCGCAATTGCGCGACACGCTGCTCGGCTCGCTGGCGGACTATATGGTGCCGAGTGCGTTCGTGCGGCTCGACGCCTTGCCGCTGACCGCCAACGGCAAGCTCGACCGCAAGGTATTGCCGACGCCCGACAGCGATGCGTTCGCACGGCGCGGGTTCGAGGCGCCGCAGGGCGCGATAGAACATCTCATTGCGGACATTTGGCAGCGCTTGCTCGGCGTCGAACAAGTAGGCCGGCATGACAACTTTTTCGAACTGGGCGGACATTCGCTGCTGGCGGTCAAGCTGATCGAACGCATGCGCCAGCATGACTTGCAGTGCGATGTGCGCGTGCTGTTCGGGCAACCGAGCGTGGCGGCGTTGGCGGCGACCCTTGGGGCGACACCGAGTTATGTCGTACCGGCCAATCGCATCGAACCCGGCTGCACGTCGATCACCCCGGATAAACTGCCATTGGCCGATCTGGATCAGGCCGGCATCGACACGGTGCTTGCCAGCGTCCCCGGCGGTGTCGCCAACGTCCAGGACATCTATGCCCTGGCGCCGTTGCAGGCCGGCATTCTCTATCACCACCTCGCCACCCACGCTGGCGATCCCTACGTGTTGCAGGCGCAGTTCGCGTTCGCCGGGCTGGCGCAGATCAAAACCTTTGTCCGCGCCTTGAACAGCGTGATCGCCCGGCACGATATCCTGCGCACCAGCGTGGTCTGGGAGGGGCTGGAGGAGCCGGTGCAAGTGGTCTGGCGTGAGGCGCCACTGACCCTTGAGCGGGTCGATGCCGACGGGCTCGCCGGCGATGTGCTGGAGCAAATGCAGGCGCGTTTCGATCCGCGTCACTATCGCCTCGACCTCAAGTCTGCCCCGCTGATGCGTTTTGCCTACACCGAAGACCGCGCCAACCAACGCTGGGTCGGCATCCTGCTGATGCATCACATCGTCCTGGATCACACCGCACTGGAAGTGCTGGTGACGGAAATGAGCGACCTGATGCACGGGCAAACAAAGGATTTGCCGCCAGCGGTGCAGTATCGCAACTACGTGGCCCAGGCCCGTGCTGGCGCCGATGACGCGGCGCACGCGGCGTTTTTCCGCGACATGCTCGGCGATATCAGCGAACCCACACTGGCCTTCGGTGTGCAGGACGTGCTCGGCGACGGCAGTGCCGTTGTCGACAGCCAATTGACTGTCGATGAGGGCCTCGGCCAACGTTTGCGCGCGTTGTCGCGGCGTCTCGGTATCAGTATCGCCAGCCTGGTTCATCAAGCCTGGGCACAAGTACTGGCGCAGGTGTCCGGCCAGCAAGAAGTGGTTTTCGGTACCGTGCTGCTCGGGCGCCTGCAGGGCGGTGAGGGCGCGGACCGCGCGTTGGGCATGTTCATCAATACCCTGCCGCTGCGCGTCAGCGTCGCTGCCGAATCGGTGCAGGACAGCGTGCGCGCCACCCATCAACGCCTGGCCCAACTGCTTGGACACGAGCAGGCTTCACTGTCGCTGGCCCAACGTTGCAGTGGCGTCGCCGCGACGCTGCCGCTGTTCAGCACGCTGCTCAATTACCGCCACAGTCAGCCGGACGCGGCCAGCGTGAAATGGGACGGCATCGAGATTCTTTGCTCGCGTGAGCGCAGCAATTACCCACTGGTGGTCAGCGTTGACGACATGGGCGACGGTTTCCTGTTGAACGTACAGGCCGTGCCGCAGGTGGATGGCGTGCGCGTCTGCGATTACCTGCAAACCGCGTTGCACAGTCTGGTGACCGCACTCGAGCACACGCCGGCGCTGCCGGTTGAACAGTTGTCGATTGTCTCGCCGGGCGAACGTCATAAGGTGTTGTTTGCCTTCAACGACACCGCCCAGCCGTTCCCGCCGGCGCAGACTGTGCAGCGCCTGGTCGAAGCGCAGGCGCTGGCCAATCCCCAGGCGTGGGCGGCGGTGCAGGGCGAGCAGCGTTTGAGTTACGCCGAACTGAATCAGCGCGCCAATCGCCTGGCCCACCACCTGATCGCCCTTGGCGTACAGCCGGATGACCGCGTCGCCGTGTGCTTGCGCCGCAGTCCGCAGATGCTCGTCGCGCTGCTGGCGATTCTCAAGGCAGGCGCCGCTTACGTGCCGGTCGATCCGGCCTATCCGCGCGAGCGCATCGCCTATCTGTTGCAGGACAGCGATCCCGTAGCGGTGCTGGCCGAGGCGTCGACACGCACCCTGCTGGGCACGGTGCCGTTGATTGATCTGGACAGCGACCGCTGGGCGCAGTTGTCCGCGCGCAACCCCCAACTGCCGGCGCTGACCCCGGCGCATCTGGCTTACGTAATCTACACCTCAGGCTCCACCGGCCAGCCGAAAGGGGTGATGGTCGAACACCGCACGCTGGAAAACCTTGTGCACTGGCACGCCGCCGCGTTCGACCTGCACCTCGGCAGTCATACCGCCAGTGTTGCCGGATTTGGCTTTGACGCCATGGCCTGGGAGGTCTGGCCGGCGCTGTGTGTGGGCGCCACTGTGCACTTGCCACCAGCAGCGATCGGCAATGAACACCTCGATGAATTGCTCGAATGGTGGCGCGCGCAACCGTTGCAGGTGAGTTTTCTGCCGACGCCGGTGGCTGAATATGCGTTCAGCCGTGAGCTGGGCCACCCGACTTTACGCACGCTGCTGATCGGTGGCGACAAGCTCAGGCAGTTCCCGAGTAACCAGACCTTCGACGTGATCAACAACTACGGCCCGACCGAAGCCACGGTGGTGTCAACATCGGGTCGCATCGAGGCTGGGCAGGTATTGCACATCGGCCGGCCGATTGCCAATGGCACAGTTTATCTGCTGGACAGTCAGCAACAACCGGTGCCGGTCGGTGTGCCGGGGGAGGTGTATGTCGGCGGTGCCGGGGTCGCACGGGGCTATTTGAATCGCCCGGCATTGACCGCCGAAATGTTCCTGCAAGACCCGTTCAGCGATGAACCGCACGGGCGTCTGTACCGCACCGGCGACGTCGCGCGTTGGCGCGCGGACGGCACGCTCGAATACCTGGGGCGCAATGACGATCAAGTCAAACTGCGTGGCGTGCGCATCGAGCCCGGCGAAATCGAAGCCGCATTGAGGACCCACAGCGGCGTGCAAGACGTCGTGGTGCTGGTGCGTGACGGGCGGCTGCTGGCGTGGTTCAGCGAGCGCCGCGCGGTAGATATCGCCGACTTGCGCGATCATTTGCAGAGTCGCCTGCCCGAGGCGCTGATCCCGGCCGCCTATGTCCGCGTCGACGCCATGCCGCTGACCGCTAACGGTAAACTCGACCGAAAAGCCTTGCCGGAGCCGGATCAGAGCGCGTGGCTCAGCCATGAATATGCGGCGCCGCAAGGTCCGCTGGAAACCGCCCTGGCGCAGATCTGGAGCGATCTGCTCAAGGTCGGGCAGGTCGGGCGCCATGACAATTTCTTCGAACTGGGCGGGCATTCACTGCTCGCCGTGAGCTTGATCGAACGCCTGCGTCAGCTCGGCCTGAGTGCTGATGTGCGGGTGCTGTTCAGCCAGCCGACCCTTGCCGCACTGGCCGCAGCGATGGGCAGCGGGCGCGAGATTGCGGTGCCGGCCAATCGCATTCCTCGCGATTGCCGTTACATCAGCGCGGACATGTTGAGCCTCAGCGAACTGGATCAGGCCAGTGTCGATTGCATCGTCGCCACGGTGCCGGGCGGCGCGGCCAACGTGCAGGAAATCTATCCGCTGGCGCCGTTGCAGGAAGGCATTCTTTACCACCACATCAGCGCCGGCGCCGGCGACCCGTATCTGCTGCAATCGAGTCTGGCGTTTGCCGACATCCATCGGCTGCACGCGTTCGCCAATGCGCTGCAAACGGTGATCGCGCGACACGATATTTTGCGCACCAGTGTGGTCTGGGAGGGGCTGCCGAGCCCGCAGCAAGTGGTTTGGCGGCACGCGCCGTTGGCGTTGGACGCCGTTGCGCTGGCGTCGGCGGACGGTGACGTACTCGCACAACTGCAAGCACGCTTCGTCGCCCGCCAATGGCGTCTGGACCTCGGGCAGGCACCGCTGATGCGTCTGGTGTATGCCGACGATCCCGTGAACAAACGGGTCGTGGCGCTGCTGATGTTCCATCACATTGCTCTCGATCACACTGCGCTGGAGGTAGTGCAGGAGGAAATGCGCGCCACTCTGCTCGGCCATACCGAGCCACTGCCGGCAGCGGCACCGTACCGCAACTACGTGGCGCAGGCCCGCCACGGCGTCAGCGAGCAGGAACACGAGACGTTCTTTCGCGAAATGCTTGGCGATATCGACGAGCCGACCTTGCCGTTCGGTTTGCGTGAGGTCGCGGGAGATGGGCGCGATATCGAATCCCATGTCAGCACACTGCCGCTGGAGTTGAGCCAGCGCTTGCGGGCGCAGGCGCGCAGCTTCGGGGTGAGCGCGGCCAGCCTGTTCCACTTGGCTTGGGCGCAGGTGCTGGCGGTCACCGCCGGCCAGCCGCGCGTGGTGTTCGGCAGCGTGCTGCTTGGGCGGATGCAGGGCGGTGAGGGCGCTGACCGGGCACTGGGCATGTTCATCAATACCTTGCCGTTGCGTGTGGAGGTGGCCGAACACGGCGTCGGCGCCGCACTGCGCGATGTGCATCAACGCCTGGCCGCGCTGCTCGGCCATGAACATGCCTCGCTGGCCCTTGCTCAGCGATGCAGTGCTGTCGCGGCGCCGTCGCCACTGTTCAGTTCGGTGCTCAACTATCGTCACAGCGCCGCGCGCCAGACGGCTGAGGCGGCGTGGCAAGGGATCGAGTTTCTCGCCCACGACGGGCGCAGCCATTATCCGCTGACGCTGAGCATCAACGATCTGGGCGAAGGCTTCGATCTGGCGGTGCTGACACCTGGCGAGGTGGGGGCACAACGGGTCTGCGACCTGATGCAGTGCGCACTGACGGCGCTGGTTTCGGCGCTGGAGGAAAACCCCGGGCAGGCGCTGAATCGCCTGGCGATCCTGCCGCCGTTCGAGCGTCAACGCGTGCTGACGCAGTTCAACGCCAGCGCTACGGCTTTCCCGCCCGCGCAAACCGTGCACCGATTGTTC
Organism: Pseudomonas sp. SWRI111; assembly: GCF_014268555.1. NCBI lineage: Bacteria > Pseudomonadati > Pseudomonadota > Gammaproteobacteria > Pseudomonadales > Pseudomonadaceae > Pseudomonas > Pseudomonas sp. SWRI111. The sequence continues at coordinate 72,255 of NZ_JABWQQ010000008.1, read as the reverse complement.
GAGGCGCAGGCCTTGCTCAATCCAGAGGCTGTGGCGGTGCAAGCCGACGAGCAACAGCTGACCTATGCGCAGCTCGATCAACAGGCCAATCGTCTCGCGCATTATCTGCTCGAACTGGGCGTCAGGCCGGACGCGCGGGTGGCGATTTCCACCCGGCGTGGCCCGCATATGTTGCTGGCGATGCTGGCGGTACTCAAGGCCGGCGCTGCCTATGTGCCGATCGATCCGGCGCATCCGGCCGAGCGCATCGCCTATTTGCTGGCCGACAGTGCGCCGCTGGCGCTGCTGGTGTCGGGCGTGGATCTGGGCACTGTGGAAGTGCCGGTGATTGATCTTGGCGATGAGCGTTGGCATGACCTGCCTGAACACAGCCCAGAGGTCGAAGGTTTGACTGCGGACAATCTCGCCTATGTGATCTACACCTCTGGCTCCACCGGCCAGCCGAAAGGGGTGATGGTCGAACACCGCACGCTGGAAAATCTCGTGCACTGGCACGCCGCCGCGTTCGACCTGTGCGCCGGCAGCCATACCGCCAGCGTTGCCGGGTTCGGTTTTGATGCCATGGCCTGGGAGGTCTGGCCGGCGTTGTGTGTGGGCGCCACTGTGCACTTGCCACCGGCAGCGATCGGCAATGAACACCTCGATGAATTGCTCGAATGGTGGCGCGCGCAGCCGTTGCAGGTGAGTTTTCTACCGACGCCGGTGGCTGAATACGCGTTCAGCCGTGAGCTGAGCCACCCGACCTTGCGCACGCTGCTGATCGGTGGCGACACGCTCAGGCAGTTCCCGCGTAACCAGACCTTCGACGTAATCAACAACTACGGCCCGACCGAAGCCACGGTGGTGGCGACGTCGGGTCGCATCGAGTGCGGGCAGCCACTGCACATCGGCCGGCCAATCGCCAATGCCAAGGTGTATGTCCTCGATGCGCAACAGAACCCACTGCCGGTGGGTGTCAAAGGTGAGTTGTACGTAGCCGGTGCAGGCGTGGCCAGGGGCTATCTGAACCGCGATGAACTGACCGCCGAACGCTTTCTTGCCGATCCGTTCAGCCAGGAACCGGGCGCGCGCATGTACCGCACTGGCGACCTTGCGCGGTGGCGTACCGACGGCACGCTGGAGTATCTGGGGCGCAACGACGATCAGGTGAAACTGCGTGGCGTGCGTGTGGAGCTGGGCGAAATCGAAGCGGCACTCGCCAGTCATCCGGCCTTGCAAGAGGCCGTCGCCCAGGTGCGTGACGGTCAGTTGCTGGCCTGGTTCACCGCCCGCGCGCCGCTGGACCTCGACGACCTGCGCGAGTATCTGCAGATGCGCCTGCCGCAAGCCTTGCTGCCGGCGGCTTACGTTCGGCTGGCCAGTTTGCCGCTGACTGCCAATGGCAAACTCGACCGCCAGGCTTTGCCGGAGCCGGAGCAAAACGCCTGGCTGAGCCGCCAGTACGAAGCGCCGCGAGGCTCGGTGGAAACCGCGCTGGCGCAAATCTGGAGCGAAGTGCTCAAGGTCGAACAGGTCGGCCGGCACGACAACTTCTTTGAACTGGGCGGGCATTCGCTGCTGGCGGTCAGCGTCATCGAGCGCATGCGCCAGATCGACCTGAGCACCGACGTGCGCGTGCTGTTCGACCAGCCGACACTGGCAGCGCTGGCAGCGGCCGTCGGCAGCGGACGGGAAATCGTGGTACCGGCCAATGGCATCGCGGCGGACTGTGATCACATCACGCCGGACATGCTCAGTCTGCTTGAACTGGACCAGGCGACGCTCGACCGCATCGTTGCCACGGTGCCGGGCGGTGCGGCCAATGTGCAGGACATTTACCCGTTGGCGCCGTTGCAGGAAGGCATTCTTTATCACCACATCACGGCTGCGCAAAACGATCCGTACGTGCTGCATTCGCGCCTGACGTTCGCCAGTGTCGAGCGCGTCGAGGCGTTCGCCCGTGCGCTGCGGCAGGTCATGGCGCGCCACGACATCTTGCGCACGGCGATTGTCTGGCAGGGCCTGGCAGTCCCCGTGCAGGTGGTGTGGCGCGAAGCTCAATTGCCGGTAGAAGAAGTTGCCTTTGAGCAGTTGACGGTGGACAACCTGGACCTCACTCAGGCACCACTGATTCGGCTGTTGTACGCCCGCGACCCGGCCACTGGGCAAGTGGCCGGCCTGCTGCTGTTCCATCACATCGCCCTTGATCACACGGCGCTGGAAGTCGTGCGCGAAGAAATGCAGATCAGCCTGGGCGGCGAGCAGCGTTCGCTACCGGTGCCAGTGCCGTATCGCAACTACGTGGCACAGGCGCGGCTTGGCGCCAGTGAGGCGGAGCACGAGGTGTTTTTCCGCGACATGCTCGGCGATGTCGATGAGCCGACCTTGCCGTTCGGCTTGCGTGAGGTCAACGCGGCGGCCGATGCTTGTGAAGAGGCCTCGCTGGCGCTGCCCGACGCGCTCGCGCAGCGTTTGCGCGGTCAGGCACGGCACATGGGCATCAGCGTCGCGAGCGTGTTTCATCTGGCCTGGGCACAAGTGCTGGGCGCTACCTCCGGACAGGATCGGGTGGTGTTCGGCACCGTACTGATGGGGCGCATGCAGGGCGGGGCGGGTGCCGATCGCGGGCTGGGCATGTTCATCAATACTTTGCCGTTGCGTGTGGACCTTGGCGCGCAACCGGTGCGTGCGGCACTCCGGGCCACCCATGGGCAACTCACCGGCCTGTTGGCGCATGAGCATGCTTCGTTGGCACTGGCCCAGCGTTGCAGCCGGATTGCGGCGCCGGCGCCGCTGTTCAGCGCGATGCTCAACTACCGGCATGGCAGCGCCACGCCTGCCCAGGCACACCCGGCGTGGCAAGGCATCGAGACCTTAAGCAGTGAGGAACGCACCAACTACCCGCTGACGCTCAACGTCGATGACCTGGGCACAGGCTTCAGGCTCACCGCGATGACCTTGGCGCAGGTCGGTGCGTTGCGTATCTGTACCTATATGGAAACCGCGTTGCAGGCGCTGATCGATGCCTTGGAGCGCGCGCCGCAGCAACCTGTCAATCAGTTGTCGGTCCTGCCGGACGCCGAGCGTCAGCGCCTGCTGTTCGACTTCAACGCGACGGCGGTCGATTACAACCTGCAGCAGAGTTTGCACGGTCTGTTCGAAGCCCAGGTGTTGCGCACCCCGCATGCACCGGCGTTGCAAATGGCTGACCAGCGCCTCGACTTCCAGCAACTTAACGAGCGCGCCAACCGCCTGGCCCATCATCTGATCGCGCTTGGGGTTCAGGCCGATGCGCGGGTGGCGATCTGTGTCGAACGCAGTGTGGCGATGGTTGTCGGCCTGTTGGCTATCCTCAAGGCCGGCGGCGCTTATGTCCCGCTGGACCCGGACTACCCGGCCGAGCGCATTGCTTACATGCTCGCCGACAGCGCGCCGGTGGCGGTGCTGGTGCAAGGCAGCACCGCCGCGCTGGCGAGTGCGCTGGCGGTGCCGGTGATCAATCTGGAACACGACAGTTGGCACGACTTGCCGGCGGCCAATCCGCAGGTCCGCGGCCTGACCTCGGCGCATCTGGCTTACGTGATCTACACCTCAGGCTCCACCGGCCAGCCCAAGGGTGTCGCCAACGAACACCGCGCGGTGGTCAACCGCTTGCTGTGGATGCAGGACGCGTATGCACTGAGCGCTGTAGATACCGTATTGCAGAAAACCCCATTCAGCTTCGACGTGTCGGTCTGGGAGTTTTTCTGGCCGCTGATGACCGGCGCGCGCTTGCTCCTGGCCCGTCCTGGCGGGCACAAGGAGCCGGCCTACCTGAGCGAGCTGATCGAGCGCGAACACATCACCACCGTGCATTTTGTGCCGTCGATGCTCGACGTGTTTCTTGCTCACGGTCAGACCGAACGCTGCGCCGCACTGCGCCAGGTGATGTGCAGTGGCGAGGCGTTGCCCGGCAGCTTGGTACGGCGGTTCAAACAGCAGTTACCGGCCAGCCAATTGCACAACCTTTACGGCCCGACCGAAGCGGCGGTGGATGTCACCGCGTGGAGTTGCGCCGGGCCGCTGCAGGACACGCCGGATAACACGCCGATTGGCAAACCGATTGCCAACACCCGGATGTACATCCTCGACGCGCAGCAACAACCGGTGCCGCAAGGTGTGGTTGGCGAGTTGTACATCGGTGGCGTGCAGGTCGCGCGTGGTTATCTGAACCGCGCCGAACTGAGTGCCGAACGCTTCCTCAGCGACCCGTTCAGCCAGCAGGCGCAAGCGCGCATGTACCGCACCGGCGATATCGCCCGTTATCGCGCCGACGGCCACATCGAGTATCTGGGGCGCAATGACGATCAGGTGAAGATTCGCGGCCTGCGCATCGAACTGGGTGAAATCCAGGCCGGCCTGACCAGGATCGATGGCGTGCACGAAGCGGCGGTGCTGGCCCGTGAAGACGTGCCGGGGGACAAGCGGCTGGTGGCGTACTACACCGGTTTGCGGCTGGACATCGACATCCTGCGCGCCGCATTGCTGCACGCCTTGCCGGACTACATGGTCCCGGCAACGTTCGTCCATCTCGAGCGCCTGCCGCTCAGTCCCAACGGCAAACTCGACCGCAAGGCGTTGCCGGCACCCAATCAGGATTCGCTCATCAACCGCCCCTACGAGGCGCCGGTCGGCGAGGTGGAAATCACGCTGGCGCGGCTGTGGGGCGAATTGCTCAATGTCGAACGAGTCGGGCGGCATGACCACTTTTTCGAATTGGGCGGGCATTCGTTGCTGGCGGTGAGTCTGGTCGGCCGTCTGCAACAGGAAGGCCTGGAGGCGGATGTCCGGGCGTTGTTCGAACAACCGACCCTGGCCGGCTATGCAGCAATCACGGAAAGAATGGAGATCGTCCTGTGAACCTGAACCCTTTGTTGGCGACACTCAAGGCCCGAGACATCCAGTTGACGGTCACGGACGAGCAGTTGCGCGTCAATGGCAACAAGCAGGCCTTGAGCGATCCGGCGCTACTGGCGTCGTTGCGCGAGCACAAGGCGGCGTTGATCGAGTTGATCAAGGCCGGCGAGTATTCGGCGGCGCGTGTCGGGCAGGTCGAGGTACCGGCCAATGGCATCGGCCCCGGTTGCACGCGCATCACCCCGGCGATGCTGACCCTGACGCAACTGAGTCAGGACGCCCTCGATCACCTGCTCGAAGGCATCCCCGGCGGGGCTGCCAACGTGCAAGACATCTATCCGTTGACGCCATTGCAGGAAGGCATTCTTTATCACCACGTCAGCGCGCAACACGGCGATCCGTATGTCATGCAGGCTCAATTCGCTTTCAGCGGGGCGGAGCGTTTGCAGGCATTTGTCGATGCGTTACAAACGGTGATCGATCGTCACGACATCCTGCGCACGGCGGTGGTCTGGGAAGGTCTCGACACACCGCTGCAAGTGGTCATGCGCGCTGCGCGCCTGCCGCTGGAAGAAGTGACTCTGGAAGCCGATGGCGGTGATGCCCTGGCACAGTTGCACGCCCGTTTCGACGCCAGGCAGTTCCGTCTCGACGTGACCCGTGCGCCGCTGTTGCGCCTGGCGCATGCCCGGGATGTGAGCGGGCAACGCATCGTCGCGATGCTGCTGTTCCATCACCTGGCGATAGACCACTCGGCCCTGGCGGTGGTCAGCGAGGAATTGCAGGCCTGCCTGTGCGGACACGCCGCGCGGTTGGGCCCGCCCGTGCCGTTTCGCAAATACGTGGCGCAAGCCCGATTGGGCATCAGCGAGGCGGAACACGAAGCGTTTTTCCGCGACATGCTCGCTGACATCGATGAACCGACCTTGCCGTACGGATTGCAAGGCGTGCACGGTGACGGCAGCGACGTCGTCGAATTCAGCCAGGCGCTCGACCCGCAACTCAATCGCCGCCTGCGGGCCCAGGCGCGTCAGCTGGGCGTGAGCGTGGCGAGCCTGTTTCACCTCGGTTGGGGGCAAGTGCTCAACGCCCTGACCGGGCAAGCGAGCGTGGTCTTCGGCACCGTGTTGATGGGGCGCATGCAAAATGCCGAAGGCACCGAACGCGCGCTCGGCATCTTCATCAACACGTTGCCGTTGCGTGTGGACATCGCAGCGCTCGCCGTCGGTGAGGCGGTCAAGGCCACCCACGCGCGGCTGACTACCTTGATGCGTCATGAACATGCGCCGCTGGCGCTGGCGCAACGCTGCAGCGGTGTGGTCGCTTCTTCGCCGTTGTTCAGCACGCTGCTCAATTATCGACACAGCGCCTCCAGTGCCGCTGCCAGCGACGAAGCACTCGCCGCGTGGGAAGGCATCAGTGTGTTGCGCTCGGAAGAACGCACCAATTACCCGCTGACCCTGAGCATCGACGACTTCGGCGACCGGTTCAGCCTGACGTTGCTGGCCAGCAGCGCCGTCGATGGTAGACGTCTCTGCGCCTACCTGTTGTGTGCGGTGGAGCAATTGTTATCGGCGCTCGAACAGGCGCCCGAGACGCCGCTGAACCAGTTGTCGGTGCTGCCGGCCGCAGAGCGTGAGCAAGTGTTGCGCGAATTCAACGCCAGCCAGGTCGATTACCCGGCGGCGCTGCCCGTTCATCAGCGTTTCGAAGCGCAGGTGCTGGCCCGTCCGGAGGCGCTGGCGGCCGTTCATGGGGGCGAGGCGCTGACCTTTGCCGAGTTGAACCACAAGGCCAACGCGCTGGCGCATCAGTTGATCGGTCTGGGCGTGCAGCCGGATGACCGCGTCGCCATCGTTGCCCGACGCGGGCTGGAGGCTCTGGTCGGGCTGCTGGCGATTCTCAAGGCCGGCGCCGGTTACGTGCCGGTCGATCCGGCGCACCCGGCCGAACGCCTGCTGCATCTGCTGCGCGACAGTGCACCCGTGGCCGTGTTGACCAGCACCGAGCTGCGCGAACGCCTGCCGATGCTGGCCGTGTCAGTGCTCAATCTGGACCCGCGGACCTGGCCGGCGGGCATCACCGGTAACCCGCAATTGCCGAGTCTCAATGCCACGCATCTGGCTTACGTGATCTATACCTCTGGCTCCACCGGGTTGCCCAAGGGCGTCATGGTCGAACACCGCACCTTGTCGAACCTGATCGATTGGCACTGCTCAGCCTTTGATTTGTGTGCTGGCCGCCATACCTCAAGCCTCGCCGGATTTGGCTTCGATGCCATGGCCTGGGAAGTCTGGCCGGCGCTGTGCGCGGGCGCGACCCTGCACATCGCACCGGCCCACGATGGCAGTGAAGACATCGACGCCTTGCTTGACTGGTGGCGCGCACAACCGCTGGACGTGAGCTTCCTGCCCACGCCAGTAGCCGAGTACGCGTTCAGCCAACAGCTGGAACATCCGACCTTGCGCACGCTGCTGATCGGCGGCGACCGCTTGCGGCAGTACTCGCGCAACCAGCGTTTCGACGTGATCAACAATTACGGCCCGACCGAAACCACGGTGGTCGCCACCTCCGGGCGTATCGACAGCGACGACGCCTTGCACATTGGCAAACCGGTGAGCAATGCCACGGTGTACCTGCTCGATGCGCAACAGCGGCCGGTGCCGATTGGCGTCGCCGGCGAGTTGTACATTGGCGGCAGCGGCGTGGCCCGTGGGTATCTGAACCAGCCGCAGCTCACTGCCGAACGCTTCCTCTGCGATCCGTTCAGCCACGCCGCACAGGCGCGCATGTACCGCTCCGGCGATCTGGCGCGCTGGCGCAGCGACGGCACGCTCGAATATCTGGGGCGCAATGACGACCAGGTGAAGATTCGCGGCGTACGCATCGAGCCGGGCGAAATCGAGCAGCGCCTCAACCAATTGCCCGGGATTCAGGAAGCGGTAGTGCTGGCCCGCGAGGATCAGCCGGGGCAGTCGCGGCTGGTGGCGTATTTCACCGAGCAGGCGCAAGTGCAGGCGCTGGACGTGGCGCAGTTGCGCGCGCTGCTGCTGACCCAGTTGCCGGAATACATGGTGCCGTCCGCTTTCGTCAAACTCGACGGATTGCCGCTCACGGCCAACGGCAAGCTCGACCGCAAAGCCCTGCCGAAACCCGAGCGCTCTGCGCTGTTCGTCCGCGACTATGTGGCGCCGGAGGGCGAAGTGGAAACGGCGCTGGCCGACATCTGGGCCGACGTGCTGCAGGTCGAACGGGTAGGGCGCGAGGATCATTTCTTTGAACTCGGCGGGCATTCGCTGCTGGCCATGCGCATGGTCGCGCACGTCAGGCAGCGCCTGGGCGTCGAGCTGGTGCTCAGCGATCTGTTTGCCAACGCCGAGCTGGCAGCAGTGGCGCAGGTGTTGACCGAAGCCGGGCGCTGCACGCAACCGCCGATCCTGCCGGTGCCTCGTGACACTGCGCTGCCGCTGTCGTTTTCCCAGCAGCGCTTCTGGTTTCTGGCGCAGATGGAGGGTGCCAACACCGCCTATAACATCCCGATTGCCCTGCGCTTGCGCGGCGCCCTGGACGACGTTGCCCTGCAACGCGCACTGGCCCGCATCGTCGCGCGCCACGAAACGCTGCGCAGCCGCTTCGCGCCGCTCGATGGCGACGCGCAGGTGCTGATTGCTCCGGTCGACAGCGGTCTTGTGCTTCGTCTCGAAGATCTGCGCCAACATCCGCAGGCGCACGAGGCGTTGCAGGCATTGATTCAGGGCGAGGCCTCAGGACCATTCGACCTGCTTGACGATCCGTTGATCCGCGGACGGCTGGTACGCCTGGCCGACGATCACCATGTGCTGCTGCTGACCTTGCACCACATCATCTCTGACGGCTGGTCGATGGGCGTGCTGACCCGCGAACTGATGGCGCTGTATCAGGCGTTCAGTCAGGGTGAAGACGACCCGTTACCGCCGTTGACCCTGCAATACAGCGACTATGCGGTGTGGCAGCGGCGCTGGTTGAGCGGCGAGGTGTTGCAGCGCCAGAGCGAATACTGGCAGCGCACCCTGCGTGACGTGCCGGCCTTGCTGACCTTGCCGACGGATCGCCCGCGCCCGGCGCAGCAGGATTACGCCGGCAGCAGCATTGCGCTGCAACTGGATGCGCGTTTGAGCGCCGGACTCAAGGCCTTGAGCCAGCGCCACGGCGTGACGTTGTACATGACGCTGCTCGGCGCGTGGGCGCTGCTGTTGGGGCGCTTGTCCGGGCAAACCGATGTGGTCATCGGATCGCCGGTCGCCAACCGTAACCGCGCCGAAGTCGAGGGGATGATCGGCCTGTTCGTCACCACCCTGGCATTGCGCATCGACACCGCTGGCGAGTTGAATGGCCAAGCGCTGCTGACGCGGGTCAAGGCGATTACCCTGCAAGCGCAGGCGCATCAGGACCTGCCCTTCGAACAAGTGGTGGAAATTACCCGTCCGGTGCGCAGCCTGGCGCACAGCCCGCTGTTCCAGAGCATGTTCAACTGGCGCAACAGCGACGGACCGGCGCTGGCCTTGGGCGAGCTGACGCTGGAAGCCGTGGCCGAGCCCAGTCATTTTGCCAAGTTCGACCTGACCCTGACCCTCGGCGAGACCCCGGAAGGCATTGGCGGCTGGCTGGAATACGCCACCGCGCTGTTCGATGAAGCCACCGTGCAGCGTTTTGCCGGTTATCTGCGGCAGCTGTTACAAGCGATGGTCAGCAACGATCAGGCGCTGCTCGCCCACGTGCCGCTGGTGCAGGACGAGGAGCGTCAGCGCTTGCTGGTGGATTTCAATGCGACCGATCGCGAATATCCACACACCGACACGGTACAGCGGTTGTTCGAACAATACGCCGCGCGACAGCCCGACGCCGTCGCAGCGGTACATGGCGAACAGACCTTGAGCTATGCCGAGCTGAACCGCCGGGCCAATCAACTGGCCCATTTTCTGCTGAGTGTAGGCGTGAAGCCCGGCGATGCGGTGGCGATCCTGTTACCGCGCTCGCTGGACCTGCTGATCGCGCAGCTGGCGATCGGCAAATGCGCGGCGGCCTGGGTGCCGCTGGATATTCACGCGCCGGCCGATCGCCAGGCGTTCATGGTCGACGATTGCCGGGCCGCTGCGCTGCTGACCCGCAGCACAGCCACGGTGGCTTTTGCGGTGCGGCGGATCGACCTCGACTCGCTGCAGCTCGACGCCCAGCCCATTCATAACCCGGATCTGCCGCAATCGGCGCTGTCGCTGGCGTACATCATGTACACCTCCGGCTCCACCGGCATGCCAAAAGGCGTGATGGTGCCGCACCGGGCGATCACGCGGCTGGTGATCAACAACGGCTACGCCGATTTTAACCGCCAGGATTGTATAGCGTTCGCCTCCAACCCGGCCTTCGATGCGAGCACCATGGACGTCTGGGGCGCACTGCTCAATGGCGCACGTGTGGCGATCATTGACCATGCCACCTTGCTCGATCCGCAAGCGTTCGGCGACGAACTCAAGCGCAGCGGCGCGAGCATCCTGTTCGTCACCACGGCCCTGTTCAACCAGTATGTGCAGCTGATTCCCGACGCCTTGAAGGGTTTGCGCATCCTGCTTTGTGGCGGTGAGCGCGGCGATCCGGCGGCGTTTCGCAAGCTGCGCACCGAGGCGCCGAATGTGCGTCTGGTGCACTGTTATGGCCCGACGGAAACCACCACTTACGCCACCACGTTTGCCGTGCAGACTGTCGCCGAGGAGGCCGACAGCGTGTCGATTGGCGGGCCGATTTCCAATACGCAGGTGTATGTGCTCGACGCCTGTCAGCAACCGGTGCCGTTTGGCGTCACGGGTGAGTTGTACATTGGCGGGCAGGGCGTGGCCCTGGGGTATCTGAACCGGCCTGAACTGACGGCGCAGAAGTTCCTGCGCGACCCGTTCAGCACACGGCCCGACGCGATGATGTATCGCACCGGCGACCTGGTGCGCTGGCTGGCCCCCGGGCAGCTTGAGTGCATCGGTCGCAACGACGATCAGGTGAAAATTCGCGGATTCCGTATTGAGCTGGGCGAGATCGAAAACCGTCTGCTCGGTTGCCCCGGCGTCAAGGAGGCCATTGTGCTGGCGCGGCGTGACGGTACGGAACCGACGCGCCTGGTGGCCTATTTCACTGCCGACGATGCCGACCTGCAAAGCGCCACGCTGCGCGCCTTGTTGCAGGCACGGCTGCCGGAATACATGGTGCCCTCGGCGTGGGTGCGTCTGGAGACGTTGCCGCTGAACAACAATGGCAAGGTCGATCGCAAGGCCTTGCCGGCACCGACGCAGGCGGCGTTGCTCAGCCGTGTGTACGAGGCGCCGGGCAATGCACTTGAAACCCGTCTCGCCGGGTTGTGGGGCGAAATCCTCCAGGTCGAGCGGGTCGGTCGCCACGACAACTTCTTCGAGCTGGGCGGGCATTCGTTGCTGGCGGTGCGTCTGGTCAACCAGATGCAGCAGGCCGATCTCCCCATGACCTTGGCCGAGCTGTTCCAGCATCCCAGCGTTGAAGCGGCCGCGGCGCTGCTCGCTGGACGTGATGGCGGGGTTGCGCCGGAGCCTGAGCCGGGGCTGACGCTGGTGCGCGCTGGTGATCAGGGCACGCCATTGTTTCTGGTCCACGAATTCAGTGGCCGCGACGTGTATTTTCCCGCGCTGGGCCGGCACATCGGCGGTGCTTTTCCTATCTACGGGCTGCCGGGCATCGACTACGGCCAAACCCAGTTGCGCACGCTCGAATGCCTGGCGAGGCGCATGGTCGGGATCATTCGCACCCGACAACCGCATGGCCCTTACCGACTGGCCGGTTGGTCGTTTGGCGGTGTACTGGCTTATGAGGTCGCTCAGCAGTTGCTCGGACTGGACGAAATTGTCGACTTTATCGGGCTGATTGACAGCTATGTGCCGCGTCTGGCCGATCCGCACAAGGCGCGCTGGAACGATGCGCACGTGCACAAGCGTCAATTGCTCTTGCATTGCACCGCGCACTGGGCCGGTCTTGGCGAAGACGGGCAGGGCGGACTCGCCGCGCTTGCAGCGTTGCAGGCCGAACTGGAATCGCTGGCGTTCGCCGAGCTGCTCGAACGTTGCCAGCGCCAGCAGTTGCTGCACCCTGAGTTGGCGGCAGCTTCGGCGGCAGAGGCCTGGCATTACCTGGATCGCGAGGTGGCGCACGGGCATGCGCTGGCACATTACCGGGTCAGTCCGTTGCCCCTGCCGCTGCATGTGTTCCGTGCGAAACAACGCTCGGCGGCGATGGCGCAGCTCAGCCCGACCCTGGGGTGGGCTGAAGAGTTGCCGGGTAGCGAGCTGCGCTGCATCGACGTGCCGGGCGACCACCAGAGCATGATGAAGGCCCCGCATATCCAAGCGCTGGGTCAGGCGATCAGCCAGGCACTGGAAGCGGCGCAGGCGCCGGCATTGCCTGGCTACCAACCGCTGGTGACCATTCAGACGGGCGACAGCTCACGGGCGCCGATTTTCTGCGTGCCGGGGGCCGGCGACAGCGTCACCGGGTTCATTCATTTGACCGAGGCCCTCGGCCCCCAATGGCCGATTCACGGCCTGCAACCGCGCGGGCTGGAAGGTGGGGCGGTGCCGCACAGTCAAGTCGAGGCGGCAGCGCTTTTTTACCGGCGGGCAATCGAGCAACTCTACCCGCAGGGTCCGCTGCACCTGATCGGGCATTCGTTCGGCGGTTGGGTAGCGCATGCGATGGCTGCGCAGTTTGAGGCCGACGGACGTGAAGTGGCGTCGTTGACCCTGATTGACAGCGAGTCGCCCGGCGGCAACGGCGTGATCGGCAGAGCCTACACCGCGACCGCGGCGCTGCAACGGCTGATCGAGGCGCTGCAACTGTCGGCCGGCACTTCGCTGGGCATCGATGCCGTGGCGTTCGCCGACGCCGATGACGCCACGCAACTGGGTTTGCTGCACGCGGGCATGGTGCGCGCGGGCGTGCTGTCGGCACGGTCTACGCCACAGTCGCTAATCGGTTCGACGCGCACTTTTGCCAGCGCCTTGCGCACGGTCTATCAGCCGCACCAGCGCTACAGCGGCCCGGTGCGCCTGGCGCTGGTCGACGATCCGACGCTGGATGCGGCCGGTAATCAGCGAGAGCAAGCGGCGATGGTCGAGGGCTGGCGAAGGGAGGTAACTGATCTGACGGTGTGGTACGGGCCGGGCAATCATTTCACCCTGCTCAAGGCGCCCAACGTATTCAGTTTCGCCGCGTGGTGGCACGAAGGGCTCACCGAGCCTGCCAGTGAAGTGCTCTCCTGATTGATGTGTACGTCTTGCAGCCCGGTCGCTGACCGGGTTCAACCCTGAACGGATTTGTAGTCATTTATGGAAAAGTCGAAGTTGCGCAAAGTCGCTATGGGTGTGGCGCTGGCGGCAGTGGCCGGCTTGCTGTTGTACGCGGTGCAGGCGCCGGCGGAGGCGCCGCAGTACCTGACCGCCACGGTAGAACGCGGTGACATCGAGAACGCGGTGCTTGCCACCGGGTTGCTGGAGGGCATCAAGCAGGTCGATGTCGGTGCGCAGGTGTCGGGGCAATTGAAGTCGCTCAAGGTCAAGGTCGGCGACAAGGTGAAAAAGGGCCAGTGGCTCGCGGAAATCGATCCGCTGGTATTGCAGAACACTCTGCGCCAGGCCCAGGTCGATGAAGAGAACCTGCAAGCCCAAAAGCGCGCGACCCAGGCCCAGTTGCGGCAGACCAAGGCGTTGTACGAGCGTTATCGGAATTTGCAGGAGGACGCCTCCATTTCTCGTCAGGATTTCGAAACCGCGCAATCGAATTACGAAGTGCAGCAGGCCAACCTGCTGTCGCTGGAGGCACAGATCAAAAGTGCGCATATCCAGATCGACACCGCCAAGGTCAATCTGGCGTATACGCGGATCATTGCGCCGATTGATGGCGATGTGGTCGGCATCGTCACCCAAGAAGGCCAGACGGTGATCGCTAATCAGTTGGCGCCGATTCTGCTGAAACTCGCCGACCTGGACACCATGACCGTCAAGGCGCAAGTCTCGGAAGCAGATGTGATTCACATCGCGCCGGGGCAGGCGGTGTATTTCACCATTCTGGGCGAAGACAAGCGTTATTACGGCAAGCTGCGCGGCACTGAACCGGCGCCGCAGAACTTCCTCGAAACGCCGCCCGCCGGCACGCCAAAGCAAAACACGGCAGTTTTTTACAACGCCCTGTTCGAGGTGCCGAACCCGGACCATCGCTTGCGTATCTCGATGACCGCGCAGGTGCGCGTAGTGCTCGACACGGCCCGGTCAGTGTTGACCATCCCGGTCGCGGCGCTCGGGGCGCGCAACAGCGACGGCAGTTTTCCGGTGCGCGTACTCGACGCCAAGGGCCAGGCCCAGCCGCGCAATGTGCAGGTCGGGATCAACAACAACGTCAAGGTGCAGATCAATGACGGTCTGGCTGAAGGCGATCGGGTGGTGATCGGTGATCCGGTGTCCGCCGTGGCGGGGTCCTGATCATGGCCGAAGCCCTGCTGCAACTGAGCGGCATCACCCGCAGTTTTACCGCTGGCGACCGCGAATTTCTAGCGCTGAAAGACATCGACCTGAGCATCCATGCCGGGGAAATGGTGGCGATCATCGGTGCGTCCGGCTCCGGCAAATCAACCCTGATGAATATTCTTGGCTGCCTCGATTACGCCACCGCCGGCAGCTACAAGATCAACGGCCGGGAAACCCGTGACCTCGACAGCGAGGCGTTGGCCGAACTGCGCCGCGATTACTTCGGATTTATCTTTCAGCGTTATCACTTGCTGCCGCACCTGAGCGCCATGCACAACGTCGAGATTCCGGCGATTTATGCCGGGACCCCGGAGCCGCAGCGCCATGCGCGCGCCCGCGAGCTGTTGGCGCGCCTGGGCCTGGAGCGGCACCTGACGCATCGACCGAGCCAACTCTCGGGCGGCCAACAACAGCGCGTGAGTATCGCCCGCGCCTTGATGAACGGCGGCGAAGTGATCCTCGCCGATGAGCCGACCGGCGCCCTCGACACCACCAGCGGCAAGGAGGTGATGCACATTCTGCAAGAGCTGCACGCCGCCGGGCACACGGTGATTCTGGTGACCCATGACCCGAAAGTCGCGGCCAACGCCGAGCGCATCATCGAGGTCAGCGATGGCGAGATCCTCAGCGACCGGCGCAACGTGCGCGACAGCGAAGCGTCTTCCCCTGACGAGCCGGCCGCGCGGCCAGCCACCGCGGCGCGGCGTCTGGTCGCCAGCCTCGGGCTGTTCAAGGAAGCCTTCAACATGGCCTGGGTCGCGCTGATTTCGCACCGCATGCGCACCTTGCTGACCATGCTCGGCATCGTCATCGGCATCACCTCGGTAGTGTCGATCTCGGCCATTGGCGAGGGGGCCAAGCGTTATGTACTCAAGGACATCCAGGCGATCGGCAGCAATACCATCGATATCTATTCCGGCACCAGTTTCGGCGACAGCCGTTCCGCCGCCATCGAAACCCTGGTGCCCGCCGATGTCGCGGCGCTCAATCAGCTGTATTACGTCGACAGCGCGACGCCGGTGGTCGGGCGCAATCTGCTGTTGCGCTACCGCAACATCGACGTCGATGCCCAGGTCAACGGCGTCAGCGACCTGTATTTCCAGGTACGCGGAATCAAGATGGCGGCGGGCATTCACTTCAGTGAAAGCGATGCGCGGCGCCAGGCCCAGGTGGTGGTCATCGATCACAAGACCCGTCAGCGCCTGTTCAGCGAGCAGGTCGATCCGCTCGGACAAGTGATTCTGATCGGCAATCTGCCGTGCACCGTGATCGGTGTGGCAGCGGAAAACAAAAACCTGTTTGCCGCGAGCAAATCACTCAACGTCTGGGTGCCCTACCAAACCGCTGCCGGACGCCTGCTGGGCCAGCGCTATCTGGACAGCATCAGCGTGCGTATCAAGGACGGCCAGCCAAGCAAAGTGGTAGAAGACAACGTCAACAAGTTGATGCTGCAGCGTCATGGCACCAAGGATTTCTTCACCAACAACCTCGACAGCATCATGCAGACCGTGCAGAAGACCAGCCGCTCACTGGCGTTGCTGCTGTCGCTGATCGCGGTGATTTCGCTGGTGGTCGGCGGCATCGGCGTGATGAATATCATGCTGGTGTCGGTGACCGAACGCACCCGCGAGATCGGCATCCGCATGGCCGTCGGCGCGCGGCAGTCGGACATTCGGCAGCAGTTTCTGGTGGAGGCGGTGATGGTCTGTCTGCTCGGCGGCGCGATCGGCATTTCCCTGTCATATGCCATCGGCCATTTGTTTTCGGTGTTCATCAAAGAGTGGGAAATGGTGTTTTCGCTGGGTTCGGTGCTGACGGCGGTGTTCTGTTCGACGCTGATTGGCATCGTCTTCGGTTTCGTGCCGGCACGTAACGCCTCGCGGCTCGACCCGATCGAGGCGCTGGCACGGGACTGAGGCTCAAGCTCGTGCCAGCGCGGTCATCAGGCGACGCCGGTGGCCGAGCTGTGCTGCGGCGAATACATCCACTTCATGAGTGAATGCCGGCCACTGATGCCCAGTTTGATCGCCGCGCGCTTGAGGTAGCTTTCCACGGTGTTGACCTTCAACTGCAACTGCGCGGCCAGTTCCGGCGCCGTCTGCCCGGCGAGCAGGCCGATGCACACTTCGCTTTCACGGCTGGACAGTTTCAGCCCCAATTGCTGCAAACGTTCGTTGAAGCGCAGGCGCAAGGTCTCCAGCCCGCTGCTCTCTGACGTGGTCGCCGGGCTTTGCGGGTCATTATCCAGCGGTTGCAGGGCGTTGATGTGTTTTTCCACCATCGGCAGCAGGACCGGGGAAATGTCCTGCAACAGGCTGCGCTCGCGGGCGGAAAACCGCTCTGACTGATCGTTGCGGTACACCGAAATCACGTAGCGGTAACCGTCCTTGCGCCGGGTCAGGTGCAGTTGCGAGGCGTCGGTGGCGGTCGTGGCGGGGACGGGCGGTAACGCGTCGCTGTGCTCGCAGAACAGCGTTTCGGCCAATAACGCCGCTTCTGTTGCGGGGTCGGGCTCGCTGCGCGCAACCACCGATTCGACGCGCATCTGCCGGATATGCGTGGCGTCGACCGCCAGTTGCGTACGGATCAGGTCATGCAACATCCGCGGAAAATGGCGGCTGCCGGTGCTGGCGATGACTTTGCCGATGTGCGGAAACAGGTGTGAATTCATGTCTTCATCCATGAGTGGCAATGAGTGGCGCGTGTGCCTGAAACACCGGCGTGAAGCTCCTTGACCGGTGAAACGCTGCAGGTTTGGATCCTATCCTAGTACAACGTTTCAGCTTGCGTTCAATCAAGCGCCGTTCGGCCGACGAGAAGCGGCTCCATGCTGGCACAGGCATGGCGGTCCAGTCTCGCCGGGATTTTTTTGAACGCTGGCGTAAGCACGAGGCCCAAATCTGTACCAACCTGTGGAGGACTGCGTCATGAACGAAGCCGTCAGTTATTTTTCGATAGGTATCGCTGTGATTATTCTGCTGGTCGATCTGTGGGCCATTGTCAGTGTGTTTCGCAGTGAAAAAACCGTGGGTGTGAAAGCGGCGTGGGCCATCGGCCTGATTGTGTTTCCGGTGCTGGGCCTGATTGTCTGGGGCATTGCCGGCCCGCGCGGGGTCAAGGAAGGGCCGTCGTCGCCGGAACACAGCAAGGGCTGATCATCGATTCACTTTTTGCCAACAGGGGGCTTCATGTCGCAACCTGCATCGTCTTTCGCCGCACCGCTGCGCGCCTGGCTGAGTCAGTTGTCGCGCAGCGGCTGGGGCGCGCTGTCGTTCTGGCTGACGCTGGTCATCGTCACGGTATTGTTGCTGGTCAGCGGTTACACCGGCCTGGTCAGTGCCAACCGGGATAACCTGCACTTTGCTGCGCTGGGCGGGCTGTCCGGGTTTGCCGCGACGGCGGTGGGCGCCATGGTGGCGCTGGTGCTGCGCGATGTGGCAGCGCGGACACAAGACACCATGCTCGGTTTTGCCGCCGGCATGATGCTCGCGGCCAGTTCGTTTTCCTTGATCCTGCCGGGCATCGAGGCGGCGCAGACGCTAACCCAGAGTCCGCTGCTCGCCGCCTGCGTGGTCGTGGTCGGCTTGGGATTGGGCGTTGCCTTGATGGTCGGGCTTGACCGCTTCGTCCCCCACGAACACGAAAAAAGCGGCCGGCGCGGGCCGCAGGCCGAGCGGATCAATCGGGTCTGGTTGTTCGTGCTGGCCATTACTCTGCATAACCTGCCTGAGGGCATGGCAATCGGCGTGAGCTTCGCCGAGGGCGACATGAGTGTCGGCCTGCCGCTGACCACGGCCATCGCCATTCAGGACATCCCCGAGGGGCTGGCGGTGGCCCTGGCGTTACGTGTCACGGGAATCTCGGCGATTCGCGCCGCTCTGGTCGCTGTGGGGTCCGGGCTGATGGAGCCTTTGGGCGCGATCATCGGCCTGGGCCTGTCCAACAGCTTCGCCCTCGGATACCCGGTGGCCCTTGGCCTGGCGGCGGGGGCGATGATTTTTGTGGTGTCCCACGAGGTCATTCCGGAAACCCACCGCAACGGCCATGAAACCCCCGCCACCCTGGGCCTGATGCTCGGGTTTGGCGTGATGATGTTCCTCGACACGGCGCTGGGTTAGCGCCGGGGCTGCCGGCGCAACTGCATCCACGCTTGATATGCCTCGGTCCGCTTGGCATCGGCCATCGCTTTGGCTTCGTTGAAGCGTTGCCAGGTCTGCGCATCGCGGCGGCTGTCATTGAACAACCGGTAGGCGCTTTCTTCGAGCCGGTCCGCTTCATAGAACAACGCGTTGATACGCGCCGGTTCGTCCTCTTCCACGTGGGCGCGCGAGTCGTTTGACGTTGTCGAAATCATGATGACGCCTCCGTCCAGTCCAGTGCCGCCGTCTCGCGCCATTTCACCTCGGTGATGCCGAACCGTTCGGCCTGGGGCTTGGAGACGACCTTGAGCGGTGGTTTCCCGGGTTTGGGTATGGGCGCAATACCGGCGTCACAACTTGCCCAGTGCCACGCCGCCGCGTTGCACATGCTTTTGCTGCGGATGACGAACGACTTCGCTTGGCCGTGCAGCTTGTATTCGATGGTGAAGATATCGGTGTGCCCCATGCGCTACTCCTTACGCTCATAGGCAAGTGAGTGAAGGCGCAAAGAAAAAATTCCAACGATTTCATGAACGGCATTGCCCGGCAAAAAAACCTCACGGCAAACCCCCCATAGCCAGCGTCGGGCGCTGCCATGAGGCGTATGCAATCGGGTGTTGGAGGTCTGCCGCGTGCGTTGAAGCGAGGGCTTAGCTGTGAATGATCGAAGTCACCGATTCGGCGCTGATCATCGGCGGTTCGATGGCGTGAATCAGGCCACAGAGCAGCGCTTGTGACGGATCGATGATGCGCGGGGCGGCGGTCAGGTACTTTTCCGTTTCCAGCCGTTCCCGTGCCTCGGTGGTGCGCTCGGCGACGATCCGCGCATACAGGTACAAGTCGTAATCCAGGCTCATGGCGTATTCCGACATGCGCGAGTGGTCGACCGCGCCCTGCAGATGCCAATGGAACGGATGGAAGAGGAATTTGCTGTGGGTACAGGCCGACCGATGACGGCCGGCGAGAAAAACGATGTTGCCCATCGATTCCACCGTGCCCAGGTTATGGGTGTGTACCGGAATCGGCAGCGACAAGAGGAAGTTGTACATGGTGAAGCCATAACTGCATTCGCCGCCCATCGTCGCAATGTTGACGATCAGCTTCGAAGCGTTTTGCTGGACCGCGGCCGAGGCTTTTTCGATCAGGTGCCCGCACGTGGAAGCATTGATCGGGCCGGTGAAATGAATGACGTGGACTGGCATAAATCACCTCGCAATTGAAGGGGCTGGCGCTTGCGCAACTGGGTGGTGTTTAGCGAATGCTGGCTGCCGGTCAGGCAACGGCGCGGCGCTCATGAGCCGCGTTCGCAGACCGGCCGGGTGTGCGTTGCGCTTGAATGGCGTTCTGCTTGAGCGATGCCCTGGCTGCGTTCGTAACAGCAGCGCCGCGTGATCGGTGTGGCAACGGAAACGGCCAGTGCCGGGGTTTCGGCGGTGTCCGGCGGGGTATCGCTGAGCACGTGAGCCGGTAGTGAACACACTTCCATTTCATGGGCCGGTTCTTCGGCTTTTTCCAGTTGCGGGGCGCATGGCCGGGATTCGATCGAAGCTTTCATGGCGGACCTCGAAGGGAAGGGGCCACGCGCCCGATCCCTGTGTGGCGGTTGATGGGTGTCCGCCGCGGGTCAGATGGCCTACCGTGACCTGATCGCAACAGACACTACTTCCGATAGCCGTCAGCGCGAAAATGTTTTGAAAGTTTTGCCTTGGCCCGATAGGCGGTCAGCGAGTCCCAAGAATTGCCCGTTATAGGGCGCCGTTCAGGTGAAACGCAGGTTGCGAAATTGCCACGGATCCTGTTCATCACCTGGCGGATCAATGCCGACATGGCGCTGCGCAAGCGGCGTCCAGTCGCTGTAAAAACCTTGCAGAGGGCCGAGATAAGGGCGGCACAGTTCGAGGATTTCCCGGTGCGGCAACTCATCCGGTTCGAGGATGCCGCGCCGAGGGTTGCGTATCGTCCAGACCACTCCGGCCATGACCGCCGCAGTGACCTGCAGTGACGTCGCGCTGTTGTGCGGACAGAGCGCGCGGGCCTGATCGATGCTCAAGGTCGAGCCATACCAATAGGCGGTTTTCCCATGACCGAGCAGCAACACGCCGAGTTCGTCGCGCCCGCCTGCGATGTCATCGTCGAGCAAGCGTTGCTGCGGTTGTGGTTGCCATTGGCGAGCGGCAAGTTCATGCAGTGACAACAGCGCATCGTCACAGGGCCGGTAAGCGTAATGCACGGTCGGCCGGTAATCGGGATGCGCGCCTTCGCCGACGGTCAGGTATTCGGCGATGGAAATAGCCTCGCTGTGGGTGACCAGAAAACCGAGGGTCGGCCCGACGCCCGGGGTCCAGGTGCGCACTTGCGTCGCGGCACCCGGCCGTTGCAGGTAAATGGCGGCCTGGCTGCCGTAGGGGTGTCGTCGGGCATCGGCCGGCAATGCGCGCTCGTGACTGCCCCAACCGAGTTCCGCCGGCTGGCACGCTTCGGCGATAAAGCCTTCAACCGACCAGGTGTTGACGAACTCGCCGGGCTCTTTGCGCCGGGCGGCATATTGCGAATCGTATTCAGCGATGTGAATGACCTTGACCTTTAACGCTTGGGCGAGCCGTGCCCAGTCTGCCCGCGAAGTACAGACCGAATGCTGCTGGCCGATGTCCGCCGCCAGATTTTCCAGTGCCTGCTTGACCAAATGCGAGACCAGGCCGGGGTTGGCGCCGTGGGTGAGAATCGCCGTGGCGCTGTCCTGAGCGCCACGCAACGCCAGAATGCCGTGACGCAGGGCGTAATTGGTGCAGGCCTGGGGTGGCTGTTCGGCACTGTCATACCCGCCGGCCCAAGGCTCGGTGCAGGTATCGAGATACAGCACGTCGCGCGTCTGGCAAAAAGCGAGCAATGCCTGGCTGGACACTTCGATGGACAGGTTCAAGAGAAAATCGCCGGCGCGCAGTTTCGGCTCCAGGCACGCGTGGAAGTTGTCTGCGGTCAACGCTTGTTGCTCGACCTGCACGCCATAGTCACGGGCCGCTTGCTCGGCGGCCCCGGACGGACAAATCACCCAGACCTGCGCTGGATCGAGTTCGATGTGACGCAACAGCAGCGGCAAAACGCCACGGCCGATGCTGCCATAGCCAATGATGATCAGACGTGCACAAAACGGTTGGCGTTGGACGGCTGGCATGCGCTTCTCCCGATAGGCGGCGGGGCAGAAAAACCTAAGTCTTTTTATTGCGACCGCATCGGCGCATGACCGTGCCGTTGCATTGCGCCAAGGGGCAGCCGCGGCAAAAAAAACGAACTGCGGCAGTAGCGCGGGCGTCCATGGTCAGGACGATCCACGAACCCGTATTCACCGGTTGAGGAGGCTGCACATGAACGATTACCCCATGGACGAAACCGATTCCGATCACCGCCACCGTCAGTTTGGCCAAGCCCTCGGGCTGGACGCCGACGAAGTCGAACTGTGGGTCAGCTCGATAGAGGAGGACGGCAGCGGCATGGGTTATGTGGTGCACTTTTCCAGCGAGACGCCGGCCGACGTGTTGGCCAAGGTGCCGGGGCTGGGCGATGACCTGACCATCAATATCGGCCCGATCGATTGAGACGGCGGGCGAGGTGACGCGGGCGTTGCCTTCGATAGCGGCGACCGCGCCAGCCTCACGGCTTGGTTGACTTCAGGGCGCCCGCCGAGGGTTTGAGTTGTTCCTGCAAATCCTTGGCCTTTTGCGCCTGCTTCTCGATGCCTGGCAGCTCGGCGTTGGCGAAGGCCTTCAACTGCGGGTTCTCCGAGGACATCGCTTCCTTCTTGAACAGCATCAGTTTGCGTTCGAGGGTCTGCGCCTGGCTGTCGATGTAGACGCGGTCGAACGATTCGTCGCGGGACTCAAGCCGCAGGCGCTTGGCTTTCGAGGCGACCGAGGGTTGCGCCGGCACGTCCATGCGCAACGCTTGGCCCAGTTTCTGAAGCTGCGGATAGACGCGGTCGTGGTCAGCGATCATTTGCCGGGCAAAGTCCCTGACGTCCGGCAGTGCACTTTTTTCCAGGGCGATGCGCGCGCTGTCGTTCTGGAACAGGCTCTGTTCAGCGGCTTCTTCAACGAAGGCATTGAGCGTGACCGCGTAGCACAGCGTGACGGTCTGAAGGCTCAGGAGCAGTGCGGCGAGGCATTTGGTGGCAAGCGTTTTCATGGGCGCATCCCTTTGCGGTTCAGCTTTGGGCAGGGGTCATGAGGTTCGATTGAGCGGCTGGGCGAGGATTCAGAAAAATCGGCGCATCAGCGACAAGCGGCGCAAAGCGCATGTTCAAGGCAAAAAAAAGGAATTATTTTTTCCGGGTTCGACTCTTTTGTTCATGAACAAACTGCTCGCACAAGGCGAAGGTGAACGGCCATGACGATGATCGAAACCGCGATCAAGACCTCTTCCACGACGCGTACTTTTCAGGCGGCCTCGTATCGTCAGGAATATGAGCGGCTGCTGGCCCGGGACTCACAGGCCAGTCGGCAAGCCCGGACGCTGCTGCAAGGACAACTGCGCCGCGCGGCTGAGCTGTCAAGCGATCTGCCTGCGACCCCTGAAGAGCTTGAACAGTGGGCCCAGCATCGTTGCGCGGCGGTGGCCGCGCAATACGCTGAATATTTGCAGGCGCGCCAGCAGGGCGGCGAGCGGCGCTACTTCCGCAACCGCTCCCACGCGCTGTATTTCATTCAGCATGTGGCACCGACCAAAGTGGTGGACGGCGCTTGGCTGGCCGGGATTGCCGCGCACTGGCAGGACCCGCGTTTCGACCATTTGCTCGACACTTACCTGGAAGAATTGGGCGATGGCCTGCCTCGGCAAAACCATGTGCTGATCTACCGCAAGCTGCTCGCCGAGCACGATTGCGACGACCTGCGTGGCCTGAGTGACGACCTCTATTTGCAGGGCGCGTTGCAACTCGCGCTGGGCCAGTGCAGCGATGAGTTTCTGCCGGAAGTGATCGGCTACAACCTGGGTTACGAACAGTTGCCGCTGCACTTGTTGATCAGCACCTATGAGCTGCGCGAGCTGGGTATCGATCCGCAGTATTTCCGCTTGCACGTGACCATCGACAACGCCAGTACCGGTCACGCCCACAAAGCGGTGCAGGCGCTGTTGCAGTTGCTGCCGCTGGGCGCCGAGCGCGAGGCGTTTTATCGGCGCGTCAGCCTGGGGTATCGACTCAATGATCTGGGCAAAGGCTCGACCGATGTCATCCAGGCGTTTGATCTGGAGCGGGAAGTGATTGCCATGCTGGAACGCAAATGCGTGTTCGGTCAGCACATGCACTCCGATTATTGCCGCCTCGAAAATCGCACGATCAATCAATGGCTGGCGGTGCCGGGGCAGATGGGCGAGTTCCTCGCGGCATTGCAGCGCAAAGGCTGGATCAAGCGCGGCGAGCCGGTAGAACAGAGTCGTTTCTGGCAACTGATCGATGGCAGCGAGGCCGTGATGTTCGGGGTGTTCAGCGGCTATGAAAAACAACTGCTGCGTGACTGGATCACTGACACGCAATACGCCCCGCGGACCCGGCCGCACGTCGCGGCTCAGGCCCCGGGCGCGGCTCAGGACGAAATTGAGGATGCAGAGCTGCTCGCCCTGCGCGAACAGCTCGAACCGCTGGCGCCTGGCGAACAGATGCAAGCCTTGTTGCCGTGGCTATCGGCCCGGCGTCACTGGCGGCCGGCGGGGCTGTTTGCGACCCGGCGTTTTGTCGAGTTGCGCGGGCAACTGCGCTGATTTCAGGAGGAAACATGTCAGTACAACAAACGGCGGATCGGGCGTTGCTCGATCTGGGCAAGCGCTTGCTCGACAGCGGTTATCAGTTCATCACCCCCTCACCCTTGACCCATGAGCGCTACTACCAGCGCGTCCCGGTGCCTCAGGCGCGGGATTGGCGTGATGTATTCGGTTGGTCGATGCCGTTCGACCCTGAGCTGTTCAGTGAAGAGGATCGGGCGCTGCTCGATCGCGCCGGAGTGATCGAGCGCCAAGACACGTTGTGGCGCAGCAGCGTGCGCTGGTCGCGGCTCGGCGAGCTGTTGTTTGTGCATTCGGCTTGGCCGACCAGCGACACCGACGCGGTGTTTTTCGGCCCGGACAGTTATCGCTTCGCCCAGGCGATCGACGCGCAGTTGCAAACACGCTTCGCACCGGTCAGACGCGCCGTCGACATCGGCTGCGGCAGCGGCATCGGTGCGGTCGTGGTGGGCCGTTCGCGGCGCGATGCCGAGGTGCTCGCGGTGGACATCAATCCGCGGGCGCTGCGCCTGGCGGCGGTCAATGCCGAACTGGCCGGGGCGAGCAACGTCAGCGTCTATCGCAGCGATGTCCTGGCCAGCGTAGAAGGGCAGTTTGATCTGATCGTTGCCAACCCGCCGTACATGAACGATCAGCAGCAGCGCGCCTATCGCCACGGCGGCGGCACGCTGGGCGAAGGCCTGTCGGTGCGTATCGTGCGCGAGTCGCTGCCGCGCCTGGAAGTGGGCGGCACTTTGCTGGTGTACACCGGAGTGGCGATCGTCGCGGGGCAGGATCCGTTTCGTCAGGCGATCGAGCCGATGGTATCCGGCGAACAATACGCCTGGACCTATCGCGAACTCGACCCGGATGTGTTCAGCGAAGAACTGCTCAAGCCCGGCTACGAACGCGTCGAACGCATCGCCGTGGTTGCCCTGACCGTGACCCGAGAACGCTGAGCGCGGACAATCTGGTTTTTTCAGGATGGGAGTGAGCTTGCTCGCGAAAGCGGCATCCCAGGCGACATGGATGTTGAATGTTAGGGCCTCTTCGCGAGCAGGCTCACTCCCACAGGGACCTTCGGGTGTCAGTCAGGTCTGGGTCATGTCCCCGGTTTAATGTAGGAGCGAGCCTGCTCGCGAAAGCGGTATCCCAGGCGACATGGATGTTGAATGTTAGGGCCTCTTCGCGAGCAGGCTCGCTCCTACAGGGGCCTTCGGGTGTCAGATAGGTCTGCGTCATGTCCCCGGTTTTGATGTAGGAGTGAGCCTGCTCGCGAAGGCGGCATTCCAGGCGACATGGATGTTGAATGTTAGGGCCTCTTCGCGAGCAGGCTCGCTCCCACAGGGGGCCTCGGGGTGTCAGATAGCTCTGCGTCATGTCCCCGGTTTAAATGTAGGAGTGAGCCTGCTCGCGAAGGCGTTTCGGTTATCGTGTGCGGGAGCGGGTGAGTGCGAGCAGGCATCCGCCCACGAGCAACGCCGCGCCAGCGACCCACAGCGGTGATGCCTGGGCTTTGGCCGAGCGCCAGCCGCCTTCGACGCGACGCTCGCCGCCGGGTGGATTGAACAGGTTGCCGGACGAAGTTGCCGCCGCCGGACTGCGGTTGAATCCCCATCGCGTCAGCCAGCCCGATAGCTGCGGGAAGCCCGGCAGTACAAAGTGCGCAGCCCGCGCCAGTGTGGCTGCGGCGCCGACGGTGGTGCTGGGTTTCGGATGGAGTGCACAGTGGACCATCGCTCGGGCTACCCGGTGCGGGTCGTAAACGGGAGGCGGGGGCTTGAGCGCGTGGCCGGTAAAATTGGCGCCATCGCGAAAGCCCGGGGTGTCGATCACCGCTGGATAAATATCGCATACGTGAATGTCCGGGCAGCCGCTCAGTTCACCGCGCAGCGCTTCGGTCAAACCGCGCAAGCCGTACTTGCTCGCCGAGTACGCGGCCGCGTACGGCTGCGCCACCCAACTGCCCAGCGACAAGGTGTTGATCAAAACGCCTTGCTTCTGCGCCTTGAAATACGGCCACACCACATAAGCGCCGCGCAGATATCCGAGCAAGTCGGTCTGCAGCACTTGCTCATGCACGTCGAGCGGCGTCTGCTCGAAGCTGCCCACTGCGCCGACCCCGGCGTTGTTGATCCAGATGTCAATCCGGCCATCGCCAAACTCAGCTGCCTGGCTTGCCAGCGCCTGCATTTGCGCGCTGTCGGTGACATCGGTGCGGACCGCCAGCGCCGCCGCGCCGCGTGCGACACACTCGTCGACCACCTCGGCGAGGGCGACCTCGTCGCGCGCAGCCAGGACCAGCCTGGCCTGTTCGTCGGCGAACGCTTGCGCAGCGGCGCGACCGATGCCGCTGGAGGCTCCGGTGATTACCACGAGTTTGCCGGACAGTCGCGTTTTACGCTGTTGATTCGGTGGCGAATCATCGCGGCTATGCGGCGCCGCCGCCTCGGGTTCGGCTGTGGTCGGGTAGGGGATTTCATTGAGCGCAAGGCGCTGACCGTCACCGAGCGTCAGCGCCAGGTCCTCGATCTGGCCGACGCGTCGGTCGGGGTAGATCGGTTCGCCGGTCGGGTCGAGCTGGTCGTAAATGAAATCCTGGCCTTCGAGCCAGCCCACGGCCGTCTGCAATTCCGGGCCGAGGTAATATTTGCCATCGAGAAAAAAACCGGGGAACTGCGGCGCACGTTCAACGCTTTCAATGGCATAGCACGTCCCCGGCTTCATGCCGGTTGCTGGGGCGATCATGGGGCATTCCTCCACGGCTGGTTGGGCGCCGCACACCGGGCGCACAGCGTTGTTCCACCGCCATGAGGTGCGGCTGTGCGCCCTCACGATGTGCACCGAACGTCAGGGTGAGATCGGATCGCTGGCGGGAAAGGTTTCCTCGACCGCTTCGTCGAGTTTCGAATCGCTGACGCTACGCTCGCCCAGCTTCACGCTTCGTTCGCAGTGACAATCGGCGGCCGGGCAGGGCTGCCCATCCGGGTGCAGATCGGCGCAGGCCTGGCTGCAAAAGCGCTTGCCGTCACGCTCGAATGCGCTGTCGCGGGGACAGTCGCACGTGCATTCCGGACACGCACAGCCAGGGTTTGGCGGGTCGGTTGACATGAGGACCTCCTGATAAGCGGGTTCGGCGGTTTGCTCAAAACGGCAGGGGAGCGAGGCTCCCCTGCAACCGGCGCATCAGCTATTGCTGTTGCGCCCACCCCCATGGCTGTTTTCGCCGCCCTTGCGTCCGGCCTCGGATGCTTTTTCACGGTCATTGGCGAAGTTGCCGCCGCTGTTCTGGCCGCCTTTGCTGCCGGCTTCGGCTGCGCGTTGCGGATCATTTTTGAAGTTGCCGCCACTGTTCTGGCCGCCCTTGCTGCCGGCTTCGGCTGCACGTTCGGGATCGTTCTTGAAGTTGCCACCACTGTTTTGGCCACCTTTGCTGCCAATCTCTTGGTAGAACTCTTTGTCATGGGAAGCCGAAGTGGCTTCGCCACCTTTTTTACCCGCTTCGTTAACCGACATGCCGCCTTGTTTATCTTGTGCCATTTCAACTTACCTCATGTTTGTATGGGCAAAAAGTCGAACTTTGAGTGCTATAAAGATAGCGCCCTTGTTGTTCGCCAAGTGCCATGAAGTTGCGTGTTGCCGTTTTGCTTATAACGGTTGTCGCCAAGTTGTTTTATTGCTGCATAACTGTCTTGCCGTTTGTCTGAACAGGAAGGTCATGGTTGGCGACGGGCTTGTTACGTTGCCAGCAGTGGCGGCGCAACTCACCGCGTTGCATCCGCTACCACCCCATGACCGGGTTCTGCCTATGACCTGTCAGCCATTGATCGCAAAGGGCAGCCAGGCTGCCCCGATTTCCCTTGCTCAGGATTTGCGACCACCGCCGTGGCTGTTCTGGCCTCCTTTACGACCGGCTTCGGATGCTTTCTCCCGGTCGTTGGCAAAGTTGCCGCCGGAGGCCTGACCGCCTTTTTTGCCCGCCTCGGATGCTTTCTCGCGATCGTTGGCGAAGTTGCCCGGATTTTTATTACCAGTAGTCATGATAGTTCTCCAATATCGATTGACGTTTCGCTAGTTGTCCGTTTGTTGCTGCGGACAATTATTCCGATAACGCGACGGTGAGAAACGTTTGAAGATTTTTTATCAGACCCGATGAACGGTATCGGTTGCAGAGAAACTTATACAGCGCACCGAATTCGCTGCCGCTTCGTATAATTTTTTATGATATTAAAATGCTGCTGTCAGTGTTATCGCCGCTTCGCTTAATTAACCTTTTGTCGGCACAGGTGACGCTCGGGTGGGGGCGGCAGAGTTGCAGTGCTAGTGTTTTGTCAATGCCCAATGGTCGGGCGTTATAAGCAACTATGAAAGATGAACGGGAGCAACAGCCATGACTGAGAAACATCGAAGCGAGCACTCTTTCGCCGATGATCCGCAAAAGATCAAAAGCGCAGGCAAAAAAGGTGACCCCACGGCCAACGTCAAGCTGGATCGAGCGGAGAAGGCGCGCGTTGGCGGGCAACACAGCCACGGCGGTAGCCGAGCGGGCAAGGGTGATTGACGCGGCGTGCCCTTTGGCGCCTCAACCCGCCGCGGTTTCCTCAAGCAACAGCGCGGTCACCCGTGACAAGGCCGAGCGGGCACCGTGCTGCTTGAGGGCCTGATTGAACACAGCCAGTTGCCGGTCGGCGCTGGTGCCCTCGGCGATGAGGTTGCTGGCGTGTTCGAACAGCAAGGGCATACGCAACTGCCTGGCCGTTTCGGCAAATTGCAGTTGAGCCATCCCTAACCATTGTTCAGCGGTGCACTCGGTGCCGCTGCCCGGCACGATGAACCTGCCATGGATACCAAAGCGTTTGGCGCGCCAGTGGTTCTCTTCAAGTATCGCCCGAGCGCGCAGGTCATAAGTCGCGCCGGGTTGCGCTTGTTCCATGGCGTGGGTGACCAGTACGCGGAACAACCCGGCGAGCGTCAGCGCATCCTCAACCCGCGGGCAGGCGTCGGTCATGCGTAACTCAAGCGTCGGGTAACGCACGGCGGGACGGATGCCCCACCAGCATTCGCTCGGTTGATGAATCGTGCCGATCTCGCTGAGAAACGCGATGTGCCCGTCGTAGTCGCGCTGATCGACAAACATCGGCGGCACGCCCATGCGCGGCCACTCGCCGCAGGCCACTTGTCGATAACTCATGAAACCGCTGTCGGCGCCGTCCCACAGCGCAGAGGAACAACTCAACGCCAGCAGCAGCGGCGTCCACGGCAACACTTGGTTCATTACCCGGATGCGATCGAACGGCGGCGGCACTTCGACGTGCACGTGCAGGCCCGACAGCACGCTGCGCCGCGCGACGTGGCCGTAGTCCTGAAACAGCTGGATAAAGTGCGCTTCGGCGGTGGGCACCTGATCGCGCCAATCGGCCAGCGGATGACTGCCCGCGCAAAGCAGCCCGAGCCCGAAAGGCTCAAGTGCTGCGCTCAGGGTCTGGCGTGCGCGGCGCAGATAGTCGCTGGCCTGACTGAAATCGGTGAACACTGGTGAGGCCACTTCAATCTGGCCCTGAAACATCTCGCTGGCGAATGCGTCTCCCATGGCCGCCTTGCACGCCTCAATCGCCTCGGCTGGAGGACGGCCGACCATCTCGCGGCTGTGCAGGTCGGTGATGAAATATTCTTCTTCGATACCGAATCGTGGATCGCTCATGGGAGGGCTCGCAAGGCTGGAGGGCAGGGCAATGGCGGTCAGTGATAGTCATTACCGGCAATGGCGCGCAGGTAGGCCTGATCCGCCTCGATGCGCAAATCGCGCCACTCGCTCCAGGTGACGATGCCGCGCCGATCCATTTCATCGCACTGACGCAGCAACTCTTCGTGATAGCGGTCCGGGCACTCCATGCGCAGGGCCTGATCGTCCAGGGTCTGGTGCCAGGTGTCGAGCGCCTGCAAGCGCGTAACCTGGGCCGCCGTGAGCAGATGTTTGAAGGCATTCATGGTGTCGGCTCCTGGGGTGTTTTCACTGGGAGCCGCGCGCCTCGTCAGTGGTTCAAAGCAAGTGACCAGGCGCAGCGGAGCGCGCCGTTTCGCTTGTTCGGCAGTTCCAACCATTTGTCTTGAAGCGTGATTTTTTTTGAAATTTCCTCAGCGCCCGTGCTTCACAACAGGGTAGGCCGTTGTTTAACCGTGGACAGCGCCGCGCTCAACTCAAGACTGAGGAGATTTGTCATGTTTCTACATAACAAGCGACTTCAATACACCGTTCGTGTTGCCGAGCCCAACCCGGGCCTGGCTAACCTGCTGCTTGAACAGTTCGGCGGTGCGCAAGGCGAACTGGCGGCCGCATCGCGCTATTTCACCCAGGCCCTGTCCGAAGACGATCCGGGACGCAAGGATTTGCTGATGGACATCGCCACCGAAGAACTCAGCCATCTGGAGGTCATCGGTTCGATCATCGTCATGCTCAACAAGGGCGCCAAAGGCCGGATGGCCGAGGGCGTGGAGGAGGAGGGTGAGTTGTATCGCTCGCTCAACGGCGCGGGCAACGATTCGCACATTACCAGCCTGCTCTATGGCGCCGGCTCGCCATTGACCAACTCGGCTGGCGTGCCCTGGACGGCGGCCTACATCGACACGATTGGCGAGCCTACCGCGGACATGCGTTCCAACATTGCCGCTGAAGCACGGGCGAAGATTGTTTATGAGCGCTTGATGAACGTGACGGATGACCCGGGCGTGAAAGAAGCCTTGGGTTTTCTCATGACCCGGGAAATCGCTCACCAGTTGTCGTTCGAAAAAGCCCTGCATGCGATCCAGCCCAACTTCCCTCAAGGCAAGCTGCCCGGCATGCCTGAATTCACCAACGTTTACTTCAACATGTCGCAAGGCACCGAAAGCATGCGCGGCCCATGGAACCAGGGCGATGATTGGGAATTCGTCGAAAACCCAACACCGGCCGTCGATGGCGGAGACGGGTTGGCCACGGTGCAACTGGACAGCGCTGACGAGGCGCTGCTGGAAAACATGAAAATGCGGACCATGTCCGACCCCAACAGCGAGCCGGTCACCGGTGCGGATCTGGGTTCCGGCACACAGGCCAAACCCGCCCTGTGACCACGCTGAAACCGCACGCATCGCTGCGGTGTGCCGGGCGCGTCGGCACCAGCGGGCGCCCTGGCCGATCACTGTGAACTCATCAAGAAGAGGATTCGATAATGGCTACTCCACAGGAAAACCTGCTCGACTGGTTGCGTGACGCCCACGCCATGGAGCAACAGGCCGAGCAGATGCTCAAGGCGCAATCCAAGCGCCTGGAACATTATCCGCAGCTCAAGGCGCGCATCGACCAGCACATCGAGGAAACCCTGGGCCAGCAGAAACTGATCGACGAATGCCTGCAACGTCTGGGCGGCGAGGCGTCGACCATGAAGGACCTGGGCGGCAAACTCATGGCCTTCGGTCAGGCAGTCGGCGGCACCTTGATGAGCGATGAAGTGATCAAGGGCGCCATGGCCGGATACGTTTTCGAGAACATGGAAATCGCCAGCTACACCGTGCTGATCGCCGCGGCGCAAGCGGCGGGCGATACCCAGACGCAAAAGGCCTGCGAGACGATTCTGCCGCAGGAAGTCGCCATGGCGCAGTGGTTGCTCGATCATCTGCCGCAACTCACCGAAGCGTTCCTGCAACGCTCGGCCGATCCCGACAAGGAAGCCAAGAAGTAACGTTGTACCCTGGCGTCCGTTCCTCCCGGGACGGACGCCGCCCCCTTTCTCAACGGCTGTCGCGCGGTTGCCGCTCGATAACCTCCGGTTGTAAATCGCCACAACGGTCCAGGTGATAGCGCTGCAAATCGCGGGCGAGAATCAAGCGGCCGTGATAGTGGGCCGCCGCTTCCTGACGAACGTCTTCAATCGACGGACTCAACGCCGGATTGGCCTGGTAGCGCGCACTGAAATGCGTCAACACCAGATTACGCACGCCCACGGTTTCGGCGAAGCCGGCAATCGCGGCGGCGCTGCTGTGCCCATAGCTGGCGCGGGTGCGGTCGATGGCCGCTTGCACGAACGTCGCTTCGTGCACCAGCACATCGGCGCCCACGGCCACTTCGGCAAGGCGTTCCGGCTGGTCGTTATCACCGCAGACAATGATCCGTCGCGCCGGCCGCGCACTGAGCAAATAGTGTTGCGCGCGCAACCAGCGCCCGGCGTATTCGACATCCTGACCATGGGCCAGTTGGCCCCAGAGCGGCCCGCGCTCGATCCCTTCGGCGGCCAGCCGCTGTACATCCAGACGTGGCTCGGGATCAGTTTCGGTGAAGACATACCCGTGGCACGGCACACGATGGGACAGCTCGACGGTGGTCACCTGCACGTTGCGATGGCGCCAGTCGCCGAGGGTCTCGACGGCGTGCAGGTGGATGTCGAACGGCAGGTGCGAGTGGGTGACGGCGAGGCTCAGCCGCAGCCACGGGTGCAGCGCGGTCGGCAGGATCACGTCCAGCGGCCGGGTACGCCCGGACATGCCGGCGCTGGCCAGCAAGCCCGGTAGACCGAGGCAGTGATCAGCATGCACATGGGTAATGAAAACGGCGCGCAACTCGCTCAGCGATAACGGCGTGCGCAGCACTTGATGCTGGGTGCCTTCCCCGCAATCGATCAGGTACCAGCCCCTGCCCGCGGCTTCGAGCAGGGCGGTGGCGCTGACGTTGCGCTGGCGTGTCGGAACGCCGGCAGAGGTGCCAAGAAACAACAAGTCCACGTGGGTTCTCCATGAAGGGATGCGGGTGATGCTTGCGCCAACAGCGGCGTGGCGGTGTTTCTGCAAGCGTCTGTCTGCCGTTCGACAACCCGGGCGCCTGTTCGGATCAACACAACATCCATTATCCGACGACGATGCAGGTCGCGGGGCGACCAGCGGTTTCGCCTGTAACGCCCGCAAGCGGCACTCCGGCCGCCGCTTGCGGTCACAACGACACGTGAGCGATATACAAGGAGATTGCCTTGCGCAAACAGCCAAAGCCGGTTCTGAACAGTGCCGATGTGGCCAGTCTTTCGCACAACAGAAAAGGCCTGTTCTTCGCGGCAGTGCAAGTCAGCCGCACGGCCATGATTGTCACCGATCCCGGGCAACCGGATAACCCCATCGTGTTTGCCAACGAGGCGTTCGCCGAGCTGACGGGCTTCGCCCAGGACGAGGTGGTGGGGCGCAATTGTCGCTTTCTGCAGGGTGAGCAAACCGACAGGGCGGTGTTGCAGCGGGTCCGGGAAGCCCTGGAAAACCAGCATGAAATCTGCGTCGAAGTGCTCAACTACCGCAAGGATGGCTCGACGTTCTGGAACGAATTGTTCATAACGCCGATATTCAACGAACACGGCAAACTGGTGTATTTCTTCGCGTCGCAACTGGACGTCAGCCGCCGCCGCGATGCCGAGAACGGCTTGCGCTACGTGCAGAGCATGGAAGCGCTGGGGCAACTGACGGGCGGCATCGCCCACGACTTCAACAACTTGCTGCAGGTCATGATCGGCTACATCGACTTGATCCAGCACACCGCCAAACGCCCGAGCGCCGACCCGCAACGCATTGTCATGGGCGCCGGCCACGCAC
Organism: Pseudomonas sp. SWRI111; assembly: GCF_014268555.1. Lineage (NCBI taxonomy): Bacteria > Pseudomonadati > Pseudomonadota > Gammaproteobacteria > Pseudomonadales > Pseudomonadaceae > Pseudomonas > Pseudomonas sp. SWRI111. Next base: position 38,324 of record NZ_JABWQQ010000008.1, on the reverse strand, counting down.
GCGCCGCCGCTGAAAAGGCCCGGCTGCTGACGCAACACCTGCTGGCGTTTTCGCGCCGGCAACGACTCGAAGGCCGGGTAATCAACCTCAATGCCTTGCTCGAACGAGCAACCGTTGCCGGCCTGGACGCGCCCGAACTGGAGCCGCGTTTCGACTTTGCCGGCGACCTGTGGAACTGCCGCCTCGACCCGGCCCAGACCGAGATGGCGTTGAACCATTTGCTGTCGAATGCGCAGGACTCGTTGCACGGCCACAGCCAGCCATTGATCACGGTGCAGACCCGCAACGTCACGGTGTCGACGCCAGTGTACGACGAGCAAAATCCAGGCCTCGCCCCGGGGCGCTACGTCAGCATCGCAGTGATTGATAACGGCGTCGGGATCCCGCACGAGGATCTCGACAAGGTGATGACGCCGTTCTTTACCACCAAGGAAGAAGGCAGCGGTCGTGGCCTCGGCCTGTCGATGGTCTATGGTTTCGCCAAGCAATCCGGCGGGGTCGCGCGCATTGAGTCGACGCCGGGCGTGGGCACGGCGGTGCGGTTGTATTTCCCTGCCGATGACAGTCAGGTCTGGGTCGAAGATCAGATGCTCGACGGCGCAAGGCTGAGCGGCACCGAGCGCATCCTGATTGTCGAGGACCGCAAAGAGGTTGCGGAGCTGGCCGAAGTGATGCTTGCCGATTACGGCTATCGCAGCGTTATTGTCCACGACGCCGCCGAGGCGCTGGCACTGCTCCAAACCACGCGCTTCGATCTGGTGTTCAGCGATCTGGTCATGCCCGGGTCGATGAATGGCGCGGCCCTGGCCCGTGAAATCGATCGCTTGTACCCCGCGACGCGCATCCTGCTTACCTCAGGCTATTCGCAAGACTCGCTGGAGCGCAGCGAAGTTGGCGGCGAGGAGTTCGAGCTGATCGCCAAACCCTACCGTCCCGGTGAACTGGCGCGAAAAATTCGCGCGGTGCTCGACGCTCCGAACAAGCCCGGCTGAATTTTTGCCGTTGATCCGGCCCTAACTTCTGAGCGCTCGGGACAGGCCCGAGGCATCACGCAAGGAGTCAAGGCATGTCGCAGACCCCGACGGACCCGGCACGGGCCGCGCACCGTGCAGAGGAACACGAAGATACCCACGCGTTGTTGCAGCGCTTGCTGATGGCGCGCGGCCCCGGGGGCCAGGAAGACGAGGTGCGGGCGATCTGCCAGGCGCACCTGATGCGCTATTGCGACCAGACCTGGACCGATCCGGCCGGCAATGTCATCGGCCTGCTCAAGGGCCATCAGCCCGACCCGGAGTCCCGGCAGGCGGTGCGCATCATGGGGCACATGGACGAGATCGCCATGGTGGTCAAACGTGTCGAGCCTGATGGCACGTTGCGCGTGGTTGCGCTCGGCGGTGCGAACCCGGTGAACTTCGGTGTCTGTCCTGTCGATATCCTCGGTGACAACCAGACGCTTGCGGGCGTGTTGTCGTTTGGCTCGATGCACGCGACCACGGGTTCGCCGCAAGGCCAGGATGTCATGAGCGGCGCGGTGCAATGGAAGGACGTGCACGTCATCACCCGCAGCGATCCGCAGGCCTTGCACCGGATGGGCGTGCGCCCCGGCACGCGGGTGGTCCTGAGCCAGCATTGGCGCGTGCCGTTTCGTGTCGGTGATGCGCTTGCCGCGCACTTTCTCGATGACCGGGCGCCGGTGCTCGCCATGCTGCAAGCCGTCGCGCAATTGAGCCAGCGCCGTGAGCCGTTGCCGTTCGATGCGTTTTTTGTGTTCACCACCCTGGAAGAAGAGAGCAACGCCGGCGCGATGTACGCCGCCGCGCATTTACCGGGAGACACGACGATTGCCGTCGAAGTGGGCCCGGTCATGAGCGAGTACGGCACGCAGCTGAGCGTCGATCCGATCATCGATACCGGCGATCAGAAGGGCTATTACTCGCGAGAGGTGGTGATGGCGCTGGCCGATGCCGCCAGACGTTGCGGCTACGTGCCACAGTTCGCGTTACTGGTGGATTTCGCCTCCGACGCCAGTGCAGTCATGAGCGCCGGGATCAGCGCGCATGCCGGGTGCCTGGCGATACCGACGGAAAACACCCACGGTTTCGAGCTGGTGGTGGACGGCGCAATCGAGGCCTGCGCGGCGACGTTGGTGGCATATCTGACTTCGGTGCAAAGCGACGCGGCAGGTTAGGGCGGCGTGGTGCCTGATTCTGCGCTTTTGGTTGTCCGTGTATCGCTGATAACCGATCTGCAGTCCAGCGAGAGCAAAGTGGCAGAGCGTGCAGTGGAACGAGTATTGACCCGCGTTTGCAGGTAATCTTTCGCGTCATCGACAAAAACAAAACAGACAACAGGAGTCACTGATGCAACCGATTCGTCTCGGTCTGGTCGGCTACGGCAAGATTGCCCAGGATCAACACGTCCCCGCCATTCTCGCCAACCCGGCATTCCGCTTGGTGTCCGTCGCCACTCAAGGCCAGCCTTGCCCCGGGGTGGAGAATTTCCAGTCGCTGGGCGAATTGCTCGACAACGGCCCGGCAGTCGATGCGATCGCCTTCTGCACGCCACCGCAAGGACGCTTCGCGCTGGTCCGGCAAGCGCTGGCGGCGGGCAAGCACGTGCTGGTGGAAAAACCACCTTGCGCCACTCTCGGGGAGGCCATGGCCTTGGTCGATCAAGTTGCGCAGCAAGGTGTCAGCGGCCTGTTTGCCTGGCATTCGCGTTACGCGCCGGGCATCGCTGCTGCCCGTGACTGGCTCTCGACGCGCACCTTGCAAAGCGTACAGATCGACTGGAAGGAAGACGTGCGCAAATGGCACCCGGGCCAGGCCTGGATCTGGCAGCCCGGTGGGCTGGGCGTATTCGATCCGGGCATCAATGCCTTGTCGATTGCCACGCACCTGCTGGCGCTGCCGCTGTTCGTCGCTGCTGCCGAACTGCGCGTGCCGAGCAACTGCCAGTCGCCGATTGCCGCGTCGATCAAAATGTCCGACGCGCAACAACTGGACGTTCGGGCCGAGTTCGACTTCGACCACGGCCGCGACGAACTCTGGAGCATCGAGATTCGTTGCCTTGAAGGCGTCCTGCGCCTGGACAACGGTGGTGCGCTGTTGAGCATCGACGGGGTGCGTCAGACCGTCTCGGAAGAAGGCGAGTACGCGGCGGTGTACCGTCATTTCCAGCAACTGATCGGCGACAAGGCCAGCGATCTGGATCTGCAGCCGTTGCGCCTGGTGGCGGACAGTTTCTTTGTCGGCAGCCGCGAGCCGGTTGCGCCGTTTTACGACTGACAGGGTTGGGTAAAGGGCGGCGAGGGCGTAAACGCTTTCGCCGGCCACACCTGTTCGCTGGCCCTGCAAGCTTGAGCGCATTCGTCGCCGGGCACTGATTGAATTCGAACTCCGGCGCGGCAGGCGCCTCCATTCAAGTGAGGCGTTCGCGCTCCTCGCGCGAGACCGTAATCAGATCGGAGATTTCGACATGGACACTGATGAAAATGAAAACAGCGACGTGCCACTGCCGCCTGACGATGAGGCACCCGTCGACGAAGACATGGCGGATGTAGACGCGACCAATTCTGTGGCAACCGAACATCCAAAGCCTGAATGATCGCTCGCTGCGGACACTGGGCTTACCACTGCGGTGAATGAGCCGGTCTCTTCGTGAGCAGGCTCACTCCCACAGGGATTTTGGCGGGTGATCAGGTATGCGCCGCGCCGACGGACCTGGGGGCGCGGGCGGTCAGTTCGCCGGCCGCGGCTAGGGTGAAGGGTTTTCCCTGGCATACTGATGCAGTTCTGTCACCGACATCGTGAAGACCAGTTTCGACCGCCCGAGGTTGGCATACCCATGCGCCACGTCCGTCCGCGCTACCGCCGAACACCCAGGTCCGACAATCAGTTCAGCATCGCCCACCTTCAAATGCAGCGTGCCTTTCTCGACATGAAAAAGCTCTGTGGTGCCATGCGGATGCCCGGCTGAAGAGAACGACTCGCCGGGAAGCAGCTCCCAGCGCCACAGCTCAAGCATGTTCGGGCCGCTGGTGCCGGCGAGCAGTCGCGCCGATCCGCCCAGCTCACCGGTCCACAGCGTCGGAATATCCTGACTGTCGATCAGGTGCGCTGCCGGCGTATCGGCGACGTTGACGAAGTCCGCCACGGACAACCCCAGCGCCGCCGCGATTTTGCACAGGGTCGCGATGCTCGGATTGGCCGAGCCTTTCTCGATCTCGACCACCATGCCTTTGCTCACGCCGGAGCGCCGCGACAGTTCGTCGAGCGTGATGCTTTGTTGTTTGCGCGCCTGTTTGAGCGTACGGGAAACCGCGGCGCTGACGGTCTGGACGTCGGCGCCGGCCTCGGTCGATATATTGACTTTATTGGTCATTGATCGCTAGCATCTTTGCAAATTCAGGTATGAGGGGGATTCTGGGATGCTGTCTGTCGTGCCGTCAATCGATCCGGCTGTTGCGCAACTGGCGCCGGGGTTCAGAGCGCTGAGTATTGTCGTGCAGGCCGCGCCGATTACTCAGGCTTATGTGGCGGGTGAAGCCCTGGCCAAAGCCTGCCAGAGTGTCGCCACCGGTGGTCCGGCGTGGGCGCCTGCGCACTTGCAGGCCTGGGCCGATGTGTTCCGCCAGTTCGGCGCCAAGCCGCAGCGTACACCCTGTTCGGCCGAAGCGCTGCGCAAGCGTGTGCTACGTGACGGCAACTTGCCGAGCATCGATCCGGTGGTCGATTTGTACAACGCCATCAGCCTCGAGTACGCGATTCCCGTGGGTGGCGAGAACGCTGAAACTTACGTCGGCTCGCCGCGCCTGGTCGTCGCCGATGGCAGCGAGCCGTTCGATACGATGAAAGAAGGCCAGCCCGCGCATGAATTCCCGGACGCTGGCGAAGTGGTCTGGCGCGACGATCAGGGCGTGACCTGCCGGCGCTGGAACTGGCGCCAGGGCGTGCGAACCCGCCTCGATGCGCAGGCGCAGCAGATGTGGTTCATCCTCGAAAGCCTGCCGGCCATGCCGCTGGAAGCGCTGACCGAAGCCGGCGACAAGCTCATCGAAGGGTTGCAGCAGATGATGCCCGGCGCTGAAATCGAAAGCATGCTGATCGGGCCGGGGGCGCGTTAGGTCAAACGGCGTGCGAACCCGTTTCGTCAGCAGCAACGCGATTCCCTGTGGGTGCGGGCTTGCCCGCGAAGGCGGCGGCATATTCAACATGTTTGCTGACTGATCCGCCGCTTTCGCGAGCAAGCTCACTCCTACAATGGTCCGTGTTGACCATTGATTTGGTGGTGCCACAAAACCCCTGTGGGAGCGGGCTTGCCCGCGAAGGCGGCGGCACATCCAACATCTTTTTTGACTGACCCTCCGCTTTCGCGAGCAAGCCCGCTCCCACACTGGTCCGGGTTAATCAGTGATCTCGTTTGTGGGGCAGGATCCCTGTGGGAGCGGGCTTGCCCGCGAAGGCGGCGGCACGTCCAACATCTTTTTTGACTGACCCTCCGCTTTCGCGAGCAAGCCCGCTCCCACACTGGTCCGGGTGAATCAGTGATCTCGTTTGTGGAGCAGGATCCCTGTAGGAGCGGGCTTGCCCGCGAAGGCGGCGGCACATCCAACATCTTTGCTGACTGATCCACCGCTTTCGCGAGCAAGCCCGCTCCCACAATGGTCCGTGTTGACCATGATTTGGTGGTGCCACAAAACCCCTGTGGGAGCGGGCTTGCCCGCGGAGGCGGCGGCATATTCAACATCTTTATTGACTGACCCACCGCTTTCGCGAGCAAGCCCGCTCCCACAGATTGACTCCCGGCCTCAGTAAGGGCTAGCCGTCGGGCGCACGATCAGTTCGCTGACGTCGACGTCCGCCGGTTGTTCGACGGCGTAGGCAATCGCGCGGGCGATGGCTTCGGCGGGGATGGCGATCTTGCGGAAGGACTGCATTTCAGCGCGGCCGCTTTCGTCGGAAATGCTGTCGGCCAGTTCCGATTCGGTCACGCCCGGGGCGATGACGGTCACACGGATATCGCCGCCGACTTCCTGGCGCAAGCCTTCGGAAATGGCCCGGACCGCGTACTTGGTCGCGCAGTACACCGCAGCGGTGGGGCTGACCGCATAGGCACCGATCGAGGCGATGTTGATGATCTGCCCGGCGCGCTGGCGCTGCATCAACGGCAGGGTGGCGGCGATGCCATGGAGTACGCCACGGATGTTGACGTCGATCATGCGGTTCCACTCATCGACCTTCAGCGCGTCCAGCCGCGACAAGGGCATCACGCCAGCGTTGTTGACCAGCACATCGACGCGGCCGTAGTGCTCGACGGCATAATCGACAAAGCGCTGCACATCCTGCTGATCGGTGACATCCAGCGCCCGGAACTGCGCGTGGCCACCGGCGCTGTTGATCCCTTCGGCAATGACCGCCAGACGCTCGGTGCGCCGCGCGCCCAGCACGACTTTGGCGCCACGGCTGGCGAGCAGGCGCGCGGTGGCTTCGCCGATGCCGCTGCTGGCGCCGGTAATCACGATCACTTTGTCTTGAATGTTCAGCATGATGTCGTCCTCTTCAGTGTGCCCGGGAGTGGGCTTGAAAGAAGATTAAGCGGCCTGATTCATGCCTTATTAATCGATTCCTCCACGGCATTTGCCCAATTCTGCTGCATCGCTTTCAGGCACTGCGCGGTGCGTCGCGATAGACGCTGGGGGTAACGCCGACTTCGCGGCGGAACACTTGAGAGAAGTGGCTGGGGCTGGAATAGCCGACCTCCAGGCCAATGTCGATCACGCTGCGCGCAGTCTCTACCAACAGATGCCGAGCGCGGCCCATGCGCAGGCGGATGAAGTACTGCGAGGGCGATAGACCGGTGGCGCGTTTGAAGGTGCGGCTGAAATGGTAGTCGCTCAGCTCGGCGATGCCGGCTAAATGACTGAGGCTGAAATCCTCAGCCAGGTTCACGTTCATGGCTTCGATCACCCGGCGCAGTTTGTAGGCGGGCAGGGCGTTGTCGCGACGGGGGTTGCTGTCCGGGTCTAGATAATGACGCAGCAGATGGATCGCCAACGCCTGGGCCAGACTGTGCACCAACAGTGCGCTGGGCTGGCGCTGTTCGGTCAGCTCAATGCGCAGTTGATTGAGAATGAAACTGACCTGCTCGTCACGCGCGCCGGACACATCGACAAACGTCACCGCGCCGGCCTGCTCGCCGAACGCTTCACGGGCCGCTTGTTCGATCAGGCCCAGACCGAGGTAAAGGTGCATCACTTCGAAGGCTTCGCAGCCTTCGGTCTGCCAACGCATTTCATAGGGTTCGCGGGTATTGGTCAGGAAAAAATCGCCAGCCGTGACCCGGCTCGCCTGCCATTCGCCACCCAATGAACGTTCCTCGACCCGCGCGGTGCCGGCCAATACCAAAACCAGTAGCGGTTCGGCCACGCATGGCACGCGGATCGGCTCAAGCAAAGTCTGATGGCGGAACAACTGCACCACCGCATCCTTGATCTGCGGCCGGGGCGTGGTCGTTTCCGCGACACCGGGCAAGTGCGCCGGCATGGCTTCGGCAGCGATGCGTGCGGGTTGGCTGACTGTCGGCGCTGCAGGACTGGCAGAGGGCACAGGACGCTCCATGAAAAGCTTCGGCCGCGGATGATTTTTGAAGGTTAGGGCGGTTGAAAAACAAACGCCAGCGCAAAACTCCGACAGTCCCGGCAAGCACCCAAAAGCCCGGCACCGGGCATTGCGCGACAGTGAAGCCGTGTTGACGACAGCGCCGTATCGGCGCCACACCGATTCGCTATCGAGGAAAAAAACCATGACTGATATCAACCACACCCTGCCACAAGAAGTCGCCGGCAAAATTGCACTGGTCACTGGCGCGGCCAGTGGCATCGGCAAGGCGATTGCGCTGATGCTGCACACCCGCGGCGCCAAGGTGATCGCTGAAGACCGCAACCCGGCCGTCGAAGCACTGGCCCGTCCCGGTCTGGTACCGCTGGTGGCGGACATTACCGAAGATGGCGCCGCCGAACGCGCGGTGGGCCTGGCCGTCGAGCAGTTTGGGCGGCTGGATATTCTGGTCAACAACGCCGGGATCATCATCAACAAAGCGGTGATCGACATGAGCCGCGAGGACTGGGAAAAAATCCAGGCGGTCAACGCCACGGCAGCCTTCCTGCACTGCCGCGAAGCGGTCAAGGCGATGATCCCGAACAAGTCCGGTGCCATCGTCAATATCGCCTCCTATGCCTCGTACTTCGCGTTCCCGACCATTGCCGCCTACACCGCCTCGAAAGGTGCGCTGGCGCAATTGACCCGCACGCTGGCGCTGGAAGTCATCGAACACGGCATTCGTGTGAATGCCATCGGCGTCGGCGATGTGGTGACCAATATCCTCAATGACGTGGTCGAGGACGGCCCGGGATTCCTCGCGCAACACGGCGAGGCGGCGCCCATCGGTCGTGCCGCACAACCGGAGGAAATCGCCGAGATCGTGACTTTTCTCGCCTCCGAGCGTGCCAGTTTCATGGTCGGCTCGGTGGTCATGGCCGATGGTGGCATGACGGTGACGGCGGGCTGATCGCCGCGCAAAAAGCCTTGGGAGCGTGAAGTCGCGCTTCCGAGGCTCTTACGCAGAATCAGGCAAATCTGCAGCATCTTTGATCTAGCCGCCGCTTGGTAAAACTGGCTAATCTTCATCCGCAGTTGACCCACCATCGTCTGCTTTCGAGGCCCTTTTTATGGATAACCACGACGCTTCCATCCTCCACGACACGGCGGTGTATCGCGCCGAGCTGGTGCGCCTGCTGACCCAGCGTTTCGACGCGCCGGGCACCTACGAAACCGCAATTGCGCCGCTGCACGTGATCCGTCTCGATGGGCCGTCCGAGTTGATCCATGTCGTGCATCGTCCGGCGCTGTGCCTGATCGTGCAGGGGCGCAAGGAAGTCGGGCTGGGTGACGAACGCTTTCTGTACGACCCGCTGAATTATCTGGTGGTGTCGGTGACGTTGCCGGTGTCGGGCCGGGTGATCGAAGCCTCGCCCGAGGCGCCGTACTTTTGCGTACGGCTGGATTTCGATCCGGCGCAACTGACGCAACTGATTGCCGAATCGCCGCTGACCGGCATCCCGCAGGAAACCGGACGCGGGATGTTTCTCGACAAGATCGATGTAACCCTGCTCGACACCATGCTGCGTCTGGTGCGTCTGCTGGATAACCCGCGCGACATCGGCATGCTCGCGCCGATGGCGTTGCGCGAGCTGTATTACCGCCTGCTGCGCGGTCAGCATGGGCACTTGCTCTATGAAATCGCCGTCAGCGATTCACAGACCCATCGTGTCACACGGGCTATCGACTGGCTGAATAAACACTTCACCGAGCCGCTGCGCATCGACGCCTTGGCGCAGGTAGCCAGCCTGAGCAACTCGGCGCTGCACCATCGCTTCAAAGCCGTGACGGCCATGAGCCCGCTGCAGTATCAAAAACAGTTGCGTTTGCAGGAGGCGCGGCGGCTGATCATCAACGAAGGGCTGGACGTGTCCAGCGCCTGCTACCGCGTCGGCTACGAAAGTGCGTCGCAGTTCAGCCGCGAGTACAACCGCCAGTTCGGTTGCCCGCCGTCGAAGGAACTCAGCCGCCTGCGCCAGACCGGTTGACCACCGCTACGTTGAGGTGCGGATTCAGAACGTCGGTGTGTACTTCACGCTAAACATCACATTGCGCGGATCGCCGAAGTTGTTGTTGCCGTTAAGCTGGTTGTAAGCGGCGGTGTAGTAGCGCTTGTCAAACAGGTTGTTGGCGTTCAGTGCCAGGCCGATTTCTTCGCTCAACTGGTAGCCCAGACGAGCACTCCATACCGTGTAGCCGGCAACGTCATAGGTGTGTTCATAACCGAGCGTATGGCTCTGGGTGGTAAAACCCAGTCCTGTGCTGACACGGTCCCAGTTACCGCTCCATTGGTAATCGCCCCATACCCGCAACATATGCTTGGGCGTCCAGGTGCTGAAGACTTTGCCTTCGTTGGCCGGGTCGTCAAGGTACTGGGTGGTGTTGTAGGTGTAGCCGGCGAACAGTTGCAGGCCCGTCAACACTTCGCCGCTGATTTCCGCTTCGATGCCCTGGCTGCGCACCTTGCCGGCGGCGGTGGAGCAATACCAGCCGTCGCAGGCCATACCCGAGGCCAGGTCGTTGACCGCACGGTTTTCCTGGTCGTAACGGAACAACGCCAGCGAGGTGTTGACGCGGCCATCAAGCAATTCGCCTTTGAGACCCACTTCGTAGTTGCTGCCGACCACCGGTTTGAGCGTCTGGCCACCTGCATCGCGATTGGTCTGCGGTTCGAACACATCGGTGTAGCTGGCATATACCGCCCATTCGCGACTCAAGTCGTAGACGATGCCGGCGTAGGGCGTAACCACGCCGGTTTCCTTGGCGGTACTGTCAGGGGCGGGGGTGACGACATTGCTGAATGCCATCCGGGTTGCCGACTGATAGCTGAAGTCATATCCGCTGACCCGTGACCCGAGAACCAGCGTCAATGGCTCGATCGGTTTGACTCGCCAGCTGCCATACAGGCCTTTTTGCCTGATCTCGTACTGGCTCGGCGTGGCGCGGCCGCCCGGGGTATTGAGCAAGCCTTCATAGCTGATGGACGGGCGGTCGTGGTTAATGTCGAAGATCGTGTCAGTGGCGCTGTTATTGAAGGTTCGGGCGAATTTATCGTCGGAGGTGTATTTGGCGTAGTTGCCGCCAATCATGACTTCATGAGCCATGGACAGCGCTTCGAAGTGGCCGATGAGGTTCATGTCCAGACCGAGTTTGCTCGCGTCGAAATCCGTGACGAAGTCGGCGTATTGAATGCCGCTGCCGTCGGCCTTGAGGCCATTGCCGCTGGTTTGCAGCCGCTGGTTTCTGCCCTGGTTGGTTTCGCTCATGTGCACCGCGCCGGTCTTGAAGGTCCAGTCGTCGTTGAATCGGTGCTCCAGATCGGCATACAGCGTTGTCACCTCGATGTCTTGATGGTTCCAGCGTGCGCCGGTATAGGTCGAGCGTGGCACGTTCACAGGCTTGCCGTCGCTGTAGCGGGGCAGGCCGCGGATCATCGGGCGGGACTCGTTATCGGAATGGCTGACGGCCAGGCCAAGGGTCGTGTCGTCGCGCAGGTCCATATCGAGCGCGCCGTAGAGCGAATGGGTTTTGCTCCATTCGTAATCGATGAACGACTGGCTCTGGTCTTCGTCGGCGACGAAACGCCCGCGCACCGTGCCGCTCTGGTTCAGCGGCCCGCCCGCATCCAGTTGCAGGCCGTAATGGTCCCACGAACCGGCCTTGGCGGTGACGGTCACGGTCGGTGCGTTTTGCCCGCGCTTGCGCACCAGATTGATTGCGCCGCCCGGGCTGCCGGCGCCCTGCAACAGGCCTGAGGCGCCGCGCAGCACTTCCATGCGGTCGAAAAAAATCAGGTCCTGGGTCGCCCAATTGCCCAAGGCATAAGTGTTGCGCGGGATCGGCACGCCGTCGTATTGCCAGTCATCGATCTGAAAGCCGCGCGAGGTGAGGATCATGCCTTGGCCGACACCCTGAACGCCGACCAGGCCGGTGGTCTTGTTGGCCGCGTCTTTGAGATCGGTGAGGTCCTGATCGTCCATTTGCTTGCGGGTCATCACCGTGACCGATTGCGGAATTTCCTTGAGCGTGTGTGTGCCTTTGCCGAGGGTCACGGCCCGTGCGGCGTACGAGCCGGAGTGTTCGGTGGTGGCGTCGTAGCTGCGTTCGACGATAGTCGTCGCACCCAATTGCAGCACATCGCTGGCGGCCACCGGTTCGACGCTGAAGTTACCGTGCCCGGTGATGCGCAGTTGCAGGCCGCTACCTGCCAGCGCCTGTTCCAGCGCCTGCTGCGCCGGCATCCGGCCAATCACCGCGGGCGCTTGCTTGCCTTGTACCAGCACAGGCTCCAGCGAAATGATCTGCCCGCTCTGGGCGGCAATCGCATTGAGCGTGCGCGCGAGCGGGCCGGCCGGCAGGTTGAAACTCAGCTCCTGGGCCTGTACAGGGCTCACTAGAGCAGCGAGGGCGACGGATACGCAGAGGGAACGGGGCCACGTGTTGAGCACAACAATCTCCTGATTATGTGGAAGTGTCAGGAGATAGGTGCGATGAGAAATGAAAACCGGACACGAACAGGAATGATTTTCATCAAAACGTTATTTCCGGTCACTTTTTGCTGATCAACGTCAGCCAGGGCCCGTAGTGATCGACACGAATCGGCAGGGTTTCGGTCAAGGCGACAAACGACCGGTCGGCGTCGTCCAGCGGGAACACACCTTGTACGCGTAACCCGCGAATCTCCGGTGCCACACGCACGAGACCGCGACGGTAGGGGCGCAAGGCATCGACCACCTGCTCGAGGGATTCGTCCAGCACACTCAATCGCCCGTTCAACCATTCGACACGGTTGCGCTGATCATCGCCCGCCAGTTTGAGACTGCCGGGGTAGAGCAGCGCTGCCTGGCCCTCTTTGACTACCTGCGTGGTGCCGTCGAAGAGCCGCGCCTGGACCGAATGCTGCAAGACCACCAAGCGACTGGCGTCGGCCTCCTGCGCAACCAGAAAGCGCGTGCCCAGTGCGCGCATTTCGCCTTGGGCGGTGCGCACGATCAGCGGCCTTTGCGGATCGGGTGCGACATCGATCACCAGTTCGCCATGGCGCAAAATGACCAGTCGCTGTCTGTCGTCGAAACGCAGGTCCACAGCACTTTGAGCGTTCAGGCTCAGGTGACTGCCGTCTGCCAGATCGAAGGTCTGACGCTGGCCGCGTCCGGTGTGCAAGTCAGCGAGCAGCGACTCGCCGAATCGACTGCGGGCACCGAGCCACAGACCGCCGCCGGCCAAACCCAGCCCGGCGAACACGCGCAAGACGTCGCGCCGCGAAGTGTGCGGTTGCAATAAGACGTGTCGGGCTTCGCTGGCCTGTCCAGGCAAGCGCCGATCCAGCGCGCGCACGGTGCTTAATGATGGGCCAAGCCGCTCCTGCAGGTTTTTCCAGGCCTGGCCGTGAGCCTCGTTCAGTGCCAGCCAGGCGTCGAAGCGTGCCTGTAGCGCGGCATCCGGTGTGCCGGCGTTGAGCTTGACCATCCAGTCCAGGGCTTGCTCAATCACCGGGTCCAGGCGCGGCTTGCTCATGGTTGCACGTCGCTCAGGTAGCACTGGCGCAGGGCCTGTTTCATATAGCGGCTGACGGTACGCTCCGACAGTCCGAGTTTCTGCGCAATCGCGACGTAACTCATACCGTCCAGTTGGCTATAGAGGAACGTTGCTTTGACCAACCTCGGCAATCCGTCGAGCGCGCGGTCGATGGCGACCAGTGCTTCCATCAGTTGCAGTTGTTCTTCCGGGGAGGGCGCGAGTGCCTCGGGCAGGGCGGACAGGCGCTCGAGGTAAGCCAGTTGCAGTTTGCGCCGCCGGTGACGATCGAAGATCAACCGGCGCGCGATGGTCGACAGGTAAGCGCGCGGTTGCGCAATGGTGTCGGGATCGACCCGCGCGGCCAGCAATTGGCAAAAGGTATCGGCGGCGGTGTCCTCGGCGTCGGCACGATTGCCCAGATGCCGGTTGATGTGCTGAAGCAACCAGCGATGATGATCGCTGAAGAAGAAACCCAGCTTGCTGGACGGAGAAGATGGCACTGGCGGGCTTTCCAGATGTTAGTGAGAATCCGTCTCAATACTACCGGGGAGCCACGCAACGGCGCAATCAGTCTGTCGCCGGACGGGTCGTTATCCTCGGCGTCCCGCCCATTCGTCGCGAAATCCCAACAGAAAATCGACAAACGCCCGCACCCGCTGCGGCACATAGCGGCCGTGCGGGTAGAGCAAGGTATACGGCCGCGAACGCCCGGCGTACGGCTGCAGCACTTCAACCAGCCGACCATCGGCCAGTTCCTGCTCGACGATAAACCGGTAAGTTTGAAAAAGCCCAGCGCCGTGTTTGGCCAGGGTGACGCCGCCGAGCACATCGTCGGAGCAGGAATAACCACCGTCCGAAACCACTTCACGATCCCGACCGTTTTCCTGAAACAGCCAGGAAATCCGCCGGCCACTGCTGGGCAATTCGAACTGGATGCACTCATGCGCGATGAGCTCGTCGAGGGTCTGCGGGGTGCCGGCCTTTTGCAAATACCCGGGGGAGGCGACCACCACCAGGCTGGCGTCTTCCAGTAGCCGCGCGATCAGGGTCGAGTCTGGTTGTGCGCGGACGCGGATCGCCAGGTCATAGCCTTCTTCGACGAAGTCGATATTGCGATTGCCCAAGTGCACGTCGACCGTGACCTCTGGGTACAACGCACGAAATGTCGGCAGCAGCGGCAGGATGCGGTGATGGCCGTAAGTGGTCGGCAGGCTGATGCGCAATCGCCCTGACGGCGAGGTTTGTGCGCCCATGACTTCCTGCTGGGCTTCGACCAGTTGGGTCAGGGCTTGGCTGCATTGCTCGAAGAAGGTGCGGCCGGCGTCGGTCAAGCGAATGCTGCGGGTGGTTCGGGCAAACAATCGCGAACCCAGGCGTTGCTCCAGACGCAAGATCGACCGACTCACCGCCGCAGGCGTGACCCCGGCCAGTTGCGCAGCGGCGGTGAAGCTGCCAGCTTCGGCGGCCAGGCAAAACAGTTCGATACTGCCTAACTGCAAGTCTTCAAAATGGCGTTTCATTGCGGCTCGCACCAAGGATCGACGGACGTTCATCCTCTGTGTACCACAACGAACGATACCGCCGGTACACACCGGCGGTATGGCAGGGTTTTGATCAATGACCGGCGCTCTGGCCGCCATCGACGTGGAGGATCTCGCCAGTGACGAAATTCGCGCTATCCAGATAGAGAATCGCTTGCACGATATCGTCGATTTCACCCATGTGCCCGACCGGGTGCAGGCTGCCCAGCGCCTGATGGGTTTCCTCGGCATGCATCGGCGTTTTGATGATGCCCGGTGACACCGCGTTGACCCGAATACCGCGCTTGGCGTACTCGATGGCCAGGGATTTGGTCGCCGCGTTGATGCCGCCCTTGGTCAGCGAGGCGAGTACCGACGGCACGCCATCAATTGCATGGTCGACCAGGCTGGTGGTCACGCTGACGATGTGGCCGCTGCCGTGCTTTTCCATCTCGCCGACGGCCAATTGCGAGATGTAGAAAAAGCCGCTCATGTTGATTGCCACGACCTGTGCATAGTCCGCTTGGCTGTAGGCGGTAAATGGCTTGGCCAGAAAAATCCCGGCATTGTTGATCAGCGTATCGACGCGACCGAAGCGGGCCACGGCGGCGCGAATCACCCGCTCGGCGGTTTGGGGATCGGCGATGTCACCGGCGACGGTCAGAACGTCCGGGTCACTCGATTCTTTGATCGAACGCGAGGTTGCGACCACTTGATGGCCGAGAGCGCGAAATGCTGCAACCAGACCTGCACCAATGCCTTGCGAGGCGCCGGTGATGACAACAACTTTTTTGGATGTGCTCATGATGGTTTCCTCAAGGATATAAAGGGTTAAAGGCCGGCCAAGTTTTTGCGGTATTGCGTGGTGGTCATGCCGGCATAACCCCAGTTATCGGTGTCCACTTCGTCGATGACGATGTGCGTGAGCTTCGGGTCCTTGTTGAGCACGCGCTCCAGGGTCTCGGTGAATTCCTTGATCACCTGGGCTTTCTGTTCGGCGGTGACGCCGTCGCGGGTGATGCGTACGTTGATGAAAGGCATGGGAAGTCGCTCCAATCGCTGACCCGTCGGGATGGCGGGTGGCTGTTGGAGTGAACTTTAGGAAGTTGCGAGGAGTTGATAAATGGGGGCGGAGGTACATCATTTGTACTGTGGTGTATCTAATGGGCTGCACCCCCAAGCCTGCCTTTGTAGGAGTGAGCTTGCTCGCGAAAGGGCCGGCACATCCAACATCGATGTCGCCTGACACTCCGCCTTCGCGGGCAAGCCCGCTCCCACAGGGTTTTGCATTCACTCGCATATCTGCGTCTCAGCGCAGATCCACTGTGGGAGAGGGCTTGCTCGCGAAAGGGCCGGCACATCCAACATCGATGTCGCCTGACACTCCGCCTTCGCGGGCAAGCCCGCTCCCACAGGGTTTTGCATTCATTCACACATCTGCCATTCAGTGCAGATCCACTGTGGGAGCGAGCCTGCTCGCGAAAGGGCCGGCACATCCAGCATCAGTGTCGTCTGACACTCCGCCTTCGCGCGCAGGCTCACTCCTACAAGAGGCAATTTTCGATTGTCCTGTTTGAGTGGACGGTGTAACGCTTTTCAGCCGATTTATCCCTTTGCTGTGCGTCAGTAATCTGTACCCAACTTGAACGCAACAACAACTTCAGACAATCAAAAAGGGATGCACACCATGACCACTCCAACCTACAACCGCCTGAACAAAGACGACGCAATCGTGCTGCTGGTTGACCACCAGACCGGTCTGATCTCGCTGGTGCAGGACTTCTCGCCGAACGAGTTCAAGAACAACGTGCTGGCGCTGGCCGACCTGGCGAAGTTCTTCGACCTGCCGACCATCCTCACCACCAGCTTCGAACAAGGCCCGAATGGCCCGCTGGTGCCAGAGTTGAAAGAGATGTTCCCGGACGCGCCGTACATCGCTCGCCCTGGTCAGATCAACGCTTGGGACAACGAAGATTTCGTCAAGGCGATCAAGGCTACCGGTCGCAAGCAAATCATCATTGCCGGTGTCGTGACGGATGTGTGTGTAGCGTTCCCGACCCTGTCGGCGCTGGCGGAAGGCTTTGATGTGTTCGTGGTCACCGATGCCTCCGGCACCTTCAACACCACCGTGCAGCAAGCCGCGTGGAGCCGTATGACTCAGGCCGGTGCACAGATGATGAATTGGTTCTCGGTGGCCTGTGAGCTGCACCGCGACTGGCGCAACGACATCGAAGGGCTGGGCAACCTGCTGTCGCAGCGGATCCCCAACTATCGCAACCTGATGAACAGCTACTCGGCGCTGACGCAGCAGAAGTAACTTCACCAGCAACGCAAAAGCTTGCTTTTAACAGCAGGCTTTTTGCGTTTTCACTCGATTGGCTGCGTTCTGTAGGTTTTATACAACCGCTGGATTTCGGGATTGTCGAGGTTGGCGTAAATGATCCCTTCCTTATCCAAGCCGTCCAGCCCCTTAATACCGCCAATGACTTCAGGCCAATCCTCACGGCTGGAGATGTCTACGACATAAGGCTTCAAATAACTATCCAAATGGCCTCTGAAGGGATCGCGGATTTCGTCGCTGAGCGCCCGTAAATAAGCATCTTTGTTGGTCTTCGACCAATCGATGGCAAACTTGCCTCGATAGCACAGTTCCATGTAAACGAGCAGAATCGTCCGTCCGTTTCCATCCAGAAACGGATGAGCAGAAGCCAATTGGCCCATCACCTCGCCAGGTCGGTCTCGAAAGCGTTTTTTGTTCGCGGCGAGCTCAAGCGCATACTCGATAGACCTTTTAATCAGTTCAGGTCGTTCGAAGGGCGTGTGATGCGGATCGTCTTGCGATCCTTTGAAAACCGCCAAATGGGGAACCAGTACATTCCTGTCTTTGCCTGCCCAAGGGTAGAAGCCGGAAAAAAGGATCTCGTGGGTTTTAAGTACCGCTTTGTAGTCAATAGGTCTTTTTTTTGCCAGATACGCAAGGACTTCTTCGATACTGGCCTCGAAAGCCAGATGTTCCGATTCCTTGACTTCAACAGGGTCTTTCAACTGAAGCGAGTTGCGAAGGTAACCCTCAGTTGCGAAATCGCCGAAGGGGTCGAACGTCATGCGCGAAGTTGCTCTTTCGAACGCCTCTTTTCTTGAAGGTAACGTCCCTGCAGGGTCATGATTTCTGCCTTGTTCAATACACCCTTTCTTTTCAGATTGACGAGCAGTTGCTCGACACTGTCGAGTTCTACCGCATCGCCGGCTAGCCGCGTAATGGTCAATGCCATACGACTCAGTCCGTCACGCTCGGCGCCGACCTTGTGCTTTTTTGCAAGCTTGCGAACTTCGCTCGCAACGCTGTCAGTGGTTGATTCGGCCATTTTTAACCCCTCTTTTTCTCCATCGGAGCATAGCATGGCGTCGTTCCGGCGGAGAAACCGTCGAGCATGTCAATGGGTCGCCGCTGGTGCGAGAATTGAAAGAGATGTCCCCGGCCGCGCCGTACATCGGTTTTTTGTTTTTCCGGATGACGAAACACGGTCACCTGTAGGAGTGAGCCTGCTCGCGATAGCTCTGGACCAGGCAATGAAAATGCTGCGCGTGCCGACGCCATCGCGAGCAGGCTCGCTCCCACAGTTGACCGTGTTTCGTCAGGAAAAACGCAATTTCCTGTGGGAGCGAGCCTGCTCGCGAAGACGGCCGCACAGTCACCCGAGCAACTTGCTGATCCACTGCACCTCTTGGCTGATCGCCTGCACTTTGGCCTGCGGTAGTGCCTGTTGCGCGTGGGTAAGTTGGCTCAAGGTCTTCTGTCGCTGAAGTAGCTTGCGTCGCCATTTTTGTAGAAACGCCGGGCTGCGCTCCTGCAGTTGTACAGGGCCGAAATACAATTCTTCGGCGCTGTAAGTCAGCGGCTCGGCGGCACGCTCGGCAACAATGATTTCATAGTCGAAGCGGTCCTCATGCAGCACCTCTTCGCAAACGATCCGGTAGCCGTTATCCATCAGCCACTGACGCAGCGGTTGCTCGCCGCCGTTAGGTTGCAGAATCAGCCGTTCGTGGCCGCTGAGTCGGGCTTTGCCGCTGTTGAAAATGTCGCGGATGGTTTCGCCACCCATGCCGCAGAGGGTGATGGCGCTGATGGCGTCTTCAGGTCTGAACGCCGCCAGGCCATCGGCCAGGCGCACGCTGATTCGGCTGTGCAGATCGTTGTCGTTCACGGTGCGTTGCGCTGCATGGAAGGGCGTCGGAGCGACCTCGCCAGCCACCGCCGCGGCAATCATCCCGCGGCGCATCAGGACCACCGGCAGGTAAGCGTGGTCCGAGCCGATATCGGCCAGCCGCGCGCCAAGCGGCACGTGGGCAGCGACGCGCTCAAGGCGCATGGACAATGTCTGTTGGTTCAACGGCAACCCCTTCACCGGCGGCGGAAAAAGGGGTGCGACTCTGGCGAGCAACGCCGGCGCTGTCAAATCGCGCCGATGGAATCGCTTGCCCAGCGGCAGCACGGCGCTGCCGATGGGCGTTTGCGTTTAGCCCGCGAGCGTTGCGTTGTCGATGACGAAGCGGTATTTCACATCACCCTTGAGCATGCGCTCGTAGGACTCGTTGATTTGATCGGCGCGGATCAGCTCGATGTCGGAAACGATGCCGTGCTCGGCACAGAAATCGAGCATCTCCTGGGTCTCGGGAATGCCGCCGATCATCGAACCGGCGATGGTGCGGCGCTTCATGATCAGGTTGAACACGTTCGGCGACGGGTGCGGCGAGGCGGGCGCACCGACCAGCGTCAGCGCGCCATCGCGCTTGAGCAGGACGAGGAAGGCGTCGAGATCGTGCGGTGCTGCAACCGTATTGAGGATCATGTCGAAGCTCTTGGTGTGTACCGCCATTTCGTCGGCATTGCGCGACACCACGACTTCGTCCGCCCCCAGCGCCTTGGCCGCTTCACGCTTGGACTCGGAGGTGGTGAACGCAACGACATGGGCGCCCATGGCGTGAGCCAGTTTGATGCCCATGTGGCCCAATCCACCGATGCCGACCACGCCGACTTTCTTGCCGGGGCCGGCGTTCCACTGGCGCAGTGGCGAATAGGTGGTGATGCCTGCGCAGAGCAGCGGCGCGACGGCGGCCAGTTGCGCCTCGGGATGACGGATGCGCAAGACATAACGCTCGTGCACGACGATGTTTTGCGAATAGCCGCCGAGCGTCCAGCCCGGTGCGTCCGGGGTCGGGAAATTGTAGGTGCCGATCATGCCGTCGCAGTAGTTTTCCAGCCCGGATTCGCAATCGTCACAGTGTTTGCAGCTATCGACGATGCAGCCGACACCGACCAGATCGCCAACCTTGTAGTCCTTGACGTGCGTGCCGACGGCTGACACGCGACCGACGATTTCATGACCGGGAACGCAAGGAAACTGCGTGCCGGCCCATTCCGCGCGCACCTGATGCAAGTCCGAATGGCAGATGCCGCAAAAGGCAATGTCGATCTGCACATCGTGAGCGGCCGGTGCGCGGCGGTTGATCTGCATCGGCTCAAGGGGTTTGTCGCCAGCGTTGGCGCCGTAGGCTTGTACGAGCATCGGAGCATCCTCCATGGGTTGGTCGGATGTTTATTGTGGCCCTTATGTTCGAACGCGCCATTGTGCATTTCTGTGGAATGTTTGCCTGATTCTGTGAAACCGCTGTCAGAATCGATCCAGCGCGTAAGGCGCGATATCGGGCAAGTCGATGAGCTGGCTGGGCAGCGTCGGCGAAACCAGCCGCGCCACCATCTGCGCCGTCACCGCCGCCTGCGTCAGCCCCAGGTGCTGATGCCCAAACGCAAGCAACACTTTGCCATTGCAGACCTGGTCGATGACCGGAAGCGAATCCGGCAGCGACGGGCGAAAACCCATCCACGGGGTAGCGCCGTCAGCGTTCAGGTCGTTGCGAAACAGGCCTTGACTCAAGCGCTGCAACTGCCAGGCGCGCGCCATGTTTGCGGGTCGTTCAAGCCCGGCGAACTCGACCGTACCCGCGAGGCGCAGGCCTTCGCTCATCGGCGTCATGATGAACTTGCGTTCCAGCGAGGTGACGGGGAAGGGCAGCCGGTGATGTTCCCTGGGCAGCATCAGGTGATAGCCGCGCTCGGTGTCCAGCGGCACGTTCTTGCCTGTTAATGCGGCGGTGAGTTTCGCCGAATGAGCGCCACAAGCGATCAACACGCGGCGCGCCTTCAGCTCTCCGGATCCGGTAAGCAACGCCACACCGCTCTCCTGAACATAACCGCCCTGAACCTGCTGCTGGACGAATCCTACGCCACAGGCCCTGGCCGCTTCGACCAATGCGACGACGACTTGGTATGGATCGAGGAAATGCCCGGTGCGCGGGAAAAACAAGCCGCCTTGAACCCGCTCGCTGAGCTGCGGCGCGGTCTCGCGTATCGACTCGGCCCGCCAGTAATCGATCGGGACCTGTTGCTGACGCAAACGTGTCTGAAGCGCTTCAATGGCCTGGCGCGACTCGGCACGTTCGAAGACCAGCAACGAGCCGTCGACCTTGAGCAGATCGGGACGCTGAATATCAGCGAGCAACTGCTGCCACGCGTCGAGGCTGCTTTCGTTGAGTGCACGCAAGCCTGCGACGGTTTTCCGGAAAGGCTCAGGACGTAGGTTCAGCAACAACCGCGTGAACCACGGCAAGGCGCGCGGCAGGTATTTCCAGTCCAGGCGCAGCGGCCCCATCGGGTCCATGAGTATGGCCGGCAAGCGTTTAAGGATTGACACGTCGGCAATCGGAAACACCTGTTCGGTCGCCAGATGCCCGGCATTGCCGAACGAGGCACCATGGCCGGGCGCCTGCTGATCGATGACTACCACGCGCAGGCCCTGCTGCGCGAGACGCAGTGCGCAAGCCACGCCGATGATCCCGGCGCCGACCACAGCGATGTCGTGCGAAAGGTTATTCGCCATGGCTTGCGTCTTCCCGTTGGCCGTCGAGCAAGCGCCGCAGGTGCAGCGGATTGGTTTTTTGCAGCGCCGTGGGCAACAACTTGTCGGGGAAATCCTGATAGCACACCGGCCGCAGGAATCGCTGGATCGCGGCAGTGCCGACCGACGTGGTCCGCGCGTCGGATGTTGCCGGATAAGGCCCGCCGTGAACCATGGCATCGCACACTTCGACACCGGTCGGCCAGCCGTTGACCAGCAGGCGCCCGGCCTTGCGTTCCAGGGTCGGCAGCAATGTGCGGGCCAGAGCAAGGTCAGCGTCATCCACGTGCAAAGTCGCGGTCAGTTGACCTTCTAAGTGTTCGCAGACCTGACGGATTTCTTCGTTATTGCTGCATTGCACCACCAGCGAGGCGGCGCCGAAGGTTTCGGCGTGCAGGCGATGATCGGCGAGAAAATCGACGGCGTCGGTGATGAAGACATGTGCCTGACACCGGTTCGGACCGCTGCCGGTTTGACCCGCGGCGACCGTGCGTGCGCGGAGATTGTCCTGCAACGCCGTCACGCCCGCTGCATAGGCGCTGAAAATGCCCGGCGTCAGCATGGTTTGCGCCGCGCTGTGGGGAATCAGTTCGCTCACCGCGCGGAGAAACGCATCCAGCGCCGGGCCTTTTTGGGCGATCAGTAATCCTGGATTGGTACAGAACTGCCCGGCGCCCAGCGTCAGCGATGCGACAAACCCTTCGGCCAGCGCCTGCGCCCGATTGTGCAGGGCTGCCGGAAACAGCAGCACCGGGTTGATCGAACTCATTTCCGCGTACACCGGAATCGGCTCCAGCCGCGCTTGCGCCGCTTGCATCAAGGCCAGTCCGCCGGTGCGCGAGCCGGTGAAGCCTGCGGCTTTGATGCGCCAGTCGCTGACCAGCGCAATGCCCACCTGATAACCGGAATCGAACAGCAATGAAAATACGCCCTCGGGCAACGCGCAGTCCTTGATCGCTCGGGCGACCGCGCGGCCCACCAGTTCGCTGGTACCGGGATGCGCGCTGTGGGCCTTGACGATCACCGGGCAACCGGCGGCCAGCGCCGAGGCGGTATCACCGCCGGCCACGGAAAAGGCCAGCGGAAAGTTGCTCGCGCCAAACATCGCCACTGGCCCCAGTGCAATCTGCCGTTGCCGCAGGTCCGAGCGCGGCAGCGGCTGGCGTTGTGGCTGCGCCGTGTCGACGCGCACATCGAGCCACTCACCGGCGCGCACCGTTCGGGCGAACAGGCGCAGTTGCTGGCAAGTGCGGCCGCGCTCGCCCTGAAGACGTGCCTGGGGCAGGCCGGTTTCGGCGTGGGCGCGCTCGATCAGTTCATCGCCAAGCAGCTCGATGTGCCCGGCAATGCATTCAAGAAATTCGGCACGGGCAGCAAGGCTGGTTTCGCGATAGGCGTCTTGCGCTGCCCAGGCCAGCGCGCAGGCTTGTTCAACCTGCTCGGTCGACGCGCCGGCATAGGCCGGTTCCAGTGTCTGGTTGGTCGCCGGGTTGATCCCGTAGACGGCTTGGCGTTCGCCCGCCACCGATTGTTGGCCGATCAGCAAATTGCCCGTCAAAGTCATGGTGTCTTCCTGTGAAAAGAGGGGGCCTGCCGCGAATCGTGATGCTCCACGGCAGGTCGCGGTCAGGCGAAGTTCTGTTCGGCCGACCAGTTTTCGTACCAGTGACGGAACAGCGAATACTGCTTCTCGGCGTAGCGCCGTTGCGAGTCGCTCAACGTGTCGGTCTCGTTGAAGTGCAGGGTGTATTCCTTGTCCCCGTTGAGCACCATCAGGTGCTTGTAATACAGCACCAGATCACAACCTTCATCGAACGATGACAGCACCGCCAGCGCCGATTCCAGTTCCCGCGCCTGACGTCGTGCCTTGGCATCGCCTTGCGCCGCTTGCTTGCTCAGGGCCACCAGTTGCAGCACTTCGCGCGGCAGGGCGTTGCCGATGCCAGTGATGGCGCCGGTGGCGTTGCAGTTGACGAAACCGTGCACCACTTGGGTGTCGACGCCGACCATCAGCGTCACGTCGTCATCCTTGGAGGTGATGTTTTCTGCCGCGTAACGCAAATCCGCAGCACCGCCGAATTCCTTGAAGCCGATCAGGTTCGGGTACTCGCGGCGCAGTTCGAAAAACAGATCGGCGCGGGTGGCGAAGCCGTAGTAAGGGCTGTTGTAAATCACTGCCGGCAAGTTCGGTGCGGCTTGCAGAATGGCGGCAAAGTGAGCCTTTTGCGCCGTCGCCGAAGCCCCACGGGACAGCACACGCGGAATGACCATCAAGCCTTGCGCGCCGACTTTCGCTGCATGGGCTGCGTGAGACACCGCCTCACGGGTGTTCACCGCGCCAGTGCCGACTATGGTCGGCACCCCGGCGGCTACCAGCCGCGCCACGCCTTCCTGGCGCTCGGCCTCGGTGAGCAACGGCCAGTCGCCCATGGAGCCGCAATAAACCACGGCGCTCATGCCGGTATCGATCAACTCGCGACCCTTGGTCACCAGCGCATCAAAGTCGGGTTTACGCTGGGCCGTGCACGGGGTCATCAGGGCCGGCATGCAACCGGTGAAAATGTTGTCGCTCATGTTCTAACTCCTTGGCATTTGGTTTTATTCGAGGTGAAAGATCGGCGCGGCGGCTCAGATGCCCCACGCGAACGGGTCGCTTTCGTCGATCAACAGGGTGCTGTCGGCGGTCATGTAGGCGCGGCCGGTGATGAACGGGCGGATGCGCTCGCCTTCCCATTCAAAGCGGCCTTCGAACTGGCTACCGGTGATGCTCGCCTGTACCCACGGCGCGCCGGGTTGCAGTTTGTCGTCGGCGGCCAGGCATGCGAGTTTGGCGCTGGTGCCGGTGCCGCACGGTGAGCGGTCGTAGGCTTTGCCGGGGCACATGACGAAGTTGCGGCTGTCGGCGCTGGCGTCGTCGGCGAACAGTTCGATGTGGTCGATGACCGCGCCGTCTTCGCCATGAATGCCCTGGTCTTCCAGCGCTTTGAGCATCGCCCAGGTGTATGCCGTCAGGTGTTCGACGTTGTCCATGTGCAAGGTCTGGCCATGCTCGGAGACCAGATAAAACCAGTTGCCGCCATAGGCGATATCTCCGACCACGCGGCCAAATCCGGGCACGTCCACCGGGACTTGTTTGCGATAACGCCAGGCGGGCACGTTGCCCAGAGTGACCGAACCGTCGTCATGCAATGTGGCGCTGACCTGACCGACCGGTGTGTCGATCTTGTGCACCCCCGGTGCGATCCGTCCCAGATAGTGCAATGAATTGATCAGGCCGATGGTGCCGTGGCCGCACATGCCCAGATAGCCGGCGTTGTTGAAAAAAATCACCCCGCACGTGGCGTCCGGCGACACTGGCGCGCGATACAGCGCGCCGACCAACACGTCGTTGCCGCGCGGCTCCAGCAGACAGGCGCGGCGCCACTGATCGTGCTGGTTGCGCAGAACATCGCGCTGCTCGGCCATGCTGTTGCCGGGCAGCTCGGGGAAGCCGCTCATCACCAGGCGCGTCGGTTCGCCGCCGGTGTGGGAATCAATCACGTGTACTCGTTTCATGAACATGTCCCGTTGGGTGAATTCAGTAGGCGCCGGCAGGGCGTGTATTGACAGTGGCGGAGGGCATGGCGGCTTCGCTTTCGTCGTCCTCGTCCAGACGCAAGAGGTGCGCTGGCACACCGGTCGCCGCGCCCCAGTAATAAATCCCGGTGGCGCAAGCGGCGACGACGATCGTGTCGAACGGATGAGCGAGGATGCCCAGTCCGCCGAAGGTGCCGAGTTTCGACAGCACGATGGTCACGGCGTAGAAGGCGATCAGCCACGCCGACGAACGCACTTGACGCGCCAGACTCAGGTGAGCGGTCGGCACGAAACGGCCGCAGAGCAGATACAACACAAACATCAGGATTTGCAGGCCAAGCAGCCACGACACGGTGTTCCAGCCCGACCAATAGACGATCAGCGCGGCGATGATGAACGACACCGGTCCGAGCACGCCCATGCCCTTGACCCGGAACGGGCGTGGCATGTCCGGCGCATTGCGACGCAGCGCGGCGACCGACACGGGCGCCACGGCGTAGCTCAGCACCAGTGCCGCGGAAACCACATTGATCAGCGCTTCCCACGACGGAAACGGCAGGGTCCAGAACACCGACAGGGCGAAGGTCAGCCACAGCGCTGGGCGCGGAATGCCGGACTTTTCGTCGATGCGGGTGAAGACTTTGAAAAACGTCCCGGTCTGTGCCCAGCCGTAGATCACGCGCGGCGTAGCGTTCATGTAAATGTTGCCGCAGCCGCTCGGCGAGATCACCGCGTCGGCAACCACCAGCCACGCCAGCCAGCCCACACCGAGCGCCAGGGCGATGTCGCGATAAGGCAGGGCGAATTCCTTGCTGATGCCGGCCCAGCCGTTGGCGAGCATTTCGGTGGGGATGCTGCCGAGAAACGCCATTTGCAGCAGCACGTAAATCAAGGTCGACAACAGCACCGAAAGAATCAGCGCGATGGGAATGGTGCGCTGCGGATTTTTCACCTCGCTGGCCACCGAAATGATCGGCGTCAGGCCCAGGTAGGCAAAGATAATCCCGCCGGCCGAGACCGCCATCTCGACGCCTGACAGACCGAACGGGGCGAAGCCTTGCACCTGGAAGTTCTCGGGTTTGAAGAAGGTGAACAGCACACCGATCACCAGCAACGGCACGATGAACTTGAAAACGCTCACCAGGTTGTTGGCTTTGGCGAAGGTCTTCACGCTGCGATAGTTGAGAAAGAAAAACACACAGAGCAGGCCGAACTGCACCAGCCAACCGAGGATCGTCGGATCGTTGCTGCCGGCCTTGGTCAGGTCGGGAAACCACGCCGCCGCATATTGGCGCGAGGCAACCACTTCGATCGCGACCAGACTGGAAAAGGCAATCAGGGTGATGAAACCCATCAGATAACCGAGCAACGGCCCGTGGGAATACACCGGGTAGCGCACCACACCGCCGGCACGGGGCAATGCCGCGCCCAATTCGCAATAAACGATGCCCAGCAGCAATACGGCGAAACCGCCCAGCAGCCAGGAGAAAATCCCCGCTGGCCCGGCGATGGCGGACACATGGCTGGCCGCGAACAGCCAGCCGGAACCGAAGATCGCTCCGAGTCCGATAAATGTGAGGTCGATCAGTGAAAGCTGTTTTTTGAACTTGCCTTGGCCTGACATGGCATCGCCTTCTTGTGAGTTATTGGATAGGCAGTTGTGTCACCGGGACAGCCAGACTTTGAACCGATCGACATGACGGCGATTGATGTTTTGCACAGCGATCGATGACGAAATCAGCACAATCGCCGCGACGAATGGGCGGCCTCGACAGCGCGCCGACGTTGCTGCAATCTGCTCGCGGACGCTTTTCCGGCGGTTCATCGCAAGGGGGATGGTTTAGATGCAGCCTGGATTTTCGATCCTGTGCCAAGGTGCTGACGGCCTGCGGCCGCAGACCCTCGAAGAGATGGTCATCAGCGTCGCGCCGCTGTTGCCGATACTCGATGTGATCCCCAACGCGGCGATTTTCATCAAGGATTTGCAAGCGCGCTATGTGCTGGCCAACCGCACGCTGGTGCAGCGTTGCGGCCTGAAGGACTTGCGTCCGTTGCTCGGCAAGACCAGCGCACAAGTGTTCCCGGCGCAATTGGGGCCGGGCTATACCGAGCAGGATCGTAAAGTGCTGGAGGAAGGTTTTGTGCTGGAGGATCAGCTCGAACTGCATTTGTACGGTAGCCGCGAACCGGGCTGGTGTTTGACCCACAAACGACCGATCTATAACCGTGAGGGAGTGATCATCGGCTTGGCGGGGATTTCAGTGGATCTGCAATCAGCCACTGAAACCCATCCGGCGTTCGAGCGACTGGCCGCTGTCGACGCGCACATCCGCGCTAACTTCAACCGGCGCGTGACCCTCGGTGAACTGACACGGATCGCCGGTATTTCCGTGGCGCAACTGGAGCGCTACTGCAAGCGGGTATTCCACCTGACGCCACGGCAAATGATCCAGAAGGTTCGTCTGGAACACGCGCATCGATTGCTGCACAGCGACTTGCCGATTACGGAGGTTGCGCTGCAATGCGGTTACACCGATCACAGCGCTTTCACCCGTCAGTTCAAGGCGTCGACCGGCTTTACGCCGCGCGAGTATCGCCACGCCACCGGTCATTAGACCAACACGGCCAGCCAAGCGGAGAGCAGCAGGAGAACGGCCAAAACCGCGTTCATGCGCTTGAACGCCTGCGCTGAGCTGAGCAACCGCGCGCTGCCCACACCGAGCAACGCCCACAGCGTCATGCACGGCAACGACACCAGCAGAAACGCCAGCGACAACACGAGCAGCCGCAGCGTTTTGTCACCGCCGCCGACAAACACACTGACTACCGCTACGGCCATCATCCACACCTTGGGGTTGACCAATTGCAGCATGGCCGCGCTGAACACGCTGAGGCCTTGTTCTTGCGCGGCAGAAGGGTCCAGTGATGGCGGCGTACTGCGAAAGATCTGCCACGCCAGCCAGCTCAGCCAGAGCACGCCGCCCCAGGCCATTGCTTGCTGCACCCGGGGAAAACGCAACAGGGTTTCGCCAGCGCCCAGCCCGACCACCAGCACGATCAACGCCGCCGCCGCGCAGGCGCCGAAAATGATCGGTAACGTGGCGATCAGTCCGCGTCGCGCGCTGTGGCTCAACACCAGAATATTGGTCGGCCCCGGTGTGATCGAAGCGACGAAAGCGAACAGCAGAAAGGGCAGTAACGAGGCCATGGTGCAGATTCCTGAAAGTCAAAACAGGACACCATGATCGTCAGCGGGCGGGCGTCAGTCTGGAAGATTTGAGCAGCGTTTGCGGTAGTCCGCGGGGGTCAGTTGATAGGCGCGGCGGAACCAGCGGCCCAGATGACTCTGGTCGGCAAAACCGAGCACGCTGGCGACCTGCGCCGGCGTTTCGCCGCGCGCCAGCAACTGCCGAGCCTTGGCCAGGCGCAGCTGGATCAAGTAGGCATGGGGCGCCAGGCCGAAAGCGGCCTTGAACGCACGGGTCAGGCGAAAACGGTCCACGCTACAGGCTCGGGCGAGGTCGTCGAGGCCGATGTCTTCATAAGTGTGCGCGTGCAGATAATCGCGCGCGACTTGCGCAACCAGTGGCAGACGCGGGTCGAAGTCCTGACGCTTGCGCCAGTCGAGGTGGCGGGTAAGGGACGCCAGCAGGTCATCGATGGCGGTCTGGCGGACGATGCGCAGATCGCCTTCGTGCAACGCGTGGAAGGCTTGCACAATCGCCGTCGACAGGCGCGGGTCGTGGCTCAGCGTGTCGGCAAAACCCGGGTGGCTGTCGGCGGGCGCATTTTCAAACAGCGCGTGCAGTTCCCGTTCCAGCCAGTGTGGATCGAGGTACAGCATCGAGTAGGTAAAGCCGTCCTCGGTCGGCGCATGGCCATCGTGGATTTCCCCCGGTTCGAGCAGGAACACGTGGCCCGGCGTGCTGCGGTGGCGCACACGCCGGCAATTGAATTGCTGCACACCTTGCTCGGTGACCCCGACGAGAAAACTGTCATGCCAGTGCGGATCGTAGGCATGCCCACGGAAATGCGCACGAATCGACTCGATCCCGGTATCGATATCCTGGGAGAGGGAGATCCAGTTGCGTTTATCCATCGGAGCACTCCAAGGGCGGTTGAGCAGAGGCGCTCTTAAAATACCGCTTGGGGGAGGTGGGTGTTTAGAAGATTTGTGCAGGTGAGGAGGGGGCAAGTCAGAGAAGGTGTCTTGGTCGGGCGGGACGAGAAAACGCAGACGAAAAAAAACCGCCTTCGCGGGGCGGTTTTTTAGTAAGCCTCGATTTGCGGTCGAAGCCATGTGCTTCACCAGCCACCCTAACCAGGATTGCCATGGTATGGAGTTTTACCGTTCCTTGCAACGGTTGAACATACCTTCGAAACAAGCGCGCCTTCAGCCCTGCGAAGTATTTACATGTTTATGTTTGTTGAAGGTGGTCTGTCAGAAATAACATTTAACAAAGGTGTGGCGGCGTTTGATGAATAATGGCGTGAGCGGCGCTTTTGCCCTGGAGTTTTCAGGTTAATATGCCCGCGCTCAACTGATAGAGCGGCGGGGAGGCTTGGCTGGGGGCGCAAAAGGTTTTACGCCCTTCGACGCGGATTCGCACCCGTGCCGGAATGATGTCTCGAAGGGATTTCAACCGGCCGCCTCACCAGCCACTCTAACCAGTCGGCTGAAGGCACGCAGGGTCCGGTAAGTTTGCTGGAGGTTTGGCCGCCAGCCCTGGAGGCCAAAACGTATGAAGCTTTTGCTGCGTACGCTGAGCCTTGTATGGAGATTGTTGAAAGCCCTGCGCTTTTACGAGTTCCTGCGAGACCACTTTGACGACTTGAAGTAGAGGTCGTTTTGGTGGGGAAGACCCGTTTCGGTTTCGACCGATTCGGGTCTTTTTTTGTTTGAAAAAACTGTCAGAAATAGGATTTGTAAGTTTTCTGATCTCGACGTTGTAAGGCGTTTCGCTTGGACACGTAAGCATTAGTGTAGGTCGATCAAAGTTGCTCCTAATGCACGCAGCAATCATTGATTGCGTCAATAACGATCAT
The DNA here is from genome assembly GCF_014268555.1 of Pseudomonas sp. SWRI111. NCBI lineage: Bacteria > Pseudomonadati > Pseudomonadota > Gammaproteobacteria > Pseudomonadales > Pseudomonadaceae > Pseudomonas > Pseudomonas sp. SWRI111. Next base: position 8,048 of record NZ_JABWQQ010000008.1, on the reverse strand, counting down.
TAAGTCAATGAAGTTCTCATATCTCCAGCGCGGCGTAAGATCGGCTCCATACCCAACCACTGCAACTCGGAGCACATCATCATGAAACGCCAGACTATCCTCGGTATCGCTTTCTCGGTTTTTGCACTGAATGCTTTTGCCGCCACCGAAACCGACCCACTGTTCAGCGACGCTGTCGCCGCCACCGAAACCGACCGCCTGTTCAGCGACGCCGTCGCCGCCACTGAAACCGATCGTCTGTTCAGCGACGCCGTCGCGGCGACCGAAACCGACCCGCTGTTCAGCGATGCCGTCGCCTCTGACGGTTCCGACCATCTGCAAGGCAATCGGGTCGCCGAAGGCGGTGCTGATCGTCTGCTCGAACGTCGCACCGCTTGAGCGTAACAATGAGCGTTGATCGCGAATGCCGCCTCAAACATCGGCGGCATTCGTTTTACTCGCGCATCACGATCCTCGTTTAAACCGCCGTCGGCAGCACAGCCTTGTCGCGATCGCGGCCCTTGAATGTCGCCCAGAAACACAGCAGCACCGCCACGGAAAAACCGGCGGGGAATAGCCAGATGCTTCTCCAGTCGTGACCCGCGCCTGACGTGAAGTGATCGGTAATCCGTCCTGCAATCCAGAAACCAATCAACATCCCCAAACCGTAAGTGGCCAAGGTAATCAAACCTTGTGCGGAGCTGCGGAAGCGTTCCGGCGCCTTGGCATCGGTGTAGATCTGCCCGGAAACGAAGAAGAAGTCATAGCAGACGCCGTGCAGCGCGATGCCAACCAGCAGCATAAATGCCTGATCGTCGTTGTTGCCGAAGGCGAACAGCACGTAACGCAACGCCCAGGCCGCCATGCCGATCAACAGGGCAATCTTGATGCCGAATCGATGGATAAACAGCGGCAGCAGTAGCATGAACAGCACTTCCGAGACCTGACCGATGGCCATCTTCGCCGTCGGATTGGTCACGCCGATCTCGGCCAGATACGGATTGGCATTCTGGTAATAAAACGCCAGCGGAATGCAGATCAGGATCGAGGCGAGGAAAAACACCAGATAGCTGCGGTCCTTGAGCAAACCCAGCGCATCGACCCCCAGCATCTGCTTGAGGCTTGATGCGCCTGCTGCGCTTTTCATCGGTGCCGTGTTCGGCAGGCTGAAGCTATAAATCCCCAACAGCAACGAAGCGACGGCTGACATCAGAAACGTATTGCGCAAGCCACCCGTTGCGATGCTTTGCTGGGAATCCCAGGCAAACCCGAAGCTGATCACCACGCCGGCAACAATCCAGCCCACCGTGCCCCACACGCGGATGCGCGAAAATTCCAGCGCCGGGTCTTTGATCTGGCGGAACGCCACGGCGTTGACCAGCGCCAGTGTCGGCATGTAGACCATCATGTAGCTCAGTACGTACGGGTAAAACGTACTGAAATCAGCCGCGCGATAAAGCTGATAAAGCAACACTGCACCGAGCAGATGCAGCACCGCCAGAATGCGTTCGGCATTGAAAAACCGATCGGCAATCAGGCCGATGACAAACGGCGCCAGGATCGCGCCCCATGATTGCGTGGCGAACGCCATGCCGATCTGCCCGCCGCTGGCGGCGAGCGTGGTCGCCAGAAACGTGCCGAGGGTGACGAACCAGCCACCCCAGATAAAGAACTGCAAAAACATCATCACGCTGAGTCGCGCATTCATTACGTTCATTTCAGATCACCGTATTGTTTTTATGTCGGTAACGCGGATGAATCAGTCGTCGGCCAGCCCGAGCAAGCGCCGGTTGGAAGCCGCATCAGCGCTGACCCCGGCGAAATCGTCGAAGGCCTTGGCGGTCTTGCGGATCATGTGTTGTTGAATAAACGCCGCGCCTTCGGCGGCACCTTGCGCGGCGTCTTTGAGGCAGCATTCCCACTCCAGCACTGCCCAGCCGTTGAAGTCGTATTGACACAGTTTGCTGAAGATCGACTTGAAATCGATCTGGCCGTCGCCCAAAGAGCGGAAGCGTCCGGGACGTTCGACCCAGCCCTGATAACCACCGTAAACGCCGGAGCGCGCGTCGGGGCGGAACTCTGCATCCTTGACATGAAACATGCGAATGCGCGCGCGGTAGCGATCAATAAACCCCAGGTAATCCATTTGCTGAAGCAACAGATGGCTCGGGTCGTAAAGGATTGCGGCACGCGGGTGATGATTCACCGCGTCGAGAAACTGTTCAAAAGACGCACCGTCATGCAGGTCTTCGCCGGGGTGGATTTCGTAGCACAGATCGACGCCGGCTTCTTCGAAGCAGTCGAGAATCGGCAGCCAGCGCTTGCCGAGCTCGGCGAAACCTTGCTCGACCAAACCCGCCGGACGTTGCGGCCACGGGTAGACGTAAGGCCAGAGCAGGGCGCCGGAAAAGGTCGCGTGGGCGGTGAGTCCGAGACGCTGGCTGGCGCGCGCGGCGAGTTTCAGCTGTTCGATGGCCCACTCGGTGCGCTCACCCGGTTTGCCGCGCAGTGCGGGCGGGGCGAAGTCATCGAACAGGCTGTCGAAGGCCGGGTGCACCGCCACCAGTTGCCCTTGCAGGTGCGTCGACAACTCACTGATGACCACACCCGCGCGGGCGCAGACGGCGATCAGCTCGTCGCAGTAATCCTGACTTTCAGCGGCGCGCTGCAGATCGATGAAGCGAGTGCCGAGGGTCGGTAATTGAATGGCCTTGTAGCCTTGCGAAGCCGCCCACTCGGCAATGTTGCCGAGCGTGTCGAAGGGCGCCTCGTCAGCGATGAACTGCGCGAGGAAAATCCCCGGGCCTTTCATTCCTGTAGCGTTTTGCTTAACCGTGTTCATGGTCCGCAACTCCTGTCAGGTGGCCGGGGATCTCGCTCCACTTTTCGTTGCCGAGGTGATTGGCGATGGCGGCTTCGATGAAGGCCATGCCGCGCAGGCCGGTCTCGATGCCCGGGACGCCCGGCGCCTGATGGTCTTCGGTGCCACCAAGAATCGCCTCGGCGAGGTCGCCGTACAGGTTGGCCATGGCTTCGAGGTAGCCTTCAGGATGCCCGGCGGGCAGGCGCATGCGCCGGCTTGCATCAGCACACAGCAATGGCTGGCCGACGCCTGAACGCAGAATGCGCATCGGCTCGTTCAACGGACGGTGAATCAAACTGGCCGGCTCTTCCTGACGCCATTCCAGCCCGCCCTTGTCGCCATAGACGCGAATCTTCAGCGGGTTTTCTTCGCCCGCGCACACCTGACTGGCGAGCAAGACGCCGCTGGCGCCCTCGGTCATTTTGAACAGCATCGCCACGTCGTCGTCCAGTTGCCGGCCCGCGACATGCGAGCCGAGCATCGCGCTGATGAACTGAATCGACTGGCCGGCAACGAATTCCGCCAGGGAAAACGCATGGGTGCCGATGTCGCCGATGCAACCGCCGATCCCGGATTGCGCCGGGTCGTCGCGCCAGCCGGCCTGCTTGTTGCCTTGCCCGGCGACGTCGGTGCTGAGCCAGCCCTGTGGGTACTCGACGAAAACTTTGCGCACGCGACCGATGACACCACTGGCGACCATTTCTCGCGCCTGCCAGACCATCGCATAGCCGAGATAGGTGTGTGCCAGCGCGTAGATTCGCTTGCTGCTGGCGACCACTGTATGCAGCCCTTGCACTTGCGCCAGATTCAGCGCGGCGGGCTTCTCGCTGAATACATGGAAACCGCCGTGTAATGCCTGGCTGGCAATCGGTGCGTGGAGATGATTGGGCGTGACGATGACCAGCAGCTGCATGCGTTGCTCAGCCGGCAGCGCAGCTTCGCGGGTGAGCAGGTTTTGCCAGTCGTCATAGCAGCGGTCGGCGGCCAGGCCCAGCGTGGCACCTGTGCGCTGATTATTCTGCCGGTCGCGGCTGAAGGCGCCGCAGACCAGTTCAAAGCGTCCATCGAGACCGGCGGCCTGGCGGTGGGCGCGGGCGATGAATGAACCTTCACCGCCTCCGACAAACCCCATTCTTATTTTTTTCGCGGCAGTGTGCATGGCGGTCGTCTCGGTCGCTGGATCTGAGTTTGATGGGTGATGTAACCGGTTACATCGTGGTCGAAATCTAGGCTTGAAATGGCCGGGTGTCAAATCGCGCTCAATCAGCAACTGCGTTTCGGTCGGGCGTCGCGTGCGGTAAGCTCCGCGCCTGATCGGCGTGAAACAACGAGGTGATTTTGTCCAATATTCGCGAAGTGGCTCGACTGGCTGGCGTTTCGGTGGCGACCGTGTCGAGGACATTGAAATCACCCGAGCGTGTATTGGCGCCCACCCGTGAACGCGTTTTGGCTGCGGTGGAGCAGGCGGGTTATCGGCCGAACCTGATGGCGGTGCAGTTTCGCTCGCGGCGCACCGGCAATCTGGTGATTCTGGTTCCGACCATTGCCAACACCTTTTTCGCCCGGGTGATCAGCGGCGCGCAGCAAGCTGCCCAGGCCGCCGGTTATCGATTGCTGCTCTGCGATACTCAGGGTCGCGAAGCGCTGGAACGACAATTCGCCGAGCTGGTGTATGCCTATCAGGCTGACGGCGTGATCCAGCTGCGCGCTTTTGATCCATTCGAAAACGTCGCAGTCGACGCCGATCTGCCACCCATCGTCAACGCCTGCGAAGTCATCCACGGCGGACGTCATCCAACGATCAGCCTGGACAACTTCGCCGCCGCCAAAGCCATGACCGAACACCTGCTTGCCCTCGGGCACCGGCGTATCGGCTTGATCAAGGGCTCGAAAAACAGTCCGCTGACCCGCGACCGATTGGCAGGGTACGCGGCGGCGCTGGCCGAAGCCGCCATCGCTTTCGACGAAACGCTGGTCTGCCATGGCAATTTCAGCCTCGACGCCGGATTTGCCGGGGCCGCGAAGATGCTCGCACTGGCCGATCGGCCCAGTGCGCTGTTTTGTGAAAACGACGAAATGGCCATCGGTGCACTGAAGCGCATCCGTCAGGCGGGGCTGCGCGTTCCTGAGGACATGTCGCTGGTCGGCTTCGATGACATTCCGATGGCGGCATACTGCGACCCGCCGTTGACCACCATTTCGCAACCGGCCGAGGCCTTCGGCGAGAAAGCCGTCGAGATGTTGATTGCGCTGATCGAGAAGCAAGCACTGGCGACCCGGCATGTGGTCTTGCCGTTTACCCTGACCCCGCGCAACAGCACGGCGCCATTCGGCGGGGCGGCTCGGTAGCGGGACAGCGACTCGGCCGGCCGGGGCTGCGAGTGAACGGTATGGGAAACTCGATCAACCCACCGCCGGCGGCGTTGCCAAGGCAATCCCGGCCACACCCAGGCGCCGGAGTATCTCGAACAACAGATCGCTTTTGGTCACCCCGACAATTCGCGGGCTGCTGACGTAGCCGGTCACGGTCAAGGTAATGCCCTCCGCTGACAACTTGCTGAAACGCACGAACGGCGCCGGTTTGTCGAGGATGGTTTCGTTTTCGCGGTAGGTGTCCAGCAGCAGGTCCTTGACAGCCTCGGGATCGATGTCCAGCGGGAACACCAGTTCCAGCGACGCTACGCCTTGAGCACTGCCACCGAGAGTGACGTTGCGCAGGTTTTGCGAGATCAGTTGCGAGTTGGGCACGATGACGATCGAGCGGTCGCTGAGCTGGATTTCCGTGGCGCGCACGTTGATCCGGCGAATGTCGCCCTCGACGCCGCTGATGCTGATCAGATCGCCGACTTTCACCGGGCGTTCGGTCAGCAGAATCAGCCCTGAGACGAAGTTTTTGACGATTTCCTGCAGGCCAAACCCGATCCCCACTGACAGCGCGCTGACGATCCACGCCAGGTTGGTCCACTGCACCCCCAGTGATGACAGGGTCAGCAGAATCACGAAGGCATAGCCGATATTGGAAAACAGCGTGCTCAGCGATGCGCACATGCCCGGGTCCATGTCGGTCTTGGGCAGGAACTCGTTGTCGAGCCAGCGGCGCAATGCGCGAATCAGCCAAATGCCGATCATCAGCGCCAGCAGGGCGTTGAGCAGATGACCAGGGACGATGTTCAGCTTGCGCAGTCCGGCGCCGCCGAGGATCGCCATGATGTTGGTTGCCAACTGCCCCAGCGTGGTGCCGATGCCGCCGACAAACAGCGCGATCACCGCCATCAGCAGCAGCCCCGCGCGGCTGACCCCGGAGAGCAGGATTGCAATCTGCTCCAGGCGCCGGTCGCCCATGCCGAGCAACTGCTTGAGCGCCTTGCCGCTGGCATGCCGGGGCGAAAAAAGGTGTTCGCAGGCGTCCTTGACCAACTGGATCAGCAAATAAAAACCTGACAGCACGATGTACGCCCACACCAGTTCATAACTGATGAAGCGTGCCAGCGACACGTAGCCTGCGAGCAGCGCAATGGCCGAGACAAACATCGAAACACTGGCGACGGTGTAGATCACCCCGGCGAACGTACTGTGTGCAGCCGACAGGTCGTTGGCCGCCAACAGCGCCTTGCGCACGCGGCCGACACGCAGCAGCAGCGTGGTGAAAATCACCAGCATCACCAGTGAGATCACCCCGCGCCCGGCGACCACGATCTGGCTGCTCATGCCCGTGGCGTTACTGACCTGCACCAGCGTCACCAGCACCAGCAGCGTGCAGGCGAGAATGCGCGGGTAGGGTTGCAGGGCCAGCGCCACCGGATCGGGCATCGCTGGCAGACGCCAGGACGGATGCTGGGTCGATAGCAGCGCGCGGCTGAGTCCGGTGATCAGTACGCAGGCATACACGACCTTTTCGAACTCCTCGGAAAACGTCTCCAACATCGGCGGCAAGGGCGCATGGCGGGTACACGCGTAAAACAGTAATTGCAGAGCAATCGCGGTGGTGACGATGGTCGCCATCGCCGAGGCAAACGCCAGCGCACTGCGGCGCAAACGTCCCTCCGGCACGCGATGGATACACACCCAGGTCAGCCAGCGATCAGCCAGGCTTCGGCCGGATGTCCAGACGAGCAACGCGAGCAGCACCAGCACGCAGGTGAAAAAGCGTTGCCCCGGGGCCCAGACGGTGGCGCCGGTGGTGCGCACCTGATCGACAAAGAAACTCAGTCGCTGGCGGTCATCCAGCGTCGGATTTACCAGCGGCGACCAGAAGTGCGGACTCAGCACGCTGCGGGTGCTCAAGGTCAGCTCGCTTTCCAGCAGCGTGCGGCGAATCCCGGCAATCTGCGTAATCAGATCCGCCGCGCTCTGCTTCAGCGTCGCCAGGTTCTTCAGCGTCCCGTCGACTTTGCTCTTCTGCTCCGCCAGCGCTGCGCGCTGCGCAACGATATCGGCCTGCTCGGCCGCCACTTCCGTTCCCGGGGCTGCCCCCAGTACACCCAACTGCACCGCCAGTTGCGCCTGCTGCGGCAACAACGCCGCCGACAATCGATCGACGTCGAGAATGAAGGCCTGCACGCGATCTTGCGGCCCTTCGAGCTGGTTGTAATTATTCGCGGCGGAGATTTGCTGTTTAAGCCCGTCAAGACGTTGCTGCAGGGCTTGCAGATCACTTTGCGAAATCACCGGCAGCGGCGCTGCGCTGCTGACGGACGGCGCCGGCAGATCGGCCGCCCACAGCGCAGAGCCGCTCGGCAGGAACACCAGCAGGGCGATGAAAAACAGCGGCTTCAATGGGTGGCGCATGGGCGGGGCGGCTCGAATGGATCACACAGCCTATGAGGTTAGGTGATCGGGCCGAATGAGGCGGAAAAGTTTCACTGACGCCTTCGCTGGCAAGCCAGCTCCCACAGGGTTTGGCGGTGCATGTGCAATTTCGGGCCAAACACAAATTCACTGTGGGAGCGAGCCTGCTCGCGAAAGCGGAGTATCAGCCACAGTTGCTCTGACTGGCCCGACGCCTTCGCTGGCAAGCCAGCTCCCACAGGTTTTGGCGGTGCATGGGCAATTGCGGGCCAAACACATATTCACTGTGGGAGCGAGCCAGCTCGCGAAAGCGGACTATCAGCCACCGCTGGTCTGACTGACCCGACGCCTTCGCTGGCAAGCCAGCTCCCACAGGTTTTGGCGGTGCATGGGCAATTGCGGGCCAAACACATATTTA
>NZ_JABWQQ010000079.1:0-335 GCF_014268555.1 Pseudomonas sp. SWRI111 | reverse complement strand
AGCGATGTGTTCGGCAATCGTCTGACCGTGCAGCGCGATCGCGCCGACCGGATTCAGCGCCTGGACAACGGCGCCGGACGTTCGCTGTTGTTGCGTTATGACCGGGCGCAACTGGTGGCGGTTGATTATCAGGTCTTTGCCCAAGGCGAATGGACGACCGAGCAGACGCTGGTCAGCTACCGCTTCGATCCCCGCCAACGCCTGCTGGCCGCAACCAACGCGGTCGGCGACAGCGAGCGCTACGACTACGACGACCATCACGTCATCCTGCAGCGGCAACTGACCGGCGGCGCGAGTTTTTTCTGGGAGTGGGAACGAACAGGCAAAGCGGCGCG
>NZ_JABWQQ010000078.1:0-337 GCF_014268555.1 Pseudomonas sp. SWRI111 | reverse complement strand
CCTTTACTGTTTGTGGTTCTGGCTTCACAGGAATTGAAATGGTTGGGGAACTTATTGAATGGAAAGAGAGATTGGCGAAAGACTATAAACTAGATGCAAAGGATATTACTTTATATGTTGTAGAAGCTGCTCCTACTATATTAAATATGCTTGAGCGCAGAGACGCTGATAAAGCAGAAAGCTATATGGTGAAACAAGGAGTTAAAATCCTAAAAAGCTCTCCAATCGTTGAAGTAAAAGAGGATGCTATCGTATTAAAATCAGGAGAAGAACTTCCAACCTACACTCTAATTTTGACTGCAGGTGTTCGCGCAAATTCTGATACAAAAGATTATGG
>NZ_JABWQQ010000077.1:0-338 GCF_014268555.1 Pseudomonas sp. SWRI111 | reverse complement strand
CAACGCATCTTCCAGAACCTCACGGTGCCGAAAATCATCGGCATGGTGCTGGAAGAGCACGGCATTCAAAGCAACGCTTACGAATTCAAGACCGGCTCGATCTACCCCGAGCGCCTCTACTGCGTGCAATACGACGAGTCGGACCTGCACTTCATCCAGCGCCTGTGCGAAGAAGAAGGCATTCACTACCACTTCCAGCACACGGCGACGGCGCACAAACTCGTCTTCGGCGATGACCAGACGGTGTTCCCGAAACTCGCACCCGTGGCCTATCAGCAAGACTCCGGCATGGTCGCCAATAACCCGGTGATCAAGCGCTTCGACCTGCGCCTGGAAAC
>NZ_JABWQQ010000076.1:0-338 GCF_014268555.1 Pseudomonas sp. SWRI111 | reverse complement strand
GTTTCCAGGCGCAGGTCGAAGCGCTTGATCACCGGGTTATTGGCGACCATGCCGGAGTCTTGCTGATAGGCCACGGGCGCCAGTTTCGGGAACACCGTCTGGTCATCGCCGAACAGCAGTTTGTGGCCAGTTGTGGTGTGCTGGAAGTGGTAGTGAATGCCTTCTTCTTCGCACAGGCGCTGGATGAAATGCAGGTCCGACTCGTCGTATTGCACGCAGTAGATGCGCTCGGGGTAGATCGAGCCGGTCTTGAATTCGTAGGCGTTGCTTTGAATGCCGTGCTCTTCCAGCACCATGCCGATGATTTTCGGCACCGTGAGGTTCTGGAAGATGCGTTG
>NZ_JABWQQ010000075.1:0-339 GCF_014268555.1 Pseudomonas sp. SWRI111 | reverse complement strand
CCCGCCCGGGCGAGTGAGCTTGACCTGCACCTGCATGACTTCGGAGGGTTGATCCGTGCCGCCCAAGGGCTTGACCGTATAGGACACCGCGAACAGGCCATCGACCATGTGCCGGGAAGGCACGAACATACTCAGTTGCGTGTTGACTTCGGTCTGGTCGACGGTTTCAACCCACACGTTTTGCCCGGTGCCCCAATAGAGGGTCAATGTGTCGCCAACCGCCATGTTCCCCCACGGACCCGCTCGGCACAGCAGACCATTGAGTGGAAAATTGCCCAACGCGGCCGCGATGTTGATGCCCCAGATTTTCACCGGAGTTTCCGCTACCGGGCCGGTGCG
>NZ_JABWQQ010000074.1:0-346 GCF_014268555.1 Pseudomonas sp. SWRI111 | reverse complement strand
CAGTATCTGTTCCTGTATTTCCTGCAAGAGTTTTTTTGATGTCACCTACTGTATCATTATCTTCTGATGATACATTGTCAGAGTCTTTTCAGTTACCTTTACCTTTGTTTTTAGCATTAAGGTATCCCCTTTTAATAGCATCTGTAACGGATGTACCTAATAATGCCCCTTTAGCTGCTCCAAACATACAAACTAAAGCGGACACACCCATCATAGCAGCTGCTTTTGAGAAGCCATCATTCATTTTTCCTCCAAGACCTATTAAAGCTCTTAAAGATTCAGTTACTGGAATAAAGATAATCATTAGAATAACTGCTTCAATCGGATTTGCTGCACCAACCATAAC
>NZ_JABWQQ010000073.1:0-346 GCF_014268555.1 Pseudomonas sp. SWRI111 | reverse complement strand
CCTGCTCGCGAAGCAAACACCTCGGTCCCGGCCAATGCCCAACTGCGCAAGAAGTTGCGCAGTAGGTCGTAATATTTAGGGGGTAAATTCACCTGTAGCCCTTATGGAGAAAGGGCTGCAGCCAAGTGCGCAAGAACTTGCGCAGTACTGCGCAACTTCTTGCGCACTTTCTCCTGATTATCACGCCGAAAAACCCGCCATTTGCTAACTCACTGCCCTCAAGCCCCACCCGCCGGGCACTTCACCTAACCTGGCACGCGTCTTGATAACCCTCAGCCACCCACCGGGCGATTTCGCCTCCGGGCCCTTAACTTTATTCCGCAAGGAGAGCACCCCATGGCAACAC
>NZ_JABWQQ010000072.1:0-346 GCF_014268555.1 Pseudomonas sp. SWRI111 | reverse complement strand
TGCTCGCCCACGCTGTAGGTCATCAGCACGCGGCGCTGTATCGCCGCGATTATGCCTACAGCGCCAACGGCAACCTCAAGCACATTGCCGACAGCCGTCACGGCCAACGCACCTACGGCTACGACGCCCTCGACCGACTGATCCGCGTGCGTCACTCGCGCGACGAACTGCCCGAATCCTTCGCCCACGACCCGGCCGGCAACCTGCTGATGCAGGACCGCCCCGGCCCGGCCAGGATCAAAGGCAACCGCCTGCTGATGCAGGGCGATCGCCATTACGACTACGACGCCTTCGGCAACCTGATCCGCGAACGTCGGGGCCACGGTCAGACCCTCGTCACCGAATA
>NZ_JABWQQ010000071.1:0-357 GCF_014268555.1 Pseudomonas sp. SWRI111 | reverse complement strand
ATATATGATTATTTGTGATTTAATAAGAAGAAAGAGGAGGAATGGGCATGAGAATACCTGCAAAGCTTCAAATGGGGGATGAAATTAGAGTAATCGCTCCTAGTCGAAGTGCAAAAATTTTATCAGAAGAGGGAATCGTGGAAGCAAAGAAAAGGTTAGAAGACCTTGGATTTGTCGTTACGTTTGGGAAGCATATCTTTGAATCAGACTTACAGTTTTCCACGACAATTGAGCATCGAATAGAAGATATCCATGATGCTTTTCGGGATACAAAGGTAAAAGGAATATTAACGGTCATTGGTGGATTTAACAGCAATGAGCTATTGCCTTATTTAGATTTTGATTTAATAAAAGCTA
>NZ_JABWQQ010000070.1:0-362 GCF_014268555.1 Pseudomonas sp. SWRI111 | reverse complement strand
TTGTGCATTTTGTTGTTGATGGCGACGATGATCGCGTCTTCCAGTTTGGTGGTGTAGTAGTGCTCTTGGGTGCCTTGAGCCGAAGTGCGGTACCACTGGATAACGATCTCGCTCATGCGCTCGCCGGAAGTCAGTGCGGCTTGCAGCAGTGGCGAAGCCTTGTCGTAGACCTTGGTGATCACAACTGGCTTGTGAACGCGCTGACCGGTTGGCTGACCGGATTGCGGGTCACGCGGGATGATCACGTCGTGGGTGAAAGCCTGAACCATGACCTGGTCTTCGTGGCCTTCCTGGTAGGTGTTGCCAACGGAGTCGGCGGTGAAGGCGCCGGCAGTGATCAGGCCTTGTTTTTCGCCGGTAAC
>NZ_JABWQQ010000007.1:0-236916 GCF_014268555.1 Pseudomonas sp. SWRI111 | reverse complement strand
GGAATGCCAGACGACGCTGATGTCGGATGTGATGGCCCCATCGCGAGCAAGCCCGCTCCCACAGTGGATCTGCGCTGAATGGCAGATGTGTGAATGAATGCAAAACCCTGTAGGAGTGAGCCTGCTCGCGAAGACGGAGTGTCAGGCGACACTGATGCTGGATGTGCCGGCCCTTTCGCGAGCAAGCCCGCTCCCACAGTGGATCTGCGCTGGGCCGCAGATATCTGAGTGAACACAAAACCCTGTAGGAGTGAGCCTGCTCGCGAAGACGGAGTGTCAGGCGACATTGATGCTGGATGTGCCGGCCCTTTCGCGAGCAAGCCCGCTCCCACAGTGGATTTGCGCTGGGCCGCAGATATCTGAGTGAACACAAAACCCTGTGGGAGCGGGCTTGCCCGCGAAGGCGGAGTGTCAGGCGACACTGATGTTGGATGTGTCGGCCCTTTCGCGAGCAAGCCCGCTCCCACAGTGGATCTGCGCTGAATGGCAGATGTGTGAATGAATGCAAAACCCTGTAGGAGTGAGCCTGCTCGCGAAGACGGAATGCCAGACGACGCTGATGTCGGATGTGATGGCCCCATCGCGAGCAAGCCCGCTCCCACAGTGGATCTGCGCTGGGCCGCAAATGTGTGAGTGAATGCAAAACCCTGTGGGAGCGGGCTTGCCCGCGAAGGCGCAGTGTCAGGCAACAAAAAGCCCGCAGACAAACACGTGTCGGCGGGCTTTGGTGTATCGGGCTTAAGATTTACGCCCGGCGCTCATGCATCCGCGCCAGTTGCCGTTCCAGCATCGAGGGATAAGGCTCCATCAAGCGCTCGACGCAGCAAGCGCCCTCAGGGCTGGCAATCGGGCGGATCCGCGCGCGCTGACGGATCAGCACATCATCGCTGATCTTGCGTTCTACCAGCAGCAGGTTGCGGCTGTGCTGCGACAAGGCCAGGGCATCCTGGGCCGAGTCGGTCAGCAGCAGGTCGATCTGACTCAGGCCGAACAACTCATCGCCCAAGGTCAGGCCCAATTGCAATTGCAGGGTAATGCCGCTGTCGGCGACTTCGATCTGCAATTGATGACCCAGCGCACGCAGCAGTTCGCCGCAGCAGATCGCGTTGGTCAGGTAATCGTCGCCGCTGTCTTCGGTGTGGAACAGCATCAGCGTGCTGCCATCGTTCAGGGTCTCGATTTCGCCCTGATACAGCGAGGCGGCTTGTTCGAGGCAGTCGCGATAGCGCTCCTGCAACTCTTCCAGGCGTGCCCGGGGCAGGCGGCGCAGTTGCTCCTGGGAACCCAATTGCACAGCCAGCACGGCGGTGTGTTGCGGCACGTTCGGGGTCGGTTTGCGAGTGAGCGGTTGCACGGCGCCGTTGAGCGACTCGTCGCGCAGGTCGGCGAAGGCGTCATCGTCGTCGTCATCTTCAACCGTGCTGACCAAGTGCCGCGGTGCCGGTTTCTGTGCAGCCAACGGACGGGTTTCGTCAAAACTCGGATCGCGCAAATTACGCACCTCGAATTCCGGCTCGTCCTCATCGTCGAATTCAGGTTCCGGCTCAGGGGCTGGCTCCGGGGCGTAGCTGGCGTGCAGCTGGCGCGCCAGATCGCCGATTTCATCCTGACGATCAATGCCCGGCGTGTGTTCGTCGATCCGGCGCAGCCACACGCGTAATTGCAGCAGTGGCGTGGACAGATAGCGGCCCATACGCAGGCTCAAGGCCAGCGAAAGCGCCAGCAGGATTGCACTGAGGATGCCCATGCTCTGCAGGCTGATGGTCATCGGCTGCTGGAACTGATCCATGTCCAGGCTGATACGCAGTTGGCCGGCGGTCACGTCCTGAAACGTGATCTTGCTCTCGTACATACCCTCGGCTTCGCCCAACAGGCTGTGCTTGGGGCGCTGACCGGACTCGGCGAGGATACGGTTGTCCACGCTGTAGATCGCCGCATGGGCCACCAGTTTGTTCTTGGTCAGGTTGTTGAGCAGCACGTTGAGGCTGAGAATGTCGTTGGACACCAGCAGTTCGGTGGCGGATGTCGCCGTCTGCGTGGTCAGACTCTCGCCCAGCGCATCGGCCTGCTCGTGCATGGCCTGCTTGAATTGCAGCCCCATCACCCCGGCATAGATCACCAGGGCCAGAGCGACCAGGATCACGTTGTGGCTGGCAATGCGCAATGCAATCGGCACACGGCGGTGGCGCAGTGCACGGAAGATCAGCAGGAAGAAGTTATCGGTTTTAACTGGCGTGGGCCGGTTCACTTGAGCTCGGCTCTTTGTCCGTGAAGTTGACGCGCAGTATAGCGACAGGCCCTAGACCGGCAAAGCGCTCGCGGTGCCCGATGGTCACTGAAAGTGGGTAGAATGCGGTTTTTTTCCAGCTGCGGGGGTGCGCGTTGCGCGAAATCGTCCTGATTAACATCACGGGAGTCGACCGTCCGGGTCTGACAGCGGCCATTACGGGTGTCCTGGCACAAGGTGGTGTGAACATTCTCGACATCGGTCAGGCGGTGATCCACGACACCCTGTCGTTCGGCATTCTGGTTGAAATCCCCGATTCCGAGCAGGGCAAGTCGGTGCTCAAGGACATCCTGTTCAAGGGCTACGAACTTGACCAGCAAGTGCGCTTCACCCCGGTGTCCGAAGAGGATTACCAGCAGTGGGTGGGCAATCAGGGCAAGAAACGCCATATCGTCACCCTGCTGACCCGCAAAGTGACCGCCGGCCAATTGCAGGCAGTCAGTGCGATCACTGCCAAATACGGTTTGAACATCGATCATATCGACCGTCTGTCGGGACGTATGCCGCTGGACACGCCGGCTGACAAGGGCAAAGGCTGCATCGAGTTTTCCGTGCGTGGCGAAGCGGCTGACCCGCAAGCACTGCGCGCCGAATTCCTCAGCGTCGCGCAGGCGTTGAATGTCGATATCGCCTTCCAGGAAGATTCGCTGTTTCGCCGCAATCGGCGTCTGGCGGTGTTCGACATGGACTCGACCCTGATCGAGGCGGAAGTGATTGACGAACTGGCCAAGGCCGCCGGCGTCGGCGATCGGGTCTCGGAAATCACCGAGCGGGCCATGGCCGGCGAGCTGGATTTTCGCGCCAGTTTCAAAGAGCGCCTGGCCTTGCTCAAAGGTCTGGACGTCAGCGTGCTCGACTCGATCGGCGCCTCGCTGCGCTTGACCGAAGGCGCCGAAACCCTGTTCGCCGAACTCAAGCGCCTGGGCTACAAAACCGCGATCCTGTCCGGCGGCTTCACTTATTTCGCCAAGCAACTGCAAGCCAGGCTTGGCATCGACTACGTGTTCGCCAACGAGCTGGAAGTGGTCGACGGCAAGTGCACCGGCGTGGCGATCGAGCCGATCGTCGATGCGCAACGCAAGGCTGACCTGCTCAGGGAACTGGCGCACAAGGAAGGGTTGCGTCTGGAGCAGACCATTGCCGTCGGCGACGGCGCGAATGATCTGCCGATGCTGGCGATTGCCGGGCTGGGCGTAGCGTTTCGCGCCAAGCCGCTGGTCAAGCAGTCGGCGAAGCAGGCGATCTCAACGCTGGGGCTGGATGGAGTGTTGTATCTGCTGGGCTTGCGCGATCGCGACGGTCAGCTCTAAGCCTTCTATCGATTGATCCGGCCGTTTTCGCGAGCAGGCTCGCTCCCACAGGAGACCTCATTCTCCTGTAGGAGCGAGCCTGCTCGCGAAGGCCGCACCTCGGTCTAGAGCGATTTCCACAACGAATCAAAATCTTCCTCCCCCCCGGCATTTTGCGCAGCCTCCAGCGAGCGATAAGCGAACTGATTGAAACTGTGCGTACTCGCCACCCGCCGATCCAGTCCGGCGCGGTGTTCTTCGCCTTGTGTGTTGATGACCACCTTGTTGCCCTCCTGAAACGGCAGGCGCGGTGCGAGCACCGTCGCCGGCACATCGATCGCGCTGATTTCCGGCAGCAGTAAACCGCGCAAGTACTGACTGTGATCGTCCTTCGTACGCACCAGTTGCAGTCCGCAGGGCTGGGCGTGTGGCGCAACCAGTTCAATACCCATCTGCGTACCGCTGCCGCGCACCTGACGAATCCAGCGAATCACCGCAATGCTCCAGCCCTTGCTCTCGCTGTCCTGAATGCCGAGCATTTCCCCGGCCTGCAATTCGGCCGGCACCTCGCTTGGCCAGGCCAGGCAATAACCGCCGGGGCTGTGGTTGATTACGGGCAAGGCGTAGGTTGGATAGTTCGGCGCATGGCCTGGGCTTTCGTCTTCGGCCAATTGGTCGTATTGGATTTCCTCATAAGGCAGCAGCTCATCGTTGCCTTGCGGTGCCGCGTCAAACGCTTGGCTCCAGCTGTCCTTTTCACCCTTGGCTACCACGCGGCTGAAATTCGCCGCACGGGCGCCGGGGTGCTTGAGCAGTTCGCTGAAGGTACGCTCGCCGGCGAGATAGAAATGCAACGCACTCATGCCGACGCACACTGTCAATGCGCCTTGACCGGCAATGCGCTGAAAGCTGCGTTCGGCAGTCTGTCCCCAAGTGGCGTGCAGATGTTGCAGCGTGTCGACGCTCAGGCCGGCGGAGATGGGTAAGGGCGGCGAGGTCGGCTGATGCAGCAAGTGCGTTTCGAGCTGCTGGACCAGCGCTTGTGGGTCGAAGCCCAGCAGTGCGCTCTGTTGTTCGCTGCGAAACATCTTCCGGTAGCGCGGACCGACGTCAAGGTCCGGGCTGATCGCAAACAAACCGCCGTCGGCGCGGCCCGGATTTAGCTTGAGCAGAGCACTCCATGGCTCGATTACCTCGGCAAGCCGGGCAATCTGGCTCTGACGCAGCTGGTTGCAACGGGCGCTGCCCAGCAACAGGGCGGCGACGTAGGTCTGTTCGACGCTCAGTTCGCTGGTCAGAAAGGCCAGGTCATCGCGCACCGGGCGCTGTTGCAACTGCAATTCGGTGGCGCTGCGATACAACTGATGCAGTTCGAACCACACCTGTTCGGGCGGTGAGCTGTACAGCTGCGTGGCGCGCACCAATTGTCCCTTGAGTGCATGAGCGGCGCGTTGCAGCGCGGTGCTGACCAGTGCTGCGCGGTCCTTGCTGTACTTGGGCGCAATGCGCAGGACGATCTGTTTATAGCCGATCGCCAGATGGCCTTGCAGTGCCTGACACAGGTTGCTGACCTTGCGCGAGCGCTCATCGAGCATGATCGCCTGGTGCAGAAAGTGCCGTTCCAGATGCTGGCAGACGAAATACACCTCGGGCCGCAACAGCTCCAGCAGTTGCAGACGATTATTGCTGGGCGTTAGCAAAACGTTGAGTTCGCCCAGGCCTTGATAGAGCAGGCGGGCGGTTTCGCCGATGTTGGCCTTGGGCAGGCCGGCGATCCAGCGCTTGAGGTCGCGCGGGCTGGCGTCGCAAAACGACAGACGCGATTGGGTAGGAGTAGGAGCACGCAACTGGGGGGAGGATATGGTCTGGCTCATGCCAAAAACCATAGCAGCAAATACAGCACTTTGCGGAAGCAGCGCTGGCTGCTTCCGCAAAGGTTGTCACACTTTCGGCAGTGCCAGACCCTGGCCCATCTGCACCGGCGAACCAGCCACCAGCCCTTCAGCCCACTTCACCTGATCCGGGCCGAACAGCACGATCGCCGTCGAACCCAGCTTGAAGCGCCCCAGTTCAGCACCTTTTTCCAGATGAATCGGTGCGCGGGCGGCTTCGTCGTAGCGGAAAGTTTTCAGTTCGCGCTTGGGCGGCGTGACCAGACCGGCCCATACGGTTTCGATCGAAGCGACGATCATCGCGCCGACCAGCACCACAGCCATCGGCCCGCGCTCGGTGTCGAAGATGCACGCCACGCGCTCGTTGCGGGCGAACAGTTCCGGGACGTTTTCGGCAGTGGTCTGGTTGACCGAGAAAATCCGGCCCGGGATGTAGACCATTTCACGCAGGGTGCCGGCCAGCGGCATGTGCACGCGGTGGTAGTCCTTCGGCGACAGGTAAATGGTGGCAAAGTCGCCGCCCATGAACGGCGCGGCGTTGGCCGCATCACCACCGAGCAGCTCCAGCACGCTGAAACTGTGGCCCTTGGCCTGGAATACGCGACCGTGTTCGATCGGACCGAGCTGGCTGACCGCACCGTCGGCCGGGCTGAGAATCGCGCCTGGGGTTTCGTCCAGCGGACGCGCGCCGTCTTTCAACGCACGAGTGAAGAATGCATTGAAGTGCTCGTAAGCGGTCAGGTCTTCGACCAGCGCCTGGGACATGTCCACCTGATAGCGCTTGGCGAACCATTGTGTGAAGGCATTTTTGAACCAGCGCACGCGGCACTCGGCAATGCAGCCGGCCAGACGCGACAGCAAGTGGTGCGGCAGCAGGTATTGGCTGAGGATAAACAGACGCTCTTTCATTAGTTGTCCTTGGAAGCTTGAATCTCGACAGGCGTGTCGGGGTGGTTGCCCCATTCGCCCCATGAACCGGCGTAGCCCTTGACCCGCGGATACCCGAGGGATTTGGCCACCAGATAAGTGAAGCCCGACCGGTGATGGGTCTGGCAGTGGGTAATGATTTCTTTGTCCTTGGTGATCCCGAGCTGTTCGAGTATCTGTGGCATGTCCTTGCGAATGCGTAGTTGACGGGTCTGGTCCATCCCGGCAGTCCATTCGAAATTGACCGCACCGGGGATATGTCCGCCCTTGGCGGCGAGGACCTTCTCACCGGAATATTCCAGCGGCCCGCGCGCATCCCAGATCGCCAGATCGGCGGCGCCGAGACGGCTTTGCAAGTATTCGCGGGTGGCGGTCGGCTCATCGTGCAGCGTCAGCGATACCGGGCCGCCAACGGCCGCCGGCACCTGGATCGACATCGGCATGCCTGCGGCCAGCCATGCCGGCAGGCCACCGTCCAGATAGTGGTAGTTGTCGTGACCGATCACATCGAGCAGCCAGATAAAGCGTCCGGCCCAGCCGCCGCCCTCGTCGTCATACACCACGTAGACCGCGTCCTGGCGATGGCCCAGCTCGCCGAACAGCGCTTCCAGATCGGCTTTGGCCGGTAGCAGCCCCGGCGCCGGCGGCTGGCCGAGCTGGGTACGTTTCGGGTCGACAAAGCGTGCGCCGGGCAAATGACCTTCGCTATAGCGGGCTGCGCTGGTCAGGTCCACCAGAATCAGGTTGTCAGACTCGAGACGCGGGAGCAGGTCGCTCGGCTCGATGACGAGCGGCAAGCCAGAGAAGTCAGACATGTGAGGTCTCCAGAGCACAAAGGGGAGGATTGTAGCGCAGCCTCATCGGCCACGGCTGCTAAAGCTGTGCAGGGCTTTTTCGATGCACTGCGCGGTTTTGCCGAAGGCTTGCACGGTGATCTCGGCGAACGGCCCGCCACCCTGATCGGCGACAACGATCATGATCACCCGACCGTTATTGACCAGCGAGCGCAGAAACAGATGCTCGCCACGAAACAGCGTGCGCAGGCTCGGCGGTAGCAGCGCGGAAAACTGCGCGTTGTTCTCAGGGGTGATCCGCACTTGCGCCTGCTGGGCGAGCAGGCGTTGCAGGACCTTGCTTTGGCTGACGGCAAAACTCAGCGCCGCGGCTTCTTTTGGCAGGCCGGCGGCCTGCTGCACGCGCAGCGTCGAATGGGTGCGATCAGCCATCAGCACCATCACCCGGCGCATGCCGCTGGCCACCAGTGCGTCACGTGCGGCGACGGTCAGGCTCATGGCGTTGGTGAAACGGCTGGGTTCGGCCAGCAGTTCGGCGCATTGCCGACGCCACTGGCTCAAGTCTTCGGCGTTCGGCGCTGCCGCCGGTAACATTCCCGCAGGCAAGCGCCGGGCGCCCCACGGCCACAGCAGCGCTACCGCTGGATGCCAGAGATCGGGCATGGCGTGATGACGGGCACTGTTCGCGGCCTGCTGGTGCAGTTGTTGCTGCACCTCGTCCATCGGCATCTGCAAATAAAGGCTGGTCAGGTATTGCCAGCGCGCGCTGTGCGGACAGTCCCAGGCCTGTTGCGCCGACAGTGCCAGGCCGTTTGCCAGCAGCACGGTATTGGCCGGCTGATTGAGCCAGCGACGCAGGGTCGGGTCTTCGTCGAGGCGATTTTGCTGGCGCAGCGGATGCTCGCTGTCGCGGGCAATGCGCAGCACTTTGACCAGCTCGCGCTGCTCACCAAGCAGCAATTTGTAGCCTTGCTGAACCCAGATCGGCAGGTGCCAGGCTTCCACCAGCGCCGCCGCGATGCTCAGCAGGCGCACGCCAAACAGTTGCTTTTCGACGGCCTGTGCCGGTTCACCCTTGTGGATAACCCGCAGTTCCCATTCTTCGAGCAATCGGGGAAAGATCAGCGCCAGCGGCCACAACGGCGAGAGAAACAGCAGGCTGCCCCAATGGATGTCCTGCCACAGCCGCGCCAGGCGACTGGCGAAAAAACCGTTGGCCTGTTGCGTCGCGTGCTGGCTGATCATTTGCAGCTGGCGCAGGGCCTTGGGGATCTGCATGTGCGGTGCGGCGGGCAGGCGCGCCAGCAGTTCTTCGGTGCGGGCCAGGCCAAGGCGATTGATCGCGACCTCAAGGTTTTCCGCCGGCGCAGCCATGGCGCCGTGGGTGTGACGATTCGCCTCACGGATGATGCTCAAGGCCAGCGCCGGGCTGTCCTGCATCAGGTCGGCGATGTCGCGCAGCGAGCTGCGATTGTCACGGATCGCCCGGCAGACTTTGTCGTGTGCCTCTTGCGGCACGGGCAGGGGGACGCTGTCGAGCAGCTTGACCCAGCCGGCGATGGTGGTCGGAATTGCGGATGGGACGTTCGTTTCATTAGCCATGTCTGGACGAGATCTTCACTGACTGTAGACGCGCCCGGCATGGGCTAAATTGGCTTTTCGCCTGAACTGGCTATAGTCTGGCGCAGTTTTGCCGATAAGTAGAAGAAGAGATTTTTTAACTTCCGAATATGACCTTGAACCCGACTTAAGTAAGTACCTTCTACCTATGGCTAAAATTATCGGCATCATCGTCGTATTCGCGAGCGTGCTCGGCGGATACGTGCTCTCCCACGGCAAGATTGCCGCCCTGATCCAGCCCTTCGAGGTGTTGATCATCGGCGGTGCGGCCCTTGGCGCGTTCCTCCAGGCCAACCCTGGTTATATGACGATGCACGTGCTCAAGAAATCCCTGAGCATGTTCAGCTCGCGCTTCAGCCACACCTTCTACCTGGAAGTGCTCGGCCTGATCTACGAGATCCTCAACAAGAGCCGCCGCGAAGGCATGATGGCTATCGAAGGCGACATCGAAGATGCCGCCGCGAGCCCGATCTTCGCCAAGTACCCGGCGGTGCTCAAGGATGAACGCATGACCGCGTTCGTCTGCGATTACCTGCGCATCATGTCCTCCGGCAACATGGCTCCGCACGAGCTCGAAGGCCTGTTCGACATGGAGTTGTACAGCCTGAAGGAAGATCTCGAGCACCCATCGCACGCGGTCAACGGTATCGCTGACGGCATGCCCGGTTTCGGTATCGTCGCGGCGGTACTCGGTATCGTGGTGACCATGGCGTCGCTGGGCGAAGGTGACCAGGCGTCGATTGGTCTGCACGTGGGTGCGGCACTGGTCGGTACGTTCTTCGGTATTCTCGCGGCGTACGGATTCTTCGGCCCGCTGGCGCACTCCCTGGCCCACGATGCCAAGGAAGAACTCAACGTCTACGAAGCCATCAAGGCCTCGCTGGTGGCTTCGGCGTCCGGCATGCCGCCGTCGCTGGCGGTCGAGTTCGGGCGCAAGGTTCTGTATCCGGCCCACCGTCCGAGCTTCGCCGAGCTGGAACAAGCGGTTCGCGGTCGTTAAGACATGGAAAATAATCAGCCGATCATAGTCAAGCGCGTCAAGCGCATTGCCGGCGGGCACCACGGCGGGGCCTGGAAAATCGCCTTCGCCGACTTTGCGACGGCGATGATGGCGTTCTTTCTGGTGTTGTGGCTGCTCTCCACCGCGACGCCGGAGCAGAAGATCGCCATCGCCGGTTACTTCAAGGACCCGGTCGGTTTCTCCGAAAGCGGCACGCCGTACATCATTGACCTGGGCGGTACGCCAACCCTGGCCCCGGAAAACACCCTCAACCCGGAAGTGAAGTCGCAGCCGCAACCGGACAAGGTCACGGTCGATACCGAACAGGTTGAAGGCATGGCCGAGCAGGTTGAGAAGGAGCGTCTGGAGTTGTTGCTGCAAGAACTGCAGAACAAGGTCGACGAGAACCCGCAGCTGCAGAAGTTCAAGGATCAGATCCTCTTCGAAATCACGCCGAACGGCTTGCGCATCCAGATCATGGATGCCGAGAACCGGCCGATGTTCGACTCCGGCTCCGCACGCCTGAAACCGTACTTCGAAGACATTCTGCTGGCCATGGCCGACACCATCAAAGCGGTGCCGAACAAGATCAGCATCAGCGGCCACACCGACGCCAAGCCGTACATTGGCACGGGCGATTACGGCAACTGGGAACTGTCGGCCAACCGCGCCAACGCCGCTCGGCGTGCCTTGGTCGCCGGCAGTTATCCCGATGCGCAGGTGGCGCGAGTGGTCGGTTACGCCTCGTCGGCATTGTTCGACCGGGACAACCCGTTCAACCCGGTCAACCGCCGTATCGACATCGTCGTGCTGACCAAGAAAGCCCAGGCGGCCATCGAAGGTGCGCAAGGTGCTGACGCGGCGAAGCCTGCCGATCAGAGTCAGAACGGCGCTGCTCCGGCAGCTCCGGTCGACCCGAACGCGCTGCCGGCGGACAAGCAGCCAGTGCCGGCTCACGAGTTGCGTGAACGCTTGAATCTGTTCGATGACGCCGCGCCTAAACCTGCTGACCCGGGCGCGGCGGCGCCAGCGCCGAAGCAGTGATCAAAAAAAACCGACAGCGATGTCGGTTTTTTTTTGCCTGATCAGCGGCCGCCCCTCACGGGGCTTTTCAAAAGTGAGGAAATTCTAGAACCCGCGGCGAATCCGGTTTTTCAGCTGTTCATGAAACATCTCCGCATTGCGCTTGTAAGCTCCCTTCACCGACTCGCTGATTGAATCCAGGGCCATCGACCGCTTGTTCGACACCTCCTCGCGATACGCCTCGATAAAGAAATTCAGATCGCTGGCCGTGCTCAGCTTTGGCCACTTGTCCAGATAGATCGGCAGTTCAGCCGGCCCGGTTTTGAACGTACAGATCCGTCGGTTGCTAATGGTCGCCTCACCAATTTCAAACGGCACCCACCACGACAACGCCGTTTTCTCTGAAACCACTGCCAGCAAATGCGTGCATTCGGTGATGTTGCGGGTGATCACCCCGGTGATGTCGTCGGTGGTCTGCGATTCCGGATCCAGCACGTCGAGGTACGTCTTGATGTTGGCTTGGGTCAGGCGCGTATTGATGTTGATCGCATGGGCGCGATCCATGTGGCGGTAGCTGATAAATACGGGCATCAGAAGTGTCCTTTCAGAGCGAGTTCGCGGTAATAGGCGCCGAGGGCGGTGAGACGGCAGCCGGTGGCGTTGAGCGCGGCGTAGTACATGTGCTCGGCGTCGACCGGTTCGATCAGGCTGTGGCGGTTGCATTTCTGCAACTGAGCGAAAATTTCGCCGTGCGCCGGGTCGAAGGTCGCTTCGGTAGGTTCATAGCTTCGGTCCAGCGCGAAGACTGACTCGGCCTCGGCGAACCAGTCGGGCAGTTTGCGCAGGATTTCCTTGGGGATCAGCGGCGAGACTTCACGCAGGGAAATGAACTGCGAAACGTTGGTCTTGAACACCGGGCGCTGTTCCCAGGCGTCGAGGGCGTTATCGACGAAGGAGTACAGGCTGCCGGGAGTGATCTTGCCGAGGATGTTCGCGGCGCCGCCGTGCAACGCCTGCAAAAGCAGGCCGGTAAACACGCCGTGCTGCGCGCCCTCCAGCGCCGGCTGCTCTTTCTTGCAGGCGGTCAGAATCGTCATGCCTTCGCAGACCGTGCTGCTTTCACTGCGCAAGGCGCGCACCTCGCCGGCCGAGCCGCTTTGGCAGCAGTCGAGAATGATCACTTTGTTTTTGATGCGCGTGGCTTTGCTGGCCCAATTGAGGACGTCGCTGATACGGACGCCGTCCTTGGCGCTGCGGTAGTCCTGTGGGATCAGCATGCCTTCATCGGTGTCGGCATCGAAGCCGCCGTGTCCGGCGAAATACAGCAGTGCGACGTTGCAGTCGCCGGAAAACAGCTCGCGAATCTGGTCCTCCAGTTTCTCTCGACTCAGATAATCTTCAGCGGACGTCAGCACGATGTTCTTGAAGTTGGGGTCGCCATTGGCGTCGGTCTTCAGCACCGAGGCCATGGCCATGGCGTCGTTGCAGCAGCCGCTCAGCGCAGAAATGTTCGAGTAATCGTTGATGCCGATAAACAGTCCCTTGCGCATGGTTACACCGCCGTGTGCAGGCGGATCGCGCTGACGATACTGTTGGTGTTCCACGCGCACTCGGCATGAGCCGCATTGCGCACGACCGTGGAAATACGTTCGGCACCAAAGGGCTTGATCGCGATGATCACCTTGCCCATGCGTTTGGCGATCTCGATTTCCTTGTTGATCCATTTGCTGTAGGTCGAATACATGCCGGCCATGATCAGCACTGCCGAGCAGGGGCGAATCTTGTTTTCGATGGCTTCTTCAAGTTGCTTGTCCGTGCGCGCGCCGACGATAGGGTTGTGCGGCGGCACGGAAAAATTCTTGTAGGTGAACGTCGGATGGGCGTTGAGCAGACGGACCAGATTGTCGTGGCTGTCTGAGTAGTTCCACGAATGGCTGATGAACAAATGGTAGGTTTGCATAGGGTCCTCGGAAGTCGCGAAAGTGCGAAGGAGGACCCGAATGTAGGCTTCTGGAGCGCGCTCACAAGATCCGCGCGGCGAAACAGAAAAGCCCTGCAAGCGAACGAGTGCAGGTCTTTCGGAAAGATCTGACGTTTAAGTTTGGCAGGGTTTTGTCAGGTGCGATCCGACAACCGGCAGCCCGTTGGAAGGGGCCGCCGGTGCGCCTGTTTAATGGTTGTTTTCGGGCAGGCTGGCGATGATCGAGCGGTAGCTGTTCATTCGCTGCTGTTGCACGCGGCCGTCTTCCAGCGCCTTGAGCAGCGCGCAACCCGGCTCGCGGTCGTGCTTGCAGTCGCGGAAACGGCAGGTGCCGAGCAGGTCGTCAAACTCGATGAAGCCGGCTTCGACGTCGGCGCGGCTGACGTGGCCCAGGCCGAATTCGCGGATGCCCGGGGAGTCGATCAGCTCACCGCCGCCGGGGAAGTGAAACAGGCGTGCGGTGGTCGTGGTGTGCGTGCCCTGACCGGACAGTTCGGACAACGGTCCGACGCGGGTCTCAACGTCCGGCAGCAGGCTGTTGACCAGCGACGACTTGCCGACGCCGGACTGGCCGACGAATACGCTGATGCGTCCGTCGAGCTGCTGTTGCAGCTGTTCCATGCCATTGCCGTGATGCGCCGAGACTTCCAGCACCGGATAACCCAGTGTGCGATACACCGCCAGCAGCGCGTTGAGGGCCGGGGCGTTGTGTTCGTCGATCAGATCAAATTTGTTCAGCAGCAGTAACGGACGAATGCCGGCGTGTTCGGCAGCGACCAGGTAGCGATCGATCAGATTGGCGTGGGGCTCGGGCAGCGGCGCAAAAACGATGACGATCATGTCAACGTTGGCCGCGACCGGCTTGAGCTGGCCCCGGCTGTCCGGGCGGCAGAGTTCGGTACTGCGCGGCAGTTGTGCGACGATCACACCGATGCCCTGGTTGCCGGCACGCCAGACGACTTTGTCGCCCGTCACCAGCGCCGGCAGGTTGGCGCGCAAATGGCAGCGGAACACTTGTCCGGCGAGTTCGCCGTCGGTGGCCTCGACCTCAACCTGCACGCCGAAGTGGGCGATCACCAGACCGTGCTGTTCCGGGCCCAGGTCGCCGCCCTCGAGGGCTTCGACCGCCGAGGACTCGCGTTTGGCAGCGCGTGCGGCGCGCTCGCCTTGAATCTTTTCGATGCGCCAGTTTTGGCGACGATTGAGTTGGCGTTTGGCCATGGGTGTTCCGTCTGAAGAATGCAGCGATTAGGTAAAACGGCCGCGAGTTTAGCACGCCCGGCCACCTGCCTAGGCTAAACTGCGCAGCATTGCCTAGGAGCCCGAATATGCAAAACCCGCAGAACCTGATCTGGATCGACCTGGAAATGACCGGTCTGGACCCGGACAACGACGTGATCATCGAAATGGCCACCATCGTTACCGATAGCGACCTCAACACGTTGGCCGAAGGTCCGGTGATCGCCATTCACCACAGCGACGAAGTGCTCGCGCGCATGGATGAATGGAACACTCGCACCCATGGCAACTCCGGCCTGACCCAGCGTGTACGTGACAGCCGTATCAGCATGGCCGAAGCCGAAGCCCAGACCATCGCCTTTCTGGAACAGTGGGTGCCGAAGGGCAAGTCACCGATCTGCGGCAACAGCATCTGCCAGGATCGGCGCTTCCTTTATACCCACATGAAAGCGCTTGAAAGCTATTTCCATTACCGCAACCTCGATGTCTCGACGCTCAAGGAACTGGCCGCGCGCTGGGCACCTGACGTGCGCGACAGCTTCAAGAAGGGCAGCACGCACCTGGCGCTCGACGACATTCGTGAATCGATCGCCGAGTTGCAGCACTATCGCAAGCATTTCATCAAGTTCTGATGCGCTTGATAGGTTTTTGTGGCGAGGGAGCTTGCTCCCGCCCGGCTGCGTAGCAGTCGTAAATCTGCACATCCGTCATGGCTGAAAAATGTAGGGGAGTGCTTCGCCCTCCAGCGGGAGCAAGCTCCCTCGCCACAAAAGGGCAATGCGCCTCTGCCCTCTTCTGGTGCGGTGATGAAATGGCTAGACTGCGCGCCTTCCTGTCTGGACCGCCATCATGCTGCTGATGCTCTATCTGATCGCCATTACCGCCGAAGCCATGACTGGCGCGTTGTCTGCCGGCCGCCGCGGCATGGACTGGTTTGGCGTGGTGCTGATCGCCTGTATTACGGCGCTGGGCGGCGGTTCGGTGCGTGACGTGTTGCTGGGGCATTACCCGCTGACCTGGGTCAAACACCCGGAGTACCTGGTGCTGACGTCGGTCGCGGCGATGTTTACCGTATTCACTGCGCGCTGGATGCGTCACCTGCGTTCGCTGTTTCTGGTACTCGATGCGGTCGGTCTGGTGGCGTTCACCCTGATCGGTTGCATGACCGCGCTGGAAATGGGCCACGGCATGCTGGTGGCGTCGGTCAGCGGCGTGATCACCGGGGTATTCGGGGGCATCCTGCGTGACATCTTCTGCAATGACATTCCTCTTATCTTTCGACGTGAGCTTTATGCGAGCGTTTCCTTCGCCGCAGCGTGGTGCTACATGCTGTGTCTGTACTTGAATGTGCCAGGCGAGCAAGCGATTCTGATTACTCTGTTTGGCGGATTTCTGTTACGTCTTTTGGCCATTCGTTTTCATTGGGAAATGCCTAAGTTCGTTTATAACGACGAACACTGATTCCGATTGGGGCAAGCAGGTTTTTTTGCTGTAATCGTGCCTGCGTAAATGCATGTTTCTTACAGTTTTGCTTTTCGCTTTCTTTGCGCTGAATGTTATTAATTCAGGGGCATCAACTCTGATGTCGATTTTCTGAAATCATACGAAAGCAAAGGAAGTGCAAACATGGGTGAAGTCACGGAAGAAACACAGGTTCAGCCAGCCATGGTCGGGGCTTTTGAAAGCCTTACATTGCTGAAAGTTAAATTCGATGCGGCAGAAAGCTCGCGCAGCAAAGAACTCTTCGGCAATGGCCGCATGCAAGTCAAAGTGCAAGTACTTGTAGCGGGTGCCGATGCCGATGGCAATGCGGTTCATGTACCGGCCGAAGTGATGGACAGCATCAGCCTCATTCATTACAGCAGCGGCCAACCGCTGAGCAATGGCTGGAAGGCCAGCGATGAGCAAGGTAAATTCACCCTGGAGTCGCACTACAGCGCCAATACTGTGCCCGATGAGGATGACTCCGTGCATCCGCAGGTACGGACCTTCTGGGTATCTTCGGCCGGTGCCGGAGAAACCTAGGTTGCCGCACGTGTGACGATAAACCAGCAGGTCATTCGCAGTAACGGCACGACGCTTTCCAGTGTCCACGACAGCAGCGTGAGCCTGATTGCGAAGGAACCCGTTGCCTATTCCATCGACAGTTTCCGCTGGTACTCGGTCCGGCGCGGGAACGAAGAGCCGGGCAATCGCATCTGGAGCTATTATCTGGGGCTGTATCCGCAGGGCGGGCAGCAAATCAAACTGGTGGACTGGATTTCGGAAGGCGGCCGGGGCAGCCGTTTGTTTGCCAAAGGCAACAAGCTGCGGGAGTCTTCAACCAATCATCTTCAAGGCATCTTTGTTCTGCCTGAACAAAAGACGCAGGAAGTATGTTGCCGTTCGACGGCCCGCCGCTCTCCGATATACTCAGTTTCGGCGCGCAGGGCTGGTTATATGTATCAACCAAGAAGAAACGCTATTCGGTCAAGGTCAGTGACAGAGACGGGGAGTTGACCGTGGTGCAGGCGCTCTCCGGGTATTCCACTATTGAGCCAGCAAGCAGCGACGCTGAAGTATTTCACTTTCAGGCCATCGATCAGTATGGTACTGAGCATAAACTTGCCCTTCGTACGGATTTTGCAGCGCGCCAATTTTATTTGGAACGCGGATAACTTCAGCGCGACAAACTTGAGCTGTTACAAGTGGTAGATATATATGCCGGTGAAGAGGGTGCAAGTCTGTAAGCTGAAACTTCGGCAATCCCATGATTGATTGAAGTTCGATACTTTACAGACAAACGTTTGCTGGCTCCGCGGTGCTGCGGAGCCAGCACACCACCACTCAAGGATGAGCATTAATGGTTGGCAAACCACCCCGTAACCCTGCAACCGGCCTTTCGAAAAAACCGGATCTCGACGTTGACGGCTCGCGTCGGCCGCTGGACAGCGAAACAGTCCTTTCACCACTGCCGCACCTTACCGAGCCTCGACTTGCGGAGATCAGGCCGAAACCTGCGATTGTGGATTCGGTTAATCCCGAGCAGGCGATCAGCGTCAGTCTGATGAATCCCGTCGCAGATGAATTGATTCATGCCACAGCGGGGGAGGCGCTGGCGGGTTTCCGGGTGCTGGCGCCCACGAGTTTGATGAAGGTCGGCTCTCGGGGCGTCTGGGTATTCAAGGGGCGCGAATATGTCGCGATTGCCGATGGCCAGTTTGTTCAGGTCGTCACCGATCCAGGCAGCGGCCTGTTCAGGGCAACAAACTCCCGCGAACTCGAACCCTCCGGTCCATGGCTGATACCGGGCGAGGAGGGGCAGTTGTGGCGCCCGCTCGATAGCCAGAGCGTCATTTTTCTCGATTCTATATCAGCGCAAACCGCACAGCTTTTTCGCCAGATGGGCCGTTCCGTAGCGCAGTTCAGCGACGCGACGGTCGGACGCATGTTAGCCGTGAGCGGGGTCACTGAATCGTTACTGCGCGATGTGCTCGTCAATGAGCGTCCCGCACCTTTTTTGCTGAAGGACACCATCAGGCGATTCGAGCTTGATTACCTGATTCAGGCAGAGGGGCACCCGATACCCTCTGAGCGGTTCGGCCGGTTCAAAAACCTGGAAGAAGCGTTCGAAGCCGACTGTGATGAAAACACTCTTCGCCTGCGCCGGGTATTTCCGGGTCTGCCGAAAACTGCCGCACAAGCGATATGGCGCACCACCAGCGCCAGCGAGCGTTTGCATATGCACAATCAACCGGGCATGCCACAGCGAGTTGCGCAAGAGATCCTGGTAGCCCTGCGGGAAATCCGTCTGGCCAGGGCCGGGGAAGGCCTTTATTTAGAGGCAGTATCGAACCCGGACAGTGATCGATTAATGCTGCATATGCTCGGCAACCTTGCCAATTGGCCGCAGCAAATGCGTATCGAGATTCGCCGGGGGGCGACGGACTCTGACGTTCTGGGCGCTATAGGCGATGCCCGTTCACCGTTTCGTCACGTACTGATTCGCCAGAATGATGGTTATGCCACTCACCGTGGCGATGGCTCTTCACCTCAGGGATCGAAAGATCTGTGTTCGGCAGTCTGCTTGCTGTTGCTGCCCGAACAACGCCAGCTACTCGGTGTGACAAAAGACGGTGGTGCAGCGCTGCGACAATTGATCCGTGCCCAGCCGCTGCCGACGCGCGCAGCCGTGAGCAAATTGCTCGGGCTCGCACCGCTACCCCACGTCGACCTTGGCACCGTGCAATTCGGGCAAAGGGGTCAGTTGCATGGGGGGGGAGACAGCCAACCGGCATCGACAAAGTCCGTCGTGGAGCGGGTACATGATCTTTATCCGCAGCTTTCGCATGAGGAGGCGGCAAAGTTCATCAACGAACGTTTGAAGAATGATCCGGCCGGTGTATTGATTCGTCTGGAAAAAGAGTTTGCGACGTTGTGCGATGAACTGGCGATATGGAATGCCGATGGGCCGCCACCTCATACCCTGGTATCGGAACCAGACGGCGCTACCACACAGGCGGAGCGACGCCAGGCTCGCGAGCGATTCAGCGCAAAGCTGCGAGATATCTGGCAGCGCAAGTCGGTGTCAAAGTGGGGGGAGGGAGACTATCATTTTTCTTACTATGTCGATTTTTCGGGTGAGTTACCAAGGCTTTCCAGCAGATTTGAATATGTAACGGAGTTGATCCTGACCGTAGAAAAACCGGGCGCACGGATGGGGGCGTTTCTTGACAGTTTTCCCAATGTTCAATCAATAGGGATTTTTGGCATTGAAATCGGGGAATTCCCATCAGGAATATTTCAAATGCGCCAGTTAAGCGAGCTAACACTGGACGGGTGCTCGCTAACACTATCCGAGGTCACCGTTGAGGGATTGTCCAGAATCGAAACGCTTACCCGATTGAATCTGGCAAACAACCCTCTGACAGTTGCTCCGCAGGTAGGCTACATGGCAGGTTTAACCGGATTGATGCTGAGCAACGCAAATCTTTCCAACGTACCTTCAGGCATAGATGCGCTAAGGAAACTGGGTGTCGTGGCGTTGCATGATAATAATATTTCCGACGTGGGATATGAGTTGTTTGAGATACCGGATACTCAGGATCTATTCGTTGGTTTAGTGAATAACCCGCTGAGTGAAGCGTCAAGGCAACGGATTAGTCAGTATTTAGAAAACTCCAGTATGGATCGGAAGGTGGAAATCCAGGTGGAGGATGTGGTTTCACAATCTGACTCCGATAGTGAATCTTCTGAAAGCGGTATTTCGACAGGGTCGGACAGTGACTGAAATGTTGGTGGAAGTGACGGGTTCTTTATTTTCATAACATATACTGACAAGGGTAGCTGTTCGGTGACCTCCCCTTCTGACTCTGTGTAGCTTAAGTCGGAAGGGGAGAAAAGTCCCCGCGTGCTGGAATCGGAGGTTCAGGAGCGAGGTTGTTAAAGTTTGCGTCGTGATATTTGAAATTTTTGAGTATATGAGCATTTGTGTAAGTTGGTGACGGGGGTGTTAAATTATTACCGTCTCATAATTTGTCGAATGTCTCGGCTGTTTTAATTTAAGTTAAGCCTCAATACTTTGCTGAGTCCTCAAAGGGCGAAATCTATCAACCAGCAAGGTATCGTAAAATGATTGATGAACAAGTTGATATCTCCCGTATCGAGGTGAAACTCGACGCCGCAAATTCTGGCCAGCACAAGGTGCTCTATGCCAACGGTCGCATGCAGGTGCGTGTATTGGTTCTTCTTCACGGCATCGATA
Organism: Pseudomonas sp. SWRI111; assembly: GCF_014268555.1. NCBI lineage: Bacteria > Pseudomonadati > Pseudomonadota > Gammaproteobacteria > Pseudomonadales > Pseudomonadaceae > Pseudomonas > Pseudomonas sp. SWRI111. The sequence goes on along the minus strand of NZ_JABWQQ010000007.1, from coordinate 217,121 downwards.
ACAATGGCGACGGCGCGTCACTGTATGGACATCCGGCGTTGCAGTCGCTGCGATTGATCGCCTATAACGGCTCTCGGCCTCTGGAAGGAGACTGGAGCGTATCGCTTCAGGAGAACCGTTATGCTCACGAAATGACGGGGGGTACAACTCGGCTGACTGAAGTCCCGCGCGTCACGCATAACCGGATAAGCGACGACTCTGACCCGGTACAGATTTTTCAGTTCTGGGTTTCGGCTGCCCGACCTGGAATCATGGAAGTCGCAGCCGAGATTGTCATGAACGACGTGGTGTTGCGATCCAACGGAGTCGGCTTCGACAGCAGTGTCACGCTGGAGGCGATTCCGCCGAAAAAATATCCAGTTAGCAGCTTCTCTCTGACCAAATATGCTGAGCAACAGCAGAGAGCCCGATACGACTGGGTTCAACGTTTTCATATTGGTCTTCACGCGGATGGCCGGCAGATCCATCTGCTCGACTGGTACAGCAGTGAAGTAAAACTCCATCCTTATGACTCTGCAGACGCGGTGAAGATTTATGTGTCTGGGAAAATTTCTTCCACTTCATTAAATAGTCGAACAGGATTTTATGGCTTTCTGGCGCCGATTTATGGCGTGAACGCCACGCTTCGCACTCTCGTCGGTAACCAGAATATCCCGATCAATGGAGTGCCAGGACAATTGACCCTCGTTCAATATGCTTCTGCTGACTTGCAGGCTGATCCGAAAAATAAAGATGGATTCGAGTTTGCAGTGATCGATGAGTTCGGTTCGGAGCACAGGCTTTCAATCGATGGTGATAACGAGCGATTCATTCTGGTTCTGAGTGAATCGAGGCGGCCGATGAGACAGTTTGCCTGATTTCGTCATGGGATCAGCGAGTCATCGCTGATCCATTGGACTGGCAATTTTCTGAATCTGAAAGTAAAGGACGATTTTCCATGGCAAACACTTCATCTTCCGCTGTTCATTCAAACGCTTTCAACTTTGGTGAATTTGTTTCCGGAGGCGTTGATCCCCGCACGGGCATGTACACCTGCGCCCTTTCGTTGGGAAAGTTTCATTCAGCGGATCTCAATGGCCCCGAGTTTGCATTTTCACTGGGTTTTAATCCGCTCAATCAGGCGGATGTCGGTTTCGGTACGGGCTGGTCGCTGACCATGCCCTGTTATGACTTGCAGAGCAAAGTCATGACCTTGTCCAACGGTGAACGCTACAAGGCTGTCGAGACGCCTGCCGGCCTGAAGTTCAAGGAAATGAAGCTGCAAACCGCGAGGGTATTGGTAACTGGGGCAGGGCGCTATGAAGTCCGATACAAGGATGGTCGGCGTGAGTTGCTGAAAGTCCTGGCGGGCAGTCATTTCGCCGTAGCGGAGAAAATAATTGCGGCGAACGGTGTCAGCGTTACGCTGAGGCATGAGTTGTTCAACGGGTTTCCCAAGTTGATCGAAATCAATGACACCAAGCGCTGCCTCTTGAGGGTCACACGCAAGGCAGGCCAGGTGGTATTGACCCGGCATCCCGACACTGCTTCCAGTTCCAACTACAAGTTGATCTTGAAAAACGCTCGGGTAACGGCTATCGAGCTACCGCTCGGTAAAGGTTGGGAGCTGGAATATGAGGTGATTGACGGGGCCAGTTATTTGCACCGCCTTGTCAACCCATTGCGCGGTGTAGAGATCATTCGCTACAAGCGCCAAGGCCATCGCTTCGTCAGTGGCGTTGACCGGACATTGCCGTTTGTCATCGCTCACGATATTTACCCAGGGCGTGGCCAACCCAGGCTCTGCAAGACTTACGAGTACTCCGACCATAACTTTCTCGGCCAGGGACTGCTGCCGGCCAGAGACAGTGATGGGGATCCTCTCTATCAGGCGCCCGGCTACTACGTATACACCTCGGATGAGAAGTGGGTGGTAAAAGGCAAAGTTCACACCCGCATCAAACGCACCTACAACAAGTTTCATCTCCTCGTCGCAGAGACGACCACCTGTGGTGACGCGCAGATCGAAACCGCCACCGAATATCACTGCTCCGTCACCAAGCCATTCAATGACCAGGTGGCTCAGTTCCGCATGCCGAAGGTGCATACGGTGACGTACCTTGATCGACGCACCCAGCAAAAGCGTGTGGAAACCACCGTCACCGAGTTCGATCAGGAAGGCAACCTGCTCAAGCAGGTTGAGCCGAGTGGGGTCACGACTTCGACGGAATTTTATCCGGCCAGTGGTGGCGATAATTGCCCAGAGGATCCGCTGGGTTTTACCCGGTTCCCGAGAAAGAGGACGGTCACTGCTGCCGCGTCGGGGGGGGCGTCGACTGTCACGTACTACGACTATGCACTGCATCCAGCATTGAAGGATACGGAACTGGCATCTGTCGTACCGGTTGAGGAGCGTTTGTGCGAAGTGGTGGAAGGCGTTGAGGTCTTACGCTCGAAAACCGAACGCAGTTATCTGAACTCGCCTGAGGACCCACTCAAGCACGGGGCTACGAAAGAGCAGAGTGTCACCCTGAATGATAAAAAAACCTCTACCGAATTTTCCTATGAACTCGAGGGGGAGAGATTGCGGGTCAAGTCCAGCACACGCGGATTTGACGGCACGCTGCAGACCAGTGAAAAAGTACTCTCGACGCTAACCGGATTACTGGTTTCGGAAACGGGTGTCGATGGCGAGCACATCGAACATCAATACGACGCCATCGGCCGTGCAGTGTGCAAAACAGTCGCTTCTGGCACACCTTATGCGGCTGCCACCCAATGGGCCTATCTGGCCGCCACCAAACAGCAGCCGGCGACAGTGGTGACCACGGATCCAGGCGGTGGCGAGCAAAGAGTGACCTATGACGGCCTGGAACGGGTCATCACCGTTCAGGAAAAGGACTGCGACCATCCCGACAAGGACGGTCTCATCGAGGCTCGCACGCTTTATTGCGCCCTGCATGATTCGGTCGGTCACAAGGTGGAAGTGACGCTGACCGATTGGCGCGATAACAAGCCTTATCCGGTCAGCACCCGCTACGAATTCGATTTCTGGGGCCAGGTCAGCAAGACGCTGCATGCCGATGGGCGTATTGAGCATAGTGAGGCGGACCCGGTTCTTCGCCAGCAATCCCATTGGTTTCAGGGAATGGGCAAGACACTCACCCTCGTCAATGATTTCGGTAAGCCACTCAGTGTCGAGCGCTTCAATCTGAAGAACAAGAGTCTCGGCAAAACCGCTTTCACCTATGACGGGTACGGGCGCACAACCAGCCAGACAGACCCTCTGGGCAATACCACTCGATATGAGTACGACGTTTTTGACCGGATAATCCGCAGTGTCCTGCCCGACGCCAGTACGGTCGTGACCGACTATGCCGGGCATAGCGACGAGGGGCTACCGACTGGCATCAAGGTCGATGACATAGTGTTGGGGCAGCAAGCTTATGACGGTTTAAGTCGATTAATACAAAGTACCGTGGGTGGACGAAAGTCCGAGGCTGGTTATGAAGCGGGCTTCACTCAACCGCAGTGGCACAGGAGTGCTGATGGCAACAAAACCGAATTCACCTATTTGCGCGATCTGGGCGGTTTACTGACGGAGCGCAAGGTCGGCGCATTGCTCACGACCATGACGTACGACCCCGTCAGTGGCAATCCCTTGACCTGTACCGAAAAGGGCCGGGAACGCAGCTTTACCTATTACCCCTCCGGACGCGTCAAAACCGAAACGACGACCTTCGGCGCTATCAGTAAAGAAACGTCCAGTACCTATTCCTTGCAGGGGCGACCGATCACCCATGTCGATGTACTCGGAGCCGAATGCAGATCCGACTATGATCAGCACGGCCGCCTGCTATTTACCACGCAGGGTTCGTTGAAAACCGAATTCCACTACGACGTCCAGACGGGGATGCTGGGCTGGACGAAAACCGAAGATACGTCGATCAAGCGGCAGATGATCACCCGATTCGCCTATGACGATATCGGTCGCGAAACCCGCCGTACATTCGAGATTCAGGGCCAGCCCGACCAGACGCTGGAATCGACTTATACGCTTGCTGGCAAACTGGCGCAGAAAGTGTCCAGGCGTGGCACGCAAGTATTGCGCGATGAGCAATTCGCCTACGATGCGCGCGGGCGTCTGATCCAGTACGACTGTACCGGCATGCAGAAGCCCCGTGATCCATACGGTAAGGAAATTGTTCGGCAGACGTTCACCTTCGATGTGCTGGACAACATTCTTACCGTGCAGACGAAGTTCCCGCTGGGCGTCAATCTGACTACGTTCAGTTATGACAATCCTGATCCTGCACAGCTCAGCGCAGTCAAACATTCCCATGCCGACTATCCGCCGGCAGTGACGTTGGAGTACGACGCCAGCGGCAGGATGATCAAGGACGACCAGGGGCGAACCCTGGCCTATGACGCTTTTGGACGGCTCGAGCAATTGTCCGGCGCAGGCGGTTCAGTCATTCGTGGCTACCATTACGACGGTTTCGATGATCTGGTTGAGCTGTCGCAACCCGATCAGGTGACTACGCAGCGTTACTACTACGCAGGCCGGGTCGCCAATGAGGTGAGTGGTGAAAATTCATCCAGTATTGTCCGTCACGGTGGAACGCTCGTAGGGCAACAGCAACGTGGTTTGAATGTCGGCGCGCAGCTGTTTGGCACCGATCAGCAGCAAAGCGTGCTGGCAACGCTGGGCAAGGAACAGCTCACCGATTGCGCCTACAGCCCTTATGGGCACCGTCCTGCCGACGGCGGATTGTTCAGCCTGGCAGGGTTCAACGGCGAGCAGCTGGATCCGGTTACCGGGTTGTATCTGTTGGGCAATGGTTATAGGGCCTATAGCCCGACACTGATGCGTTTTCTTGCCCCCGATAGCATGAGTCCATTCGGCGGTGGCGGAGTCAATGCCTACAGTTATTGCCTGGGCGACCCTGTCAATCGGGTTGACCCTACCGGGCATATCTCTTGGCAATCGGTCCTGGGCATCGGTCTCAGTATTCTCGGGATTGTTGCCAGCGTGGTGACGATGGGCGCGGCGACGCCATGGGCAGTGGCGGCATTGGGACTGGCGGTCGCTTCAGGCTTGGCCGGTATTGCCAGCGAGGTGGTCAATGGGCTGGACCCGGGTTCTCAAGCCGGCGAGATATTGGGCTGGATCAGTTTTGGCCTGGGACTGGCTTCGCTCGGTGCAGGTTTGGCGGCGGGTGCAAAAGCTGCTGTGAATGCGGGCAGGAAGATGGCTTCAGCCTTTAGTAAAGGTCTCAGTCCTAAAAAGGAGGACGCAGCCAGAGCGGCACGACGTCTTAAGGGGAATGCGAAAAAAGCCAAGGCGCCCGTGGAGGACGTGGCAGATCAGCCTTGGCAATTAGTCAGGCCCGAGGCAGAAGACTACCTCTTTGCCGTTCGTAAGACGATGGCCGACGAATTCTTCGGACTCGTGGAAAGCAATATGTCCCCCCTACAGGCAGCCAGGAAGTCGAGGATGTATTACGAGGAATTCGGCGCAGCCGGTGATGGAAGAAAAGTAACGCATGTTTTTTTTACGGCCTCGAAAGGACGGGGAGAGCGTATTTATCTTCTGGAGGACAGTAAACAGAGAGTTTGCAAGGTCCTGCAGGCGGGCGGTCATTGGACCGACGGGGAGACCAACGCAATAATGAGATCGGCCAAAAATATGGTTACAACGCGCGTATGAGCACTCTGTGCTTGCCCTTTTAGGGGGATTAAGGTCTGGAATGCTGTTCAAGTGCCCACTCCACATGTTCTTTAACCAACTCTGACGGATAATCACGTCGCGCCTTCAACGCTTCCAGCACCGGAATCGTTGAAGGCGCATTGCCTAGCCCCACCGCCAGATTGCGTAACCAGCGCTCATAGCCCGCCCGCCGCAACGGCGAACCTTCGGTGCTGCTCAAGAACTTCTCTTCGTCCCACATGAACAGTTCGGCAAGTTCGGCATTGTCGAGGTTGTGCCGTGGCTGAAAATCGCCTTCCCCGGACGGCTTGGCGAAACGATTCCAAGGGCAGACTATCTGGCAGTCGTCACAGCCAAACACCCGATTGCCGATCAACGGGCGCAGCTCTTCGGGAATGGCAGTTTTCAGCTCGATGGTCAGATAGGAAATGCAACGCCGGGCGTCCAGCACATAGGGGCCGACGAAGGCATTGGTCGGGCAGATGTCGAGGCACGCGGTGCAGCGCCCGCAATGCTCAGTGCTGTGCGGTTCGTCCACCGGCAACGGCAGATCGACGAACAGTTCGCTCAAGAAGAAATAACTGCCGGCCTTGCGGTTCAGCACCAAGGTGTTTTTGCCGATCCAGCCCAGCCCGGCCTGCTCGGCGATGGCTTTTTCCAGCACCGGTGCGCTGTCGACAAAGGCACGAAAACCGAACGGGCCGATCTCTGCCTGGATCTTGTCGGCCAATTGTTGAACACGCTTACGGATCAATTTGTGGTAATCGCGGCCCAAGGCATAACGCGACACGTATGCCTTATCCGGTTGCGCCAGCATTTGTGCCATTTGCGTGTCGCCCGGCAGGTAGTCCATGCGCAGCGAGACCACGCGCAAAGTGCCCGGCACCAGTTCCTCGGGGTGCGAGCGTTTGCTGCCATGGGCGCCCATGTAATCCATCTCGCCGTGATAACCGGCCTCGAGCCACCGTTGCAGATGCTGCTCATGTTCGGCCAGGTCCAGGCCACTGATGCCGACTTGCTGGAAGCCTAGCTCACGGCCCCAATCCTTGATCGATTGGGCGAGGGCGGGCAGGTCTGTGGTGATGGCGGACATGAGGCGAGAGAAACCGGAGCTGAGGTGCGTATAATTCTGCCAGACATCGGAGCCCGAAGACGCATGCCGCAGACGAAAGATGAATTACCCGACGCGCTGTACCGCGCCGCACAGGTGCGCGAACTCGACGCACGGCTGATTGCCGCCGGCACGCCGGGCTTCGAACTGATGCAGCGTGCCGCCCGGGCAACGTGGCGCGTGCTGGTGCGCCAGTGGCCGACAGCGAACGCGCTGACGGTGCTGGCCGGTCACGGCAACAATGCCGGCGACGGTTATCTGGTGGCCCTGCTCGCGCAACGTGCCGGGTGGTCGGTGCAGGTGTTGGCGGTTGGCGATCCGCAGCGTTTGCAGGGCGACGCGGCCTCGGCCCATGCCGAGGCGCTGGCCGAAGGTGTTGCGGTGCAACGCTGGCAGACGCAAAGCCAATTGCGCGGCGTCGTCCTCGATGCGTTGCTCGGCACCGGGCTGAGTGGCGAGGTGCGTGAGCCCTATGCCGCTGCCATTGCTGCGATCAACGCCAGCGGTTTGCCGGTGGCGGCCGTCGATATCCCTTCGGGACTGTGTGCCGACACCGGTCGGGAACTGGGCGTTGCGGTGCGCGCCGAGCTTACGGTGACGTTCATTGGCCTGAAGATCGGGCTGTTGACCGGCGACGCAGCGGATCATGTCGGCGAGTTGGTATTCAATGACTTGCATGCCACTGCCGAAACCTTCCGTGACATTCCCGTCAGCGCGCGACGGCTGAACGCCGCTAACCTTCCAACACTTGCCGCGCGCGCGCCGACTTCACACAAGGGGCGTTTCGGCCATGTGCTGCTGATTGGCGGCGATCACGGTTTTGGCGGGGCGATTCTGCTCAGCACGCAAATGGCCTTGCGCAGCGGCGCGGGCATGGTGTCGCTGGCGACTCGCCCCGAGCACGTGCCGGCAGCGCTGACCCGTGTACCTGAAGCCATGGTGCTTGGCGCCTCGTCAGCCAATCAGCTGATGGGCCTGCTGGAAAAGGTCTCGGTGCTGGTCGTCGGGCCGGGCCTTGGTCAGGCGAGTTGGGGCCGCGCCTTGTTATCGGCAGCCGCCAACGCCGCGTTGCCGCAGGTGTGGGATGCCGATGCGCTGAACCTGCTGGCCAGCGGTTTTGTCCAGTTGCCCAAGGATTGCGTGATGACTCCGCATCCGGGCGAGGCGGCGCGTCTGCTGCAAATCAGTACCGCCGAGGTCCAGGCTGATCGCCCGGCGGCGGCGCTGGCCTTGAGCAAACAATATTCGGCGGTTGTCGTGCTCAAAGGCTCCGGCAGTCTGATTGCTCACCCGGACGGCCGTCTGGCACTGTGTCATCAAGGGCATCCGGCCATGGCCACGGCCGGGCTCGGTGACGTGCTGGCCGGTTTGATTGGCGCGTTGCTGGCGCAAGGCATGGACAGTTATGACGCCGCCTGCCTCGCAGTCTGGCTGCACGCCAATGCGGGCATGCAACAAGGGAAATCAGGCCGTGGGCTGGCGGCCAGTGATTTGATTCCAGCCATTCGTCAGTTGTTGGAGGAGCAAGCACCGTGTCTGAAGTAACCCTGTACCTGGCCGATGAACAGGCCATGAGCGACTTTGGCGCACGGATCGCCCGTGTGACCCAGGGCCATGGCCTGATTTTTCTCGAAGGCAATCTGGGCATGGGCAAAACCACGCTGTCGCGGGGCATCATCCGAGGGCTGGGGCATGTAGGGGCAGTCAAGAGCCCGACCTTCACGTTGGTCGAACCCTACGAGATTGGCGACATTCGCGCCTTTCACTTCGACCTGTATCGCCTGGTCGATCCGGAAGAGCTGGAGTTTCTCGGCATCCGCGACTACTTCGAAGACGATGCCCTGTGCCTGATCGAGTGGCCCGATAAAGGTGCAGGCTTTTTGCCAAAGCCTGACCTGACCATTACCATTAGCCCGCAAGACAGCGGGCGTTCGCTGAAAATTTTAGCCCAGGGCTCGCGTGGCGAGGCCTGGTGTGCCGTTTTGGCATCGGAATTCAATTAAATGATGGGGTTTGGTATGCGCTTTCGCGCGTTGGTGGCTGCCGCTGGACTGATATTGATGGCAGTAACCGTCAACGCTGTGGCCGATTCAAAGGTCAACAGCGTGCGCCTGTGGCGGGCGCCGGACAACACGCGACTGGTGTTTGATCTGAGCGGCCCGGTGCAACACAGCGTTTTCACCCTCACCGCACCGGATCGACTGGTGATCGACATCAACGGCGCCACCCTCGGCGCGCCGTTGAATGTACAGACGGCGAACACGCCGATCACTGCGATGCGCTCGGCCCAGCGCACGCCGACTGACCTGCGTGTGGTTATCGACCTGAAAAAAGCTGTCACGCCGAAAAGCTTCTCGCTGGCGCCGAACGCGCAGTACGGCAACCGGCTGGTGGTCGATCTGTTCGACAACCCGGCCGACGCCGCACCGCCGCCGGCCCCGACGCCATCGGTGGCGACTGTGCCGGCAGTGCCGGTGACCCCGACCGAACCGGCAATCAAGTTGCCGCCCGCCCCGGCCGGCAAGCGTGACATTATTGTGGTGATCGATGCCGGCCACGGTGGCGAAGACCCGGGTGCGTCCGGATCGCGCGGCCAGCGTGAGAAGGACGTGGTGCTGCAGATCGCCCGCGAGCTTCAGCGTCAGGTCAACGGCATGAAAGGCTTCCGCGCCGAACTGACCCGTACCGGTGATTACTTCATTCCGTTGCGCGGGCGTACCGAAATTGCCCGCAAGAAGGGCGCCGACCTGTTCGTCTCGATTCACGCCGACGCCGCACCGTCCGCGGCAGCCTTTGGTGCTTCGGTGTTCGCTCTGTCCGATCGTGGCGCTACCTCCGAGACCGCCCGTTGGCTGGCCGACAGCGAAAACCGCTCCGACCTGATCGGTGGTGCCGGTAACGTCAGCCTCGACGACAAGGACCGCATGCTCGCCGGCGTGCTGCTCGACCTGTCGATGACCGCATCGCTGACCTCCAGTCTCAATGTCGGCCAGAAAGTCCTGACCAACATCGGCCGGGTCACGCCGCTGCACAAACAGCGCGTGGAACAGGCCGGATTCATGGTGCTGAAGTCTCCGGATATTCCGTCGATCCTGGTCGAAACCGGCTTCATCTCCAATGCCAACGAAGCGAACAAGCTTTCGGCGGCGAGCCACCAGCAGGCGCTGGCACGTTCGATCAGCAGCGGCGTGCGCCAGTTCTTCCAGCAGAATCCGCCACCGGGCACTTACATCGCCTGGCTGCGTGACTCCGGCAAGATCGCCCAGGGCCCGCGCGACCACCGCGTCGGTCCGGGTGAAACCCTGGCGATGATCGGCGTGCGCTATCAAGTCTCGCCAGCCACTTTGCGCGCCGCCAATAATCTGAAAAGCGACGAGCTGAAAGTCGGTCAGCACTTGACCATTCCCGGCACCGAACTGGCGTCCAAAGAATGAACCAGGTCCTGAATACGGCGCGCATCGAGCTGCTCAGCCCACGGCTGGCGAACCAGATTGCCGCGGGTGAGGTGGTCGAGCGCCCGGCCTCGGTGATCAAGGAATTGCTGGAAAACAGCCTCGACTCCGGCGCCAAACGTATCGACGTTGACGTTGAGCAGGGCGGCGTCAAGCTGCTGCGCGTGCGCGACGACGGCAGTGGTATTTCTGCCGATGACCTGCCACTGGCCCTGGCCCGTCACGCCACCAGCAAAATCCGCAATCTCGAAGACCTCGAGCAGGTGATGAGCCTGGGCTTTCGTGGCGAGGCACTGGCCTCGATCAGCTCTGTGGCGCGTTTGACTCTGACCTCACGCACCCGCGATGCCGATCAGGCCTGGCAAGTGGAAACCGAAGGTCGCGACATGGCGCCCCGTGTGCAACCGGCGGCACATCCGGTCGGTACCTCGGTGGAAGTGCGTGACCTGTTCTTCAACACCCCGGCGCGGCGCAAATTCCTCAAGACCGAAAAAACCGAATTCGATCACCTGCAAGAAGTGATCAAACGCCTGGCGCTGGCGCGTTTCGATGTGGCTTTCCATCTGCGCCACAACGGCAAGACCATCCTCAGCCTCCATGAGGCCCATGACGACGCGGCCCGCGCCCGGCGTGTCGCGGCAATCTGCGGCTCGGGCTTTCTCGAGCAGGCGTTGCCGATCGAGATCGAGCGCAATGGCCTGCACCTCTGGGGCTGGGTGGGCTTGCCGACGTTCAACCGTAGCCAGGCGGACTTGCAGTATTTCTTCGTGAATGGCCGGGCGGTGCGCGACAAGCTAGTGGCCCATGCCGTGCGCCAGGCGTATCGCGACGTGCTGTTCAATGGCCGGCATCCGACGTTTGCGCTGTTTTTCGAGGTCGATCCGGCAGCGGTTGACGTCAACGTGCACCCAACCAAGCACGAAGTGCGCTTCCGTGACGGGCGCATGGTCCATGATTTCCTCTACGGCACACTGCACCGCGCGTTGGGCGATGTGCGCCCGGAAGATCAACTGGCCGGCTCCGTCACCACGGCGATCGTTCGACCGAGCGGAATCGAGGCGGGCGAATTCGGCCCACAGGGCGAGATGCGTCTGGCCGCGAATGCGTTGCTTGAACAACCGCAGGCGCAACCGGCGTTCAACACGTCCTCCGGCGCCAGCGCTGGCGGCGCTTATCAGTATCAATACACGCCGCGTCCGCAATCGGCCGTGCCCGCGGCCGAGGCTCAGGCCGCTTACAAAGAGTTTTTCGCACCGTTGCCGCAAGCCAACGCCGACGCATTGCCCACCGGTCAGGAAGACATCCCGCCGCTCGGTTACGCACTGGCGCAGCTCAAGGGCATCTACATTCTTTCCGAAAACGCTCATGGGCTGGTGCTGGTGGACATGCACGCCGCTCACGAGCGAATCATGTACGAGCGCCTGAAAATCGCCATGGCCAGCGAAGGCCTCAGTGGTCAGCCGCTGCTTGTCCCAGAGTCATTGGCGGTCAGTCAGCGCGAAGCTGATTGCGCTGAAGAACATGCGGCGTGGTTTCAGCGTCTGGGCTTTGAATTGCAACGCCTTGGCCCGGAAACCCTGGCGATCCGGCAGATTCCGGCGTTGCTCAAGCAGGCCGAAGCCAACCGGCTGGTCGGCGACGTGCTGTCGGACCTGATGGAGTACGGCACCAGCGACCGGATTCAGGCGCATCTGAACGAACTGCTCGGCACCATGGCCTGCCACGGCGCGATCCGCGCCAACCGGCGCCTGGCCCTGGCGGAAATGAACGGTCTGCTGCGCGACATGGAAAACACCGAGCGCAGCGGTCAATGCAACCATGGCCGACCGACCTGGACCCAACTGGGCCTGGACGATCTGGACAAACTGTTCCTGCGCGGTCGTTGATGAGCCAGCTTCCTCCAGCGATTTTCCTGATGGGCCCGACCGCTGCGGGCAAGACCGATCTGGCCATCGAGTTGACCAAGGTGCTGCCCTGCGAGTTGATCAGCGTCGATTCGGCGCTGGTCTATCGCGACATGGACATCGGCACGGCCAAGCCGTCGAAGGCGTTACTGGCCGAATACCCGCATCGTTTGATAGATATACTCGATCCGGCCGAGACTTATTCGGCTGCCGATTTTCGCCGCGATGCACTGCTGGCTATGGCTGATATCACCGCGCGCGGAAAAATTCCGCTGCTGGTGGGCGGCACGATGCTCTATTACAAAGCTTTGGTCGAAGGTCTGGCAGACATGCCGGCAGCCGATCCCGAGGTCCGTGCGCAGATTGAAGAAGAGGCCGCGCGCCTTGGCTGGCAAGCCCTGCACGATCAGTTGGCGGTCATCGATCCGGTATCGGCGGCGCGGATTCACCCGAACGATCCGCAGCGCTTGAGTCGCGCCCTGGAAGTTTACCGGGTCAGTGGCCAGAGCATGACCGCCCTGCGCGAGCAACAATCTGCGCAAAGTACTGAAGCAGCCGCTTCGGGACTGCAACAATTGCCCTATACTGTCGCGAACCTGGCCATTGCTCCGGCAAATCGCCAGGTACTGCATGAGCGCATTGAACAAAGATTCACAAATATGTTGGAACAGGGGTTTATCGATGAGGTCGTAGCCCTGCGTAAAAGAAGTGACCTGCATTCGGGGTTGCCGTCTATACGTGCGGTAGGCTACCGCCAAGTCTGGGATTACCTGGATGGCAAGCTGACGTTGGCTGAAATGCAGGAGCGCGGCATCATCGCCACGCGGCAATTGGCCAAACGCCAGTTCACCTGGCTGCGCAGCTGGGAAGATATACACTGGCTGGACAGTCTTGATTGCGACAATCTGCCACGCGCCTTGAAATACCTTGGGACCATCTCCATATTGAGCTGAGTCCTTGCAATTGCCGTCTATCCTTGGGGGTGTGACGGCCAAAGCCATCTGAATTACCTATTTTTTATTATTGAATCCTTAAAGGAGTGCGGCACATGTCAAAAGGGCATTCGCTACAAGACCCTTACCTGAATACTTTACGTAAAGAGAAAGTTGGGGTTTCCATCTACCTGGTCAACGGTATCAAACTGCAAGGCACGATCGAGTCGTTCGACCAGTTCGTCATCCTGCTGAAAAACACCGTCAGCCAGATGGTTTACAAACACGCTATCTCGACAGTAGTGCCGGTGCGTCCGATTCGTCTGCCTAGTGCAACCGAAAGCGAACAGGGTGATGCAGACCCAGCGCCGGGTAACGCCTGATAGGAGTCTCCTTTGTTCTTTGAGCGCCACGGTGGTGGTGAACGAGTCATCCTCGTTCACTTGGATGGACAGGACCCTGAGGCGCGCGAAGATCCGCAGGAGTTTCAGGAGTTGGCTAATTCGGCTGGCGCCGAGACCGTTGCGTTTTTTAACGTGCCGCGTCATCGGCCAACCGCCAAATACCTGATCGGCAGCGGCAAGGTCGAAGAGTTGCGCGACCTGGTCAAGGCTGAAGAAGCCGATCTGGTGATTTTCAATCACATCCTCACGCCCAGTCAGGAACGTAACCTCGAACGGGTTTTCGAGTGTCGCGTGATCGACCGCACGGGTCTGATTCTCGATATCTTCGCCCAGCGCGCCCGTACCCATGAAGGCAAGCTCCAGGTCGAACTGGCCCAGCTTGATCACATGAGTACCCGGCTGGTTCGCGGCTGGACTCACCTTGAACGTCAGGGTGGCGGTATCGGCATGCGCGGCCCGGGTGAAACCCAGCTGGAAACCGACCGCCGTCTGCTGCGGGTGCGCCTGCGCCAGATCAAGGGCCGGCTGGAAAAAGTGCGCAGCCAGCGCGAGCAGTCGCGTCGCGGCCGATCACGTGCGGATATTCCTACCGTGTCTCTGGTGGGCTATACCAACGCCGGCAAATCCACACTCTTCAACAACGTGACGAAGTCCGACGTGTACGCGGCTGACCAGTTGTTCGCCACGCTGGACCCGACGCTGCGCCGTCTGGACCTTGACGACCTCGGTCCGATTGTCCTCGCCGACACGGTGGGCTTTATTCGTCACCTGCCGCACAAGCTGGTCGAAGCATTTCGGTCTACGCTCGAAGAGTCGAGCAACTCCGACCTGCTTCTGCACGTGATCGATGCGGCCGAACCGGATCGCATGTTGCAGATCGAGCAGGTGATGGTGGTGCTGGGCGAGATTGGCGCCCAGGACTTGCCGATCCTCGAGGTCTATAACAAACTCGATTTGCTTGAAGGCGTGGAGCCACAGATCCAGCGCGATGCCGATGGCAAGCCGCAACGGGTCTGGCTCTCGGCGCGTGATGGCAGTGGTCTGGAATTGCTTGAGCAAGCCATTGCCGAGTTGCTGGGCAGTGATTTGTTTGTCGGCACATTGCGTTTGCCGCAACGATTCGCTCGACTGCGTGCGCAGTTCTTCGAACTCGGTGCGGTGCAAAAAGAAGAACACGATGAAGAAGGCGTCAGCCTGCTGACCGTTCGTTTGCCCCGGGTCGAGTTGAATCGACTGGTAAGCCGCGAAGGATTGCAGCCGATGGAATTCATCGAGCAACACACTTTGCAATAAAAGCCTGACAAAGCGGTTGTGCCGCAACGGCAGGCATTCTGTAGCATTGGTCGGCGCGCCGTGGGTGCGTCTTTGCTTTATCAGATGGAGAGCGCTATGGCTTGGAATGAGCCGGGTGGCAACTCGAACAATCAGGATCCCTGGGGTGGCAAGCGCCGCAATAACGGCGACCGCAAGGGGCCACCGGATCTCGACGAGGCCTTCCGAAAGCTGCAGGAAAGCCTGAACGGGTTGTTCGGTGGTGGCAAGAAACGTGGTGATGACGGCGGTGGTTCGGGCAAACGCAGTGGCGGCTTCGGCGGCCTGCTCGGCATCGGCCTGGTCGTGCTGGCGGCTGTCTGGCTGTACAGCGCAGTCTACGTGGTGGACGAGCAGGAGCAGGCCGTAGTGCTGCGCTTCGGCAAGTACTACGAGACCGTCGGCCCGGGCCTGAACATCTACTTCCCGCCGATCGACAAGAAGTACATGGAAAACGTCACGCGTGAACGTGCGTATACCAAGCAGGGCCAGATGCTCACCGAGGACGAGAACATCGTCGAAGTGCCGCTGACCGTGCAGTACAAGATCAGCAACCTGCAGGACTTCGTGCTGAACGTCGATCAGCCGGAAATCAGCCTGCAGCACGCGACTGACAGCGCCTTGCGCCACGTGGTGGGTTCCACCGCCATGGACCAGGTGCTGACCGAAGGTCGTGAGTTGATGGCCAGCGAAATCAAGGAGCGTCTGCAACGCTTCCTCGATACCTATCGCACCGGTATCACGGTCACCCAGGTCAACGTACAGAGCGCAGCGGCACCGCGTGAAGTTCAGGAAGCCTTCGATGACGTGATCCGCGCCCGTGAAGACGAGCAGCGTTCGCGCAACCAGGCTGAAACCTACGCCAACGGCGTCGTGCCGGAAGCCCGTGGTCAGGCCCAGCGCATCATCGAAGATGCCAACGGCTACCGTGACGAAACCGTCTCGCGCGCCAAGGGTGAGGCCGATCGCTTCACCAAACTGGTCGCCGAGTATCGCAAGGCTCCTGAAGTAACCCGCCAGCGTCTTTACCTGGACACCATGCAGGAAGTCTTCAGCAACACCAGCAAGGTACTCGTGACCGGCAACAAGAACGGCCAGAGCAACCTGCTTTACCTGCCGTTGGACAAAATGATCCAGAACAGTTCGGGCAGCGCACCGGTCACCGGTTCGGCCGCCGCCAGCAACAACACGGAAACCGTGCCGCATGTCACTGACCTGCCGCAGACGCGCACAAGGGAGACCCGCTGATGAGCAATAAATCGCTGATCGCCCTTATTGTTGGCGTCGTCGTGGTACTGGTGGGCTGGAACTGCTTCTACATCGTCGCTCAGACCGAGCGTGCGGTGCTGCTGCAATTCGGTCGTGTGGTTCAGGCTGATGTTCAGCCGGGCCTGCATGTGAAAGTGCCTTACGTCAATCAGGTGCGTAAGTTCGACGCACGCCTGATGACGCTGGACGCACCGACGCAGCGCTTCCTGACCCTGGAAAAGAAAGCGGTGATGGTCGACGCCTACGCCAAGTGGCGCGTGAAAGATGCCGAGCGCTTCTACACCGCGACCTCCGGCCTCAAGCAGATCGCCGACGAGCGTTTGTCCCGTCGTCTGGAATCCGGTCTGCGTGACCAGTTCGGCAAGCGCACCCTGCACGAAGTCGTGTCGGGTGAGCGTGATGCACTGATGGCTGACATCACTGCGTCGCTGAACAAGATGGCGGAAAAAGAGCTGGGTATCGAAGTGGTCGATGTCCGGGTCAAGACCATCGATCTGCCGAAGGAAGTGAACCGCAGCGTGTTCGAGCGTATGAGCACCGAGCGTGAGCGTGAAGCCCGCGAGCACCGCGCCAAGGGTAACGAGCTGGCCGAAGGCATCCGTGCCGACGCCGACCGCCAACGCCGTGTGCTGCTGGCGGAAGCCTATCGTGAATCCGAAGAGGTTCGCGGTGATGGTGATGCCCAGGCCGCTGCGATCTACTCCAAGGCCTACGGTCAGGATCAGGAGTTCTACGCGTTCTACCGTAGCCTGCGTGCCTACCGTGAAAGCTTCGCGAACAAATCCGACGTACTGGTCCTCGACCCAAGCAGCGACTTTTTCCATTACCTGGAAAAGGCCAAGCCTTGATACGACGTTGACCTGAATCACTCCGCCCGGCGGCTAAAACCTCGGGCGGGGTGATCCTTTGGGAAAACGTGTGTATGATGCGGCAGCCGGGAAATTCCCGGCTTTTTTGCGTCTGCACGTTTGATTGCTGTTTTTGCTGCAGAGCATCGGGTTGAAAGGCTCGAGCGTTTTTCGAGGGAAGTGATTGGCGAAGCCGGTAACAGGCTTTTCGCTGCGTTGTTCATGCGCGGAACAATCGTTTTCTGCTTCAATCAAGGCTCAGCCCTCGGGCTGGCCGCCCGGATCAAAGGGGAATGGCGTAATGGCAACGGTAGACCGCTGGCTGCTGCCAGATGGCATCGAAGAAGTACTGCCACCGGAAGCGGCGCGCATCGAAGTGGCGCGTCGCCAGGTGTTGGATCTGTTCCAGAGCTGGGGTTACGAATTTGTCGTGACTCCCCATATCGAGTACCTGGAATCCCTGCTGACCGGCGCGGGCCAGGACCTGGATCTGCGTACCTTCAAGGTCATCGACCCGCAATCGGGCCGGCAGATGGGTTTCCGCGCCGACATCACGCCGCAAGTCGCGCGCATCGATGCGCATACCCTGCGCCGCGAAGGCCCGAGCCGTCTGTGCTACGCCGGCAGCGTGCTGCACGCCCAGCCGCGTGCGCTGTCGTCCTCGCGCAGCCCGATCCAGCTGGGCGCCGAGTTGTACGGCGACGCCAGCCCGAGCAGTGACGTTGAAGTGATCAGCCTGATGCTGGCCATGCTGCAACTGGCCGACGTGCCGGACGTGCACATGGACCTCGGCCATGTCGGCATTTATCGTGGTCTGGCGCGCGCCGCCGGTTTGTCCGGTGAGGTCGAGCAGCAGTTGTTCGATGCCCTGCAGCGCAAGGCCATCGACGAAGTCATCATTCTGACCGAAGGCCTGCCGGCCGATCTGTCCGGCATGCTGCGTGCGCTGGTCGATCTGTGCGGCGGCCGTGAAGTATTGGCCGCTGCTCGCGAGCGACTGGCGAATGCGCCGGCGCCAGTATTGGCGGCGCTGGAAGACTTGCTGGCCATCGCCGAGCGTCTCTCGGTGCGCTTCCCGCAGCTGCCGCTGTATTTCGACCTGGGCGAGTTGCGCGGCTATCACTACCACACCGGTGTGGTATTTGCGGTGTTCGTGCCCGGCGTGGGTCAGTCCATCGCGCAAGGCGGTCGTTATGACGACATCGGTGCCGACTTCGGTCGGGCCCGTCCGGCGACCGGCTTCTCTACCGATTTGAAAACCCTGGTGACCCTGGGGCGTGCTGAGATCGAGTTACCGTCTGGCGGTATCTGGATGCCTGACAGTACGGATGCGGCACTCTGGCAGCAGGTTTGCCAGTTGCGCAGTGAGGGTCAGCGTGTCGTTCAGGCGTTGCCTGGGCAACCTTTGGCCGCCGCCCGTGATGCGGACTGCGACCGGCAATTGATTCAGCAGAACGGGCTTTGGCAAGTATCGCCATTGGCTTCTTGAGTTTTCCTGCCGGCCTTCGCCGGCACCAAGTTTGCGCGAATGAGGACAAGTGTTATGGGTAAGAATGTCGTAGTCCTGGGCACCCAGTGGGGTGATGAGGGCAAAGGCAAGATCGTTGATCTGCTGACCGAACATGCTGCCGCCGTAGTGCGCTACCAGGGTGGCCACAACGCTGGCCACACCCTGGTGATCGACGGCGAAAAAACCGTCTTGCACCTGATCCCCTCGGGCGTGCTGCGCGAAGGCGTCCAGTGCCTGATCGGCAACGGCGTGGTGGTTGCACCTGACGCCCTGCTGCGCGAGATCACCAAGCTGGAAGAGAAGGGTGTACCGGTGCGCGAGCGCCTGCGTATCAGCCCGTCCTGCCCGCTGATCCTGTCCTTCCACGTGGCGCTGGACCAGGCCCGTGAAAAGGCTCGTGGCGAGCTGAAGATCGGCACCACCGGTCGCGGCATCGGCCCGGCCTATGAAGACAAGGTGGCCCGTCGCGGCCTGCGTGTTGGCGATCTGCTCAACATGCCGCGCTTCGAAGACAAGCTGCGTGAGCTGGTGGATTACCACAACTTCATGCTGGTCGGTTACTACAAGGAGCCGGCCATCGAGTTCGAAAAGACTCTGGCCGAGTGCAAGGAATACGCTGAGCTGCTCAAGCCGCTGATGCTCGACGTAACCGCTGAGCTGCATGAGCTGCGTCGTGCCGGCAAAGACATCATGTTCGAAGGTGCTCAGGGTTCGTTGCTCGACATCGACCACGGTACCTACCCGTACGTGACCAGCTCCAACACCACCGCCGGCGGCGTGGCGACCGGTTCGGGCGTTGGCCCGATGTTCCTCGATTACATTCTGGGCATCACCAAGGCTTACACCACTCGCGTCGGTTCGGGTCCATTCCCGACTGAGCTGTTCGATGACGTGGGGGCGCACCTGGCCAAGCAAGGTCACGAGTTCGGCGCGACCACCGGTCGTGCTCGTCGTTGCGGCTGGTTCGACGCCGTTATCCTGCGTCGCGCTATCGATGTGAACAGCATCTCGGGCATCTGCCTGACCAAGCTGGACGTACTTGACGGTCTGGAAACCATCAACATCTGCATCGGCTACAAAGATGCGCAGGGTAATGCCGTTGCTCCGACCGACGCTGACAGCTACGTAGGCCTGCAACCTGTGTACGAAGAAGTGCCGGGCTGGACCGAATCGACCGTGGGTGCCAAGACCCTGGAAGAGCTGCCGGCCAACGCTCGTGCCTACATCAAACGCGTTGAAGAGTTGATCGGTGCGCCGATCGACATTATTTCGACGGGCCCGGACCGCAACGAAACCATCGTTCTGCGTCATCCGTTTGCTTGATAAGTCGTTGATGTAAAAAACAAAGGCCCCTTAATCGGGGCCTTTGTCGTTTATGCCTGTTGGACGGCATGACCTTTGCTGTGAATCTGTCTACAAGAGTGCCATCAAATTAATGGCGTCAGAAGTAGAGGGATTTAAAGTGTCAGCCGTTCTCTCACTGTTACAAAGCCGTTTGTTGCGGCCGGTGTTCGTTACCTTGGGTATCGCCCTTTTGGTGCAGGTGTTGGTGGCGGTTGCCCTGACGCGGAGCACGGTCACGGCGCTCGAAGCTGATTTGGCTGTGCGCCTTGGCGCCGACAGCCAGAAACTCTCCGGGGAGCTGGAGCAGGCGGGACGTGAAGTGACGTCGAGCCTCGATGCGCTATCTGCCAGCACGCGTCAGCGGCTGACCGCCGGCCTGTCATCGCGCCTCAAGGAAGAGCAGGCGCAACTGCGGGCAACCCTGGAAAAGGATCTCAAGGATTCGGCCAATGACATGGCGCAGTTGCTGGCTTCCGTTGCGCCTCGCGCCATGTGGGACAGCGATGTGCCGACGTTGTCGGAGTTCGCCCGTCGTGCCCAGCGCAATCCCAACGTGCTGTTCGTGGTGTACGACGATGCCACTGGTCAACACCTGACCCGCTATCTCAATCGCGAAAACCCGATCAACAAGGCCTTGCTGGAAAAAGGCCAGGGCGAGCGCGCGCTGGATAAAGTGTTGGATGCAGCGAAGAACGATCCATCGGTGTATTACCTCGAAGCCTCGATCAACCCTAATGGCGTGGAAATCGGCAAGGTGCTGATGGGCGTGTCCACGGCCTCGGTGGAAACTGATCTGGCTGCACTCGACTCGCGTTTCTTAGCGCTGATTGCCAGCAGCGATCAGTTGGTCGGCGACAGTCTCAAAGGGGCTGCGGCGGACAGCGCCAAGGCCATGCAGGCGCGCCTGCAATCGGCGCAGGCCACGGCGACCGAGATGAAAACCAACACGGCCAATACTGTCCAGGAAGCGGCTGCGACCCTGCGCTGGCGAATAGGCATGGGGCTGGCGCTGGTCGGTTGCGGCGTGCTGCTGTTGCTGGCAGTGGTGCTTGGTCATCGCGTGGTCAATCGCCTGAAGATGCTCAACGCGGCGATGGATGATCTGGCAGCGGGCGAGGGCGATCTGACCAAGCGCGTGCAGATCAACAGCAAGGATGAAATCGGCGACATGGCGTCGGCGGTCAATCGCTTTGTGGATAAGTTGCAGCCGATCGTGCGCGAGGCAGGTGATGTCGCTCAGCGCACTGGCGTTGAAATTGGCGCGATGACCTTGCGCAACGCTGGCGCCGATGCGGCTGCCGGGATGCAGCGTGACGAGGTCGCGGAAAGCTTGCGTGCGCTGTCGCAAATGGCTGACGAGGCGCAGTCGGAGAGCCAGGCGATGCAGGCGGCGTTAAAGCAGGTTGTCGATATTCGTCAGGCCACCGATGAAAACACTCGGACTTCGGCCAAGGTTGGTAGCCTGATTGAAGCGCTGGCCGGGCAGGTCGATACCGGGGCGAAGGTCATCGAACGCCTGGCGCAGCAGAGCGAGCAGATCGAAGTGGTGCTGACGGTGATTCACGGCATCGCTGAGCAGACCAACTTGCTGGCATTGAACGCGGCCATCGAGGCCGCGCGGGCCGGTGAGACCGGTCGCGGTTTCGCGGTGGTCGCCGACGAGGTGCGTGCGTTGGCGAGCAAGACACAAAGCTCCACAGGCGATATTCAGGCGCACATCGTCGCGCTGCAGCAAGGTGCACGCGAAGCGGTCGAAGCGATCGGTCAGGCCGGGCGTCAGGCCAGCGAAGGCCTGCTGGTGCTGCGAGACAGCGCGCGGCTGCAACAGTCGGTGCAGGCCTCGGTCGAACAAGTGCATGCGGCGATCGGTCTGGCGACGCAAGCGGCAGCGCATCAGGCGCAGGGAGCGCAGGCTGTTCGTGGGCGCGTCGAGACCATTCACGCGCAGGCCGAGAAAGCGGCGCAGGCGGTGGTGGAGACCACGGCCAGTGGCAAGGTGTTGGATGGCCTGGCCGCGCAGTTGAAGGCGAGTCTGGGGCAGTTCAGGGCTTGATGCTAACCGCGCGGGCCTCTTCGCGAGCAGGCTCGCTCCTACATTTGGAATGCGTTCCCCTGTAGGAGTGAGCCTGCTCGCGATAGCTATTTCAGCTACTCAGATACATCCGCGTCGTCAGCAAATAAACCGGCAACCCCGACACCACAATCAATAACGCCGCATAGGGCGCCGCCGCCGCAAACTCAACGTTCGCGGTATGCGCCCAGACCTCGGTCGCCAGCGTATTAAGCCCTGTCGGGCTTAGCAGTAGCGTTGCCGTCAGTTCCTTCATTGCATCAAGAAATACCAGCGCAAACGCCGCGCCCAATGCCGGGAAGATAATCGGCAACGTCACTCGACAAAAAGCCGTGAACGACGAAGCCCCCAGCGTGCGCGCCGCCTCCTCCAACTGCGGCGCTGCCTTGTTCAGGGCAGTACGAATCGGCGCCTGAGCCAGCGGCAGAAACAGCAGCGCATAGGCGATCAGCAGCAACCCCGACGTCTGGTACAGCACCGGCACGTAGTGCAGGGCGAAATACACCAGCGTCAATGCAACCACCAAGCCCGGCAACGCATGCAGCAGATACGGCAGGCGCTCGGCCCAGATCGCCAGTCGGCCTTTGTGGCGTACCACCAACAGCCCGACTGGCACTGCCAGCAGCAGACATAACGCTGCGCCGCCCAACGACAATGCAAGCGACGACAACAGCGCCTCGCCAATTGCCGCCGCCGGAAAGGCAGCAGATGAACCGACCGCCAACCAGTACGCCAACATCCCCAGCGGGATCCCGCTGCCGACGATCGCCAGCAACAGGCAATAGAGCTGACCGACCGCTGCCCACGGGCCGAGACGAACCTGTTCGGCCTGACGCGCCGCGCCCTGCCCGGTGCGCACATGCCGGCCCTTGCCGCGTACCCGCAGTTCCAGCCATAACAGCAGCAGACACAGCGCCAGCAACACGGCCGACAGCATCGCTGCGTTGGCGTTGCTGAATTCCAGCTCGAACTGCTGGTAGATCGCCGTGGTGAAAGTTTGCAGGCCGATGATCGACAGCGCGCCGAACTCCACCAGCATGTGCAAGGCGATCAGCAGCGAGCCGGCCAGCAGCGATGGCCACAGCAGCGGCAAGGTGACACGGAAAAATACGCCCCAGCGATTCTGCCCAAGGGTGCGAGCCGACTCTTCAAGGGAGGGATCAAGATTGCGCAGGGTCGCCGCCACCGGCAAAAAGATCAGCGGATACTTCGACAGGCTCATCACCAGGATTGCCCCGCCCAGGCCTTCGAATTGGGCGCTCAGAGAAACCCAGGTGAAACCGCTGACGAACGCCGGTACCGCAAACGGCAGGCACAGAATCACGCCCCACAGGCGGCGCCCCGGCAGATTGCTGCGCTCCACCAACCACGCCAGCGACAGGCCGACCACGGCACAAGTGATTGTCACCCCAACCATCAACGCGAGGGTATTGCGCAGTAGCCCGAACACGTACGGGCGCCATAACAAATGCAGCGCTTCGGCCCAGCCGGCCTGCCAGGCTTTAAGCCCGACATATGCCAGCGGCAACAGGCTCAGCACCACTAGCAGCAAGACCGGCAGCACCAGCCAGATCGACGGTCGTTTGCGTCTTGGTACATAACCCCCGCGCGCGGCGGGGGCGGATAACGATGCGGCCATCAGTTCAAGCCAACTTCGCGTTCCAGCTCCAGCGCTTCTTCAGCATTGCCCAGATCGGCGGGGGTGACGTTCGGCGCTTGCAGTTCGCTGAACGGCTTGAGCCCGCGATCCGATTCCATGCCTTTGTGCAGCGGATATTCGGCGGTGGTCTGGGTGATCACGCGCTGGCCTTCTTCGCTGGCCATGTAGGCCAGAAATTGCTGGGCTTCTTTTGGATGTTTGCTGGACTTCAATACCGCAGCGCTGGACACGGTGATCAAGCCGCCGACATCGCCACCGGTGAAGTAATGCAGTTTGGAGTCGAGTTGGCCTTTTTCGCGCTGCAGGGCGAACCAGTAGTAGTTGTTCACCAGGACCGTGGCGACTTCGCCGTTTTCCACGGCTTTGAGCGCGACCATGTTATTGCTGTAGGTCTTGCCGAACGCGCGCAGACCGGTCAGCCATTCTTCGGCGGCGTCGCGGCCGTGCAGCTTGATGATCGCGACAGCCTGCTCCTGGAAGGCGCCGCTGGTCGGGACAAAGCCGACCTTGCCTTGCCACTTCGGATCGGAAAACTCCATGACCGATTTCGGCAGGTCTTTTTCATCGATCAGTTTCGGGTTGAAGGCAACCACGCGCACCCGCGCAGTCACACCGATCCAGGTGCCGTTGCTGGCGACGTACTCTTTTGGCAGAACAGCCAGTGTCGCGTCATCGGTCTTGGCCAGGAGACCTTGTTCGCCCAGGTTGTTCAGGGGCGGTGACTCTTCCGTGTAGATCACGTCGGCAGGCGAGCGGTCGCCTTCTTCGATGACCTGACTGGCGAGCTGGTTGCTGCTGCCTTTGCGCACATTGACGTGAATACCGGTCTTGGCTTCGAACGCCTTGGCGATCGCATCGCCGACTTCCTTGTGCTGGCCGTTGTAAAGAGTCAGGGACACCGCATCGGCTGCCTGGGTGAGGGGAGTGGCGAGCGCCAGGCCGAGGAGGGTGAAGGTCAGGCCTCGGCGCAGGGTATTTCGAAACATCATTCGCAGGGTTCCTCACTGTCGCATTGCAAAAACTTGCAACAATGATAAACGATATTGTTTCTCAAGTGCGCCTTGTAGCGGTCGCACGAATTCAACGGTGGCTGAAAAACATTGTGGCGAGGGAGCTTGCTCCCGCTGGGGTGCGCAGCAGCGCTCGTGTTTGTCTGGTTGCACGGTGCGTGCAGATTTGCGACTGCTGCGCAGCCGGGCGGGAGCAAGCTCCCTCGCCACAGGTGATCTGGAAATTTCAGGAAGGCAGAAACGCAAAAACCCGCTTTCGCGGGTTTCTGTGAAATTCAAGGCCTGAACCTTGAATTTGAATTGGTGCCCAGAAGAAGACTCGAACTTCCACGACCGTAAGGTCACCAGCACCTGAAGCTGGCGTGTCTACCAATTTCACCATCTGGGCATTCATCGCAAGCGTTGCCGCTGTTGATGTGGCGCACTATACGGAGCGCTTTTTGATCTGTAAACCCCTGATTTAATTTTAATAAACCGGTTTTAACAAATGCGTTCCCTGAAATGCAAAAAACCCGCTTCCGCGGGTTTTGTGTGAGTCTTGAAACTGATCTAGTCTCAAACTCGAAATTGGTGCCCAGGAGAAGACTCGAACTTCCACGACCGTAAGGTCACCAGCACCTGAAGCTGGCGTGTCTACCAATTTCACCACCTGGGCATCATCGAAAGCGCTTGTGCGTCGTCGATGGCGCGCACTATACGGAGCAGCTTTTTAACTGTAAACCCCTGCCGCAGAAAAAACTGAATTTTTTTACCAGCGGCGTTCAAATCGGTATCAGAGCGTCGATACAGGGCCTTGTACGGCTCTTGTAGAGTCGGAAATTTCCCGTTTCACGGCGCCTATGCCAAACTAACCCGCATATAGACAAGGTGAAAACTCTCTAATGGCCGATTGGCAGTCCCTCGATCCCGAGGCCGCTCGTGAAGCGGAAAAATACGAAAACCCTATTCCCAGCCGCGAACTGATCCTGGCGCACCTCGCCGATCGGGGTTCGCCTGCTGCCCGCGAGCAACTGGTCGAAGAGTTTGGTCTGACCACAGAAGACCAGATCGAAGCCCTGCGCCGCCGTTTGCGCGCCATGGAGCGCGATGCGCAACTCATCTATACCCGACGCGGCACCTACGCGCCGGTAGACAAGCTCGATCTGATCCTCGGTCGCATCAGCGGTCACCGTGACGGCTTTGGCTTCCTGGTGCCGGACGATGGCAGCGACGATCTGTTCATGAGCCCGGCGCAAATGCGTCTGGTGTTCGACGGCGACCGTGCGCTGGCCCGTGTTTCCGGTCTCGACCGTCGCGGTCGTCGCGAAGGCGTGATCGTCGAAGTGGTATCCCGCGCGCACGAAACCATCGTGGGTCGCTACTTCGAAGAGGGCGGCATCGGCTTCGTCGTTGCGGATAATCCGAAGATCCAGCAGGAAGTGCTGGTCACCCCGGGCCGTAACGCCAACGCGCAGATCGGTCAGTTCGTCGAGGTGAAAATCACCCACTGGCCGACGCCGCGCTTTCAGCCGCAAGGCGATGTGGTCGAAGTGGTCGGCAACTACATGGCGCCGGGCATGGAAATCGATGTCGCGCTGCGTACCTACGACATTCCGCACGTCTGGCCTGAAGCGGTTCTGAAAGAAGCGGCGAAGCTCAAGCCTGAAGTTGAAGAAAAAGACAAAGAGAAGCGCATCGACCTGCGCCATCTGCCGTTCGTCACCATCGACGGCGAAGATGCCCGCGATTTCGACGACGCGGTTTACTGCGAAGCCAAGCCGGGCAAGCTGCGTCTGTTCTCCGGCGGCTGGAAGTTGTACGTGGCGATTGCCGACGTTTCCAGTTACGTGAAGATCGGCTCGGCGCTGGACAACGAAGCCCAGGTGCGCGGCAACTCGGTGTATTTCCCCGAGCGCGTGATCCCGATGCTGCCCGAGCAGCTGTCCAACGGCCTGTGCTCGCTGAACCCGCAGGTCGATCGTCTGGCCATGGTTTGTGAGATGACCATCTCCAAGTCTGGCGAAATGACCGACTACTGCTTCTACGAAGCGGTGATCCATTCCCACGCCCGTCTGACCTACAACAAGGTCAGTGCGATGCTGGAAACGCCGAAGGCTACCGAGGCGCGCAAATTGCGCGGCGAGTACACCGACGTCGTGCCGCACCTCAAGCAGCTCTACGCGCTGTACAAAGTGCTGCTGGCCGCTCGTCACGTACGTGGCGCGATCGATTTCGAGACGCAGGAAACCCGGATCATCTTCGGTTCCGAGCGCAAGATTGCCGAAATCCGTCCGACCGTCCGCAACGATGCGCACAAGTTGATCGAGGAGTGCATGCTGGCCGCCAACGTGGCCACCGCCGAATTCCTCAAGAAACACGAGATTCCTGCACTGTACCGCGTTCACGCCGGTCCGCCGCCAGAGCGTCTGGAAAAGCTGCGCGCCTTCCTCGGTGAGCTCGGCCTGTCTTTGCACAAAGGCAAGGACGGTCCGTCGCCGAAGGATTATCAAGCCCTGCTCGCGAGCATCAAGGATCGTCCGGATTTTCACCTGATCCAGACGGTTATGCTGCGTTCGTTGAGTCAGGCGGTGTACAGCGCTGAAAACGATGGTCACTTTGGCCTGAATTACGAAGCCTATACCCACTTCACCTCGCCGATCCGTCGTTATCCGGATCTGCTCACGCACCGCGCGATCCGCAGCGTGATCCATTCGAAACAAGACACCCCGCACGTTCGCCGTGCCGGTGCGATGACCATTCCGAAGGCGCGCATCTATCCGTACGACGAGCCGGCGCTGGAGCAGCTCGGCGAGCAGTGCTCGATGAGCGAGCGCCGTGCCGACGAAGCGACCCGTGACGTAACGAACTGGCTCAAGTGCGAGTTCATGAAGGATCGCGTCGGCGAGTCGTTCCCGGGTGTGATCACCGCCGTGACCGGTTTTGGTCTGTTCGTCGAACTGACCGATATCTACGTCGAAGGCCTGGTGCACGTCACCGCGTTGCCTGGCGATTACTACCACTTCGATCCTGTGCATCACCGCCTGGCGGGCGAGCGCACCGGTCGCAGCTTCCGTCTTGGCGACACCGTTGAAGTACGCGTCATGCGCGTCGACCTCGACGAGCGCAAGATCGACTTCGAGATGGCCGAAAAAACCATCAGCGCGCCGATCGGTCGCAAAAAACGTGGCGCCGAAACCGCCGCGCCTGCTGCCAAGTCTGCGGAGGAAAAGGCTCCAGCGAAAACCGCCAGCCGTCGTCCGGCCAAGGAAAAGGTTGCCGAAGCCTATCGCCCAAGCGATGCCGTGGCGAAAAACGCGGAACTGCGTAAAAGCCGCGAATTGAAAAAGGCCTTGCTGGCCGATGCGAAAAACGGTGGTAAAGCGGCGTCCGGGGGAAAGACCGGGCGGTCGGCGCCTGAGGCGACCGGCGGCAAGCCAGCCAAACCGAGCAAACATCGTAAAGGCCCGCCGAAAGCGGGTTCTGCTCCAGCCAAAAGTGGCGGGGCGCGTAAACCGAAGGCGAAGTCATGAGTCAGTTGGAAAAAATCTACGGCGTTCACGCGGTAGAGGCGTTGCTGCGTCACCACCCTAAACGCGTCAAGCAGATCTGGCTGGCGGAAAGCCGCAACGATCCGCGCGTGCAGACGCTGGTGGAACTGGCCAACCAAAACCGGGTTCAGGTCGGCCAGGCCGAACGCCGTGAAATGGACGCCTGGGTTGAAGGCGTTCATCAGGGCGTGGTGGCGGAAGTCAGCCCGAGTCAGGTCTGGGGCGAGGCGATGCTCGACGAGCTGCTTGATCGCACCGAGGGCGCGCCGCTGTTGCTGGTACTTGATGGCGTAACCGATCCGCACAACCTCGGTGCCTGCCTGCGTTCGGCCGATGCGGCCGGCGCGCTGGCGGTGATCGTGCCGAAAGACAAGTCGGCCACTTTGACGCCGGTGGTTCGTAAGGTGGCCTGCGGCGCGGCGGAAGTGATTCCGCTGGTTGCGGTGACCAATCTGGCACGTACCCTGGAAAAGCTCCAGCAACGTGGCCTGTGGATAGTGGGCACGGCCGGTGAAGCTGAAGTCAGCATTTATGACCAGGACCTGACCGGCCCGACCATCCTGATCATGGGCGCTGAAGGCAAAGGTATGCGGCGCCTGACTCGCGAACATTGCGACTACCTCGTCAACCTGCCGATGGCCGGTAGCGTCAGCAGCCTCAATGTCTCGGTCGCAACCGGCGTATGCCTGTTCGAAGCCCAGCGCCAGCGTGGTGCGAAGGCCAAGGCTGCCGCCAAAAAAGCCTGACCTGCTGCAAATCCTTGTAGGAGTGAGCCTGCTCGCGATAGCGGAGTTACATTCAGCATATAAGTTGAATGTTGCACCCTCATCGCGAGCAGGCTCACTCCTACATTGTTTTGTGGTGTGGCAAGAATTGGTGGTTGTTCAAATAATCACCAATTGCCTTGCGCCCCCGCAGTCCCTTCTCTACAATTGCGCCCCTTGCTGTGACGGCAGGCATGCATGTGCCCCGCGCCAGCAAGTCCATAAGTGTCATTCACTCCTTGTCTGACCGTTTTTGAGCGGCAGGCTACAACCCGTAAGGAGCATTCATGCGTCATTACGAAATCATCTTTCTGGTCCACCCGGATCAGAGCGAGCAAGTCGGCGGCATGGTTGAGCGTTACACCAAGCTGATCGAAGAAGACGGCGGCAAAATCCACCGTCTGGAAGACTGGGGCCGTCGTCAACTGGCCTACGCAATCAACAATGTTCACAAGGCTCACTACGTGATGCTGAACGTTGAGTGCACTGGCAAGGCCCTGGCCGAGCTGGAAGACAACTTCCGCTACAACGATGCAGTGATCCGTAACCTGGTCATCCGTCGCGACGAAGCCGTTACCGGCCAGTCCGAGATGCTCAAGGCTGAAGAAAACCGCAGTGAGCGCCGTGAGCGTCGCGATCGTCCTGAGCACGAAGGCGCTGAAAGCGCTGAAGGCGAAGAGAACGACAGCGATAACGCTGACGAGTAATCCACGGACCTTATTAAGGAGCCTATCAAATGGCACGTTTCTTCCGTCGTCGTAAATTCTGCCGCTTCACCGCTGAAGACGTGAAAGAGATCGATTACAAAGATCTCAACACTCTGAAAGCTTACGTATCCGAGACCGGCAAAATCGTTCCAAGCCGCATCACCGGTACCAAAGCTCGTTATCAGCGTCAGCTGGCCACCGCTATCAAGCGCGCCCGCTTCCTGGCCCTGCTGGCCTACACCGACAGCCACGGCCGCTGAGACCGGGCAGTCGACAAGTAGCAAAGGATTGAATGCATGCGTGCCTTAGCTGAGTTCATCATGCGCGGCCGCCTGCAGGCCACTCTCGTAGTGGCCGGGTGTGCAACATTGCCGTTGTTGTATTGGTTGGGTGCCGCCGCCGGGAGCCTTGTGCTGCTGCGGCGCGGATTGACGGACGCCCTCGGCGTTCTGTCCCTGGGACTGCTGCCGGCATTGATTTGGTGGCTGTATGCCGATGACCCACGGGCACTTCTGGTGCTGCTGGGTTCTTCGGGGCTTGCGTTGGTTTTGCGCGCAAGCGAATCCTGGGTCCGTACGCTGCTGGTCAGCGTGGCGATCGGGGTGGTGTTTTCAGTGGTGCTCGGCGTCGCGTTTGCGGCCCAGATCGAGATGCTCGCGCAGGCCCTTATAAAGGTCATGCCAGCGCTTCTCGGTGAGACCTACAAGCAATTGTCGGTCGATGAGCAAGCGCGTTTCGCGTCCCTGATCGCACCGGTCCTGACCGGACTGATTGCGGCTTTGTTGCAGATCGTCAGCGTGCTGAGCCTGATTGTCGGGCGGCATTGGCAGGCGTTGTTGTACAACCCGGGTGGTTTTGGTCGCGAGTTTCGCACCATCCGGATCCCGCTGGGGCCGGCGATGTTGCTGCTGGCGTTGATGCTTCTGGGCCCGAATCTCGGTGCACAGATGGCCATGTTGACGCCGTTGTGCAGTGTACCGCTGGTGTTCGCCGGACTCGCCCTGATTCACGGGCTGGTCGGGCAGAAGCGACTGGCCGGTTTCTGGCTGGTGGGGTTGTACGTCACGCTGCTGTTGTTCATGCAGCTGATCTATCCGTTGCTCGTGGTTCTGGCCATTGTCGACAGCCTGATTGATTTTCGCGGTCGTCACGTGTCGAAAGACACCGACAGCGCGAACGGTGAAGGTTAAAAGTTAGAGGATTTTCACATGCAACTGATCCTTCTGGAAAAAATCGCCAACCTGGGCAACCTGGGCGACAAAGTAAACGTTAAGGCCGGTTACGGCCGTAACTACCTGCTGCCTTTCGGCAAGGCTACCGCTGCGACCGCTGCCAACCTGGCTGCGTTCGAAGAGCGTCGCGCCGAGCTGGAAAAAGCTGCCGCAGACCGTAAAGCATCGGCTGAAAGCCGTGCTGCCCAACTGGCCGAGCTGGAAGTGACCATCACTGCCACCGCTGGCGACGAAGGCAAGCTGTTCGGTTCGATCGGTACTCACGACATCGCTGACGCACTGACCGCCTCCGGCGTTGAAGTTGCGAAGAGCGAAGTTCGTCTGCCGAACGGCACCATCCGCAACGTGGGTGAATTCGACGTGGCCGTGCACCTGCACGCCGAAGTTGAAGCCACCGTACGCGTTGTCGTGGTAGCAGCTTAAGCAACACGGATCGGCTGGCGGCTTGCCCGTCAGACGGTTAACATCGGGCACGATCCTGTTTACAGGTCGTGCCCTTTGTCTTTCTGAAACTCCTGCTTTTCACCTAATTCTCAAGTGGCCATGAACGATATCTCCGCTCCCGAGCAATACGATCTGCAAACCGCTGCCCTGAAGGTGCCGCCGCATTCCATCGAGGCCGAACAGGCCGTACTCGGTGGTCTGATGCTGGACAACAACGCCTGGGAACGTGTGCTCGATCAAGTCTCCGACGGCGACTTCTACCGGCATGACCACCGTCTGATCTTCCGTGCGATCGCCAAACTGGCCGATCAGAACTCGCCGATCGACGTTGTGACCCTCGCCGAGCAACTGGACAAGGAAGGCCAGACCTCGCAAGTCGGCGGCCTCGGCTACCTGGGCGAACTGGCGAAAAACACGCCGTCCGTCGCGAACATCAAGGCCTATGCGCAGATCGTCCGCCAGCGGGCGACCTTGCGTCAGTTGATCGGTATCAGCACCGAGATCGCCGACAGCGCGTTCAACCCTGAAGGCCGCACCGCCGAAGAGATCCTCGACGAAGCCGAACGGCAGATCTTCCAGATCGCCGAAGCGCGACCGAAGACTGGCGGTCCGGTCGGCGTCAACGAGCTGTTGACCAAGGCCATCGATCGCATCGACACCCTGTTCAACACCGACAACGCCATTACCGGGCTGTCCACCGGTTACACCGACCTCGACGAGAAAACCAGCGGCCTGCAACCTTCTGACTTGATTATCGTCGCCGGCCGTCCATCGATGGGCAAAACCACCTTCGCGATGAACCTGGTGGAAAACGCCGTGCTGCGCAGCGAAAAAGCCGTCCTCGTGTACTCCCTCGAGATGCCAGGCGAATCGCTGATCATGCGTATGCTGTCTTCGCTCGGCCGTATCGACCAGACCAAGGTGCGTTCCGGTCAACTGGAAGATGACGATTGGCCACGCCTGACTTCCGCAGTCAATCTGCTCAACGATCGCAAACTGTTCATCGACGACACCGCCGGTATCAGTCCCTCGGAAATGCGCGCGCGGACCCGACGTCTGGTGCGTGAACACGGCGATGTCGGCCTGATCATGATCGACTACCTGCAACTGATGCAGATCCCCGGTTCGAGCGGTGACAACCGGACCAACGAGATTTCCGAGATCTCGCGATCCCTCAAAGCCCTGGCCAAGGAATTCAACTGTCCGGTGGTGGCTCTGTCGCAGCTCAACCGATCTTTGGAGCAGCGCCCGAACAAGCGCCCGGTGAACTCCGACTTGCGTGAATCCGGAGCGATCGAGCAGGACGCCGACGTGATCATGTTCGTCTACCGCGACGAGGTGTATCACCCGGAAACCGAACACAAGGGCATCGCCGAAATCATCATCGGCAAACAGCGGAACGGCCCGATCGGTTTTATTCGCCTGGCCTTCATCGGCAAATACACGCGCTTCGAAAACCTCGCCCCGGGCAGCTACAACTTCGACGACGACGAGTGACGGCTGGCCGAAGACATTCGGCCAGCCGTCTCGTTGCCTGATACCGCCGGCTCAGGCAGACGTCTGAGCCGCCGATTCATCGGCGGGCGATGTCTCGACGGTGGTACGAGGTTGCAGCTCTTGCCGGGTCAGTTCCTGAATCAGCGCCGCTTCGGCAATCGCCAGTTGTGCCTGCCCATCGTTGGTCTGTGCAATGTACTGGGCTTCGGTCAGTTGCTCCTGAGCATACTGGCTGTCCAGTGCGGCTTGCCGGTCCTGAAAGGGCTGCCGACTGGCTTCGAATTGCGTCTGGTATTTGTAAATGACGAAATCCTGCCAGAAGTCCATGGACACCAACGCCTGAAATTCCTCAGGTGAATCATTCAGAACTATCACCTTGTTATAGGCGGCCTCAAGCATGCCCGGCGTCACCTCGGCCATCAGGATAAAAGTCAGTGACTGTGGCTGAAACGGTAATTGCAGCCGGTCCTTCAGGCCGAAGCGATACGCCATGGTCACTTCATGCTGATCGCGTATGCGGCGACGATGAACGTTGCGCTGTGCCTCGGATGTTGCCGGATCGTTGATAATCAACCGGCTGGAGGCGACGTGCGCGGCGGCGATGTCATCCACCTGTTTCAGGCGGAACAACCCTCTGGACAATGTCACCAGTGGCGCTCCGTTCTTATCCTGGCGGGCCTGCATACGTGCCTTGTGGGTTACCGCGAGGATTTGCAAATCGGTAAAGGTCGCTGCCGCGAGGTCGGTACAACCCGCTTCGCAAGCCCGATCAAACAGCTCTCTGCGCAGCGCCCGTGATTGCGCATCGTTGTCGGTCATGACATCGATCACTTCCCAGACCTGACGTCGAAAGTCAGCATGACCGGAACGGCTTTCGATAATGTTGAAAAAACCGTCAGACCCTTCCAGCTCGCGCAACATCCGCCATTGCGCTCGCCGTGCGGCGACCTCGTCGGCGGAGAGTCCGCTAATCCATTGCTCACGCAGCTCCAGAGGATTGCGATCGGGTTGGCGTGCCACGAGCTGTGAGGACGTGACCAGGTTGGGGCCACGGTTCAATGCCAGCCCTGCGTCTCTGAGCCGTTGAACATAGCCTGCCAGTTGGGCGGCAGTGGTGTCGACGAGCGGGTTATTGGTCACCCGCGTGCTGTTGTTGGCCCGCACCGATTGCGCCAGGCGATCGGCAGGCGGCGCGGTGACGAAGTCCGGAATGGTGGTGATCCGGTTGTGGCTCAGGTTGATGGAGTCCAGCAGTGGCTGGTCGAACAGCCCCCTGGGCCAGCTGGAAATGCCCGTGGTCGACAGATCGATCGAACGCATGTCCGTTATCTGGCTGAAATCCGGCAAGACGCCCAATTGCGGGTTGTTGTTGAGCCAAAGCGCCCTGAGCGTAACCCGCCCGGCGAGGATCGCGGCCGTCTCATCGGTCAGCTGGAGCTGGTTGCCGTGGAGAAACAGGCGCGTCATTGCATGCATTTCCCCAACGGCCGGCGGCAGTTCCCTGAGCCGGTTGTTCGACATGTCCAGCCAGCGCAGATGCCGAAAGCGCGTCAGAAAACCTTCCGGGGATTCAGCCAGGTTCATTCGGGCCAGATTGAGTGAGCCGACGTGGCTGAAGTCGATGCTCAGGTCCGGCAGGGTCGGCAGTATCAGACCGCTGAGGTCCAGCTCCAGGCCAATCGGCGTGCCATCGACGGCGTGCTTTTGCGCGGTTTCCCGGCGCCAGCAGGCGATGATGCGATCCCGTGCCGCTGTACGGTCGTTGCGGGTCTGAGCGTTGATCTGTAACTGATTGGCGCGAACGTAGCGCTGGCGATTGCCGCCTCCGGAAAATACCCAATCATCGAGCTGACTTTTCAACTGGCCGAACTCCTGTTCCAGAGCCTCCAGCCGCCCGTTGACGCTATCCGCTTCCAGATTCCAGAGGAACTCCCGGCAGGCCTTGATGCTTTTAGCCGGGAACATTTTTTTATAGCGCTGCGCCAGCGAGTTTTCACTGTCGAAGGCATCAGGACGTAGAGGGTCCATCAGCTCCGGATAGGCGTCGCTCAGTTGGCGCCAGTAGGCGTCGAAGTGGCGCCAGTAGTCGGACGGGAAATCGTTGCCCAGCAGCAGTGTCGCGCCGTTTATCCGGGCGATGCCTGGCATTTTTTCAAGCGTCGGCTCAAGCAGATGGCCTGGCACCTCCCGCAAGCGGTTATTGCGCAGGTCCAGGCCCGTCAGGGCAGATTTGTCCTCCAGCCCGGTCGGCCAATGACGGATGCCGGTGTTGTTCATGTTCACCGAAATCAAGCCAGCCATCGCGCTGAAATCCGGACACAGATCGAGTGACGGGTTATGGGACAGATCGATGATCGTCAGACGGCTCAGCGCGCTGAGTGTGGCCGCGCCTGGCTCATCCAGTTCAATGCGGTTGGCGCTCAGGTCCAGGCGGCGCAGAGAGTCCATTCCACCCACCACGGCGGGTAACGTCTTCAGCCCGCACTGGTTGATGGACAGCTGCTCCAGATTGGGAAAGTTGCCGAGAAAAGTGTCGGCGTCATCCGACCAAGTGATGGACAAGAGGTCGAGTCGCTTTATATGGCTGAAGTCCAGCGTCAACGCCGGGAGCGGACCGCTGCCTGAGGTGATCCTCAACGTTTGCACGGAATCGTCGAGCCAGCATGCCTTGATGATCCGGGCGACGCGTCGTGCCGATGTTTCGCCCGGGCTGCCGCTGGCCGTGCCGGTCTCTTGGGCCGCGACATAACCTTGCAACTGAGATTCGAGCAAATCCAGTTGTTCGATCCGTTGCGCCAGGAGCGTATCTGCATCGTCGCCCAAGGCGATTAAGTAGGCTCTGGCCTCTTGCGGGTTTTTATCCGGATACAGCCGTTGCACAATCGCCACTTCGGGAATGTCACTGTCGAGTCTGAACGCGCCCGGCAGGGGGTCGATGCCCGGATGCGACGGGGCGGCTGCCACGCGTTGCCAGAATGCTTCCAGCGTTTTCCAGTAACCGGCAGGAAAATCGTTGCGTTCGATCAGCGTGACGGCGTTGATCCGGTAGATCCGTTCAAACTGATCAGCAGCCGGCGCGACGAGTGCCTCAGGCACCTCGCGCAGAAGATTGTCGCGCAGGTCGAGCCGCTCGAGGCCGCTGTGCTGCGTCAGGCCGATGGGCCATTGCTCCAATTGCGTGCTACGCAGATTCAGTGTCTTGAGTCGCGACATGGCGCTGAAGTCAGTGTGTCTGCCCAACGGGTTAGCGGACAGGTCGATGTGCTCCAGAGTCACCATCGTGCCCAGGGCGGCGGCGGATTGTTCGTCGAGCTCCAGGCGATTGGCATGCAGATCCAGCGTCTGCAGATCGCTCATTCCGGTCATGGCAGCGGGCAGCTTATCCAGTCCGCAATCGGTGATGGACAGGCGTTGCAGGCCGGAAAAACCGTTAAGAAACGTTTCGCCAGTGCCTGACCAAAGGATCCCGTTCAGCTCCAGCGTGCGCACGTGGCTGAAATCTGCTGCCAGTGCCGGCAGCGTCGCGCTGGCGCCAGTCAGCTTCAGGATTGCGCCGGTCTCATGGCGCCAGCAGCGTTTGATCTCCAGCGCAACCCGTTGCGCCCACGCCTTGATGGCCGGCGATTGCGCGTTGGTCCCGGTCCAGTCCTGCAGAGCGTTTTTCAGGGTTTTGTAATCTGCTTCACGCCGCGTCAGTGCACCTGCGACATCGTCCCCCAGCGAACGCACATAAGCAGCGATCTGCTGCTCGTCAAACGTCGGAAACAGCTTTCGCACGCGCGACTCCGGGCTGTGCAGGCGGTTGGCAAGCGTGGCAAACCGGTCCGCCAGTCGTTGCGACAGCGTTCGTTGCGGTTCGCCACGGCGCATGCCGCCAACCCCTGCCACGTTGACGCCGACCCAGCCGTCGCGAGGGTCGCGAACGATCGCTTGCGAGCGACCCGGGCGGGAGGCCACGTACCGGTTGCCTTCGTCATGGGCAACCGGATCTTCACTGCGCACGATCCGCAGCACCGGTACTGACGGTGATGACGAGTCAGCATCGTGCAGAACCTGATAGGCGTGCTCACCGATGACCACATAGAGCTTGTTATCGTGGTGAAACGTACCGTCGCCGCCAGGTTCGACGCCGGTAAAATCCAGTGCAGTCCGGAACGCTTCCAGCCGACTTGCGGACAGCGGGAAGAGGATCGGCTCCAGGTCGCTGCGCACTTCCCAGCGTCCGCTGATGGCATCGCGCACCAGCTCCGGGCCGGAGGGTAGTCGTTCGTTGGCCAGGGTGGCGCGTACCAGACCCGTTTGCGCGTCCGTCGCGACCTGTACGACCAAGCCGTCGGGCAAGTCGACATAGTGGCGCCCCTTGAATGTCCGCAGACCACGTTCGTCGGGAGCCGGAAGCCGTGCGGTGGCAGGTACCCGGTAGTATTCAAGAGGTTGTGGTGCAGGCGTGGCAGGCGGTTGTGCGGGCGGATCGAATTCGTTGACGGTCACTCGCGGCGCGGGAAGGATGGCATCCAGCTCGGCCTCGTTAGCGGTCCTTGTCGATGTCGGCAGATTCTCGCGTGAAATGGCAAGTGAACCCGTGTCTGTCCGCGCGTGGGGGTCGAATTCTCGCGAATGGGGAGTGGGTCGTGTCGTCACCCCCGGGCTGACTTCGACAGTGGTGGTCTCTCTGACGGGTGGTTTGTTTTTCACTTTCATGTCCTTGAAAAGATTGTCCCGCCAGTTGCGCGAGTGGCGCACTGAAGGGACTTCGGCGTCATTGCCTGATGTTCGACGTCAGCACTGCAAGACTGAGTCGGCTGGTTACATGCATGGCGACTTCATGTCGCCAGATCGAATATTTTGCGGGCCGTGCGACCGTCAATCGTTTCGCGCCAGATCGCCACATGGGGCAGACCGGCCTGCTCATCCCGGCGCTGGGAGGATGCGCCCCGTCCGGCCTGTTCAAGCGTTTTAAGGTGACCGCCCTTGACCGTGAAATTGAGGGCCAGGCTGTCGTGTTTTTCATAGTGGAAATGCGCTTCCCACAGTGGCGCGTCATCGGCGCGGTCGCTGATGGAATAAACGTCCAGGAACGACTTGTCGCGGCCTTTGCCGATTTGTTTGCGCTCTACGGTGCGGGTCACGCTGAGTGCTGCATGATCGAGTAAATAGTTCAGGCGCATGATGTCCAGCACGTCCCGGTTTTTGTACATGCGCACCAGAACCCGTTGGCCTTCGGCGCTCAGCGAATCGCCTGCGCTGCGCAGACGATCGGTGAGGCTCGTGAGCTCAGCGTCAGCGGCGGCCTCCGGGTGATGGGCTAACTGATGGGCATGCTCACTGAGCCGGTCGGCGGCCTTGCCCAGGTATTCGAGAATGTCCGTGGGATTGTCATGTCGCGATTCCCGAGTCTTGGCCTCGGCAAGGTGGCCGGCGACGTCGCTGAGCAAACGGTGCGCCTGCGCAACAAGCAGGGGCTTGGGCGTTTCGGCAGTCTGCGGACGCACCGGCAGCCATTCGCCCTGACGTTTTTCGTAGCGTTGCGGCTGGCCATCGGGGCGGAACGGATCCGCCACTTTAACGGTGATGTTGCCATCCGCAGCGACTTCCTTTTCACCCACCAGCACTTTGTAAAGACCGTGCTGGCGCGTGCGAAAGACTTTGCGAGCAGGGGCGGGCGTCGCCGTTTCGGTGCTGAGCGTCTGCCTGGGAACAAAGTCGAAATCGATATCCTGATCGAGGCTGAGTGGCTCGCCACGACGGCGGAACGTGGCGAAGATATCGCTCAGTTTGCTGTCGATGCGCTGCTCGAACGGCTCGATAAGACTGATGATCTCTTTGAGATACCCCGCGTTCTCAGGGCTGGCGGAGGACAGCAGTGACGCAAAGTGCTGTTTTTCCGCCCTGATCTGACTGTCGGCCAGCATCAGTGCCATTGGCTGTTGCGGTTCGGCAATGTTGTTCAGATCGTTGGCGAACAGGTCAATCGCCAGCAAGGTTTGCATGCCTTTTGCCGGCGGGTTCTCGGGATTGTCCGAGAGTAGACAAAGATAGGCGGTCAGCTTGTTACGGTTGACCAGGTCGAAGCCCGGAACAGCGTTGAAATCTTCGTCGAACTGAAAACTGGTGCGCGGGGCGGCTTTGCTCAACTGCTCGATGACCCCTTGGCGGTCTTCGAGCAGCTTCAGCTTCTTGTTCATGTGTGTGATGATTTTCTTGAAGTTGTCAGCCGTTAGTGCCGTGACCGTGGGCCTGATCCTCAAATCCATCACCGCCATCAACCGGTTGAGGTACTCGACTCGCTCCAGCTGGAAGGTGTGCAATTCTTCGTTGTAGAGGGCTCTGGTTTTAACGCGGATCAGGCCGTCCTTGTTGCCGATAAACGACTGTACGAAGGCGGTCTGGAGTTTGACGTGCTTGATCAGCTGTATCTCGACGGCGACCAGCGCGGCGGTCTTCGCGTCACTGCCCTCGGCCTGTTGCCGTGACTCGGCGAAAAGCGTGTTGTACCGGGCCGCCGAGTGCTTCAAGTCACCGTGGGCCGCGGCCATGGCCGTGTACATGATCTGCAGCTCGGCGACGCTCACCTGCGGTTGTGGATTGCGCCGCATGCCACCGTTGAGTCCGGGGTGGGCAGCGACCCAGATGTGGGCCGGATTGCGCGTAATGGCCAGCGTTTGGCCAATTCGACTGGCGTGATAGACGTTGCTACTGTCGGCCGCGACCGGATCTGGCGACCGGGCGATACGCCAGACTTTTTGCGCCGGCGTGGACGCATCGAGATCCTGCAAGACCTGATAACCGCGTTTGTCGATAACCACGTAAAGCTTGCCGTCATGGTGGAACACGCCGTCGCTGTCGGCAGTGGCAGTGCTGAAATCCAGATCCGTGCCGAAGGCCTGCAGACGTGTACCGGTCAATGGTGCGATGGCATCGTTGTCATTCATTGATCTCCAGCGCCTGCTGTCACGGTCGCGAATCAGCGTCGGTCCCGAAGGCGTCAGTTCGCTCGGCAGTCTGGCCCGGTACAGCCCCGTGTCCGGGTCTTGTGCTACTTGCACGACACGGCCGTCGTTCAGGTCGACGTAGCGGCGTCCCTTGAAAATCCTGAAGCCCTCGACATCGGCGTTCGGCAACGCAGCGTTTGCACTGAGTGTGTATTGCTCCAGCGGCGCCGTCGGGGATGTCGTAGGCGTAACGGTCAGGGGCTGCTCGCTGACCGTTACTGCAGGTGCGGGCAGGATGGCATCCAGGTCAGCGGTTCCGGTCGGGCTGTCCGTGCGTGGCGGATTGCGTGTCGTCGTGGTCAGGCCAGGGCCGGTGCGGACCGGCGTGTCGGACAGATGCCCCTCGACCGGGTTCTTCGGTAGCGCGTGGACATCGACTGAGACATTGACTCGAGTGAGGGGCTTTACTGCCATGTGTTGTTCATCCTTGAAACAATGATTGCATCAGCGC
Organism: Pseudomonas sp. SWRI111; assembly: GCF_014268555.1. Lineage (NCBI taxonomy): Bacteria > Pseudomonadati > Pseudomonadota > Gammaproteobacteria > Pseudomonadales > Pseudomonadaceae > Pseudomonas > Pseudomonas sp. SWRI111. The sequence goes on along the minus strand of NZ_JABWQQ010000007.1, from coordinate 176,992 downwards.
CGTTCAATCGGCGACTGGACCGCGTGGTTTAGTGTGTCGTTTGCGAGGAGGTGGAGGCTTCACCGGCTCGGGAACGCACCTCCAGCTCGAAAATTCTTTGCGCGGTGCGTCCGTCGAGTTGTTCGCGCCAGATGGCGGTGTGTTTGCGGCCTTCCATTTCTTCTTTGCGTTGTGATAAACGCCCTTTCTGACTCTGCTCAAGGGTTTTCAGGTGGGCGCCGCGCACGTTGAAGTCCGACTTTGGGGCTTGCTCGGTCGCGTAGTGAAAATGCGCGTGCCAGAGCACTTTTCCATCGGTGACATCGTGGATTGAGTAGATGTCGAGAAACTCTTTGCTCTGGCCCTTGCCTCGTGGTGACCGGTGGTGGTTTTCAACTACACGAACCTGTCCCTTGTCGATCAGATAAATCAGCCGTTCGGCGCTCAAAAAGTTTTTGTCCTTGTAGATCCGCAGGCGAATGTTTTCGCCTTCCTGGCGCAGGCGCTCACCGTCCCCCTTCAAGCTTCGTATCAGGTCGCCGGCATTAGGGTCGGTCTGCTCAAAAAGCTGAAGCTCCAGAACCAGGTCATCCAGCACATTAGCTTTGCTCTCGAGCATTTCGACGATGTTGTCCGGATTGTTTTTCCGGCGCTCTTCGTTCAGGGCTGCCTGTACATGCGCGTCCGATTGCGCCAGATGCTGGCGGGCTTCCTGGACAAGCCTGGACAGCTCCTTTTGCGGGGGCGTTCGCACCGGTTGCCATTCGCCGGCCCTTCGTTCATAGGTCTGTATAGGCTGATTAGGGTTAAGAGAATTGCGGACCTCAATAATCTCTTCGCCCTGCGCAGTGTGTCGTGATTCGCCGACATTGATCTTGTAGACGCCGTGCTTTTTGGCTCGAAAAATACGCCTGGGCCGGGGGGCGGTGCCGCTTCTGTCTTGTGGCGGGATGAAGTCGAAATCAATTGGTTGTTCGTGGAAGGGCAGCGCTGGACGCTCAGTCTGTTTCTCGTGATAGCGTTTCAGGCGATGCGCGAGCGTTTCTTCGAACAGCTCCAGTTGCGTGATAATTTCATCGCGTGAGGCGAGTTGTAGAGGGCCAGGTGCCAGGTCCAGTCGCTCGTACCAGTCACGGATGGCGGCGCATTGCCCCGACAGCTCGCTCAGAACGGCAGGGCGCGAGCCGTCTGGAATCCTGTCGAGTGCGCCATATATAAACGTTGCCTGACCAAACTGCGCCGCCAGCTCAGAAGCCTGCGGGGCGGTACCGGTCGATTGGGGGTTGTCCAGCGTCAGGCTTTTGGCCAGGACCCACGAAGCGACGACGTTATGAGTATCCATGGGTGAAAGGATGTCGCCACTCAAGTCGTCAGGCGAGAGCCGCCATTTTTTAATCAGATTATCGGCAATCCTTTGTCGCGCCTTCATCCGGCTGATTATCCGGGTCAGGAACTCTATGGTCCCCTGGAGCCTGTCTGGGTGGACGTCGAGCAAAGGGCCCTCGAGTGCCCGGCGCGTCAGGCTGCATTCGACCAGTTGTTGATAGGCGAGCATTTGCCTTTTTTGCAGCGCAATGACGCTCTGGTTGTAAACGGCTTCCGTAATGAGAACCTTTATGACGGACTTGTTATCGGTGTAGTAGTTGTAGGCTTCCTCAAGCCTCGTCAGCTCTTGCTTATTGTGTAATTTGCGCTCACGCAGCGCCTGTTTTTCGTTTTTGACGATGTCGGCTCGATTGCCTTGTGAATCCCTTGCGGTCATCCATGCAGCTATCAATAGCTGATTTTTATCGTGATCTTTATTGATGGTCTCGGTGAATTGGTCAAGCTTGCTCGCCACTTCCAGGCGCTGAACTATTAACTGTTCGGTCGCTGTACTGCGCCGCATTCCGGCGGCACCTGGCACAACAATGCCCTGCCAACCGTGGCGAGAGTCGAAAACGACCGGCTCCGAGCTGCCGTCACGTGTTGCGACGTACACATTGTGCTCGTGCGTGGCGATCGGATCCTCCGGGCGGACGATGCGCATCACTGTCGTGTGCGGCGACGACGCGTCAAGATCGTGCAGCATCTGATAGGTGTGGTTCTCGATAACCGCGTAAAGTTTTCCGTTGGTGGAATACAGGCCATGACTGTCCGGTTCCAGGTCGCTGACATCGAGGTCGCTGCGAAATCGCTGCAAGCGTGCCGCAGATAACGGGTAGGTCGCGGGCGACAATTGTTCGACCGGTCGCCAGAGTCTGCTTTCGGGATCGGATTGCAGCTTCGGCCCGGAAGGGTTCAGCTCGTTGGGCAGCTTCGCCTGGTAGAGGCCGGAGACAGGGTCCAGAGCCACCTGTACGGCGCCATTTTCTGGCACGTTCACGTAGTGGCGTCCCCTGTAAACCGAAATACCGTCGGCATTCGGGGCCGGCAGCACGATCGAGGGGTGTATCCAGTAATCCTTCAACGGACGTGTAACCATCGCAGGTGCAGGCCCGGGTTCGGTTGTGGCGTTGACCGTCACCCGCGCAGGCGCTGGCGTGATGGCGTCAAGGTCTGTCCCCGCGGTTGTCCGGTCGGCTGTTGACGGCCGTGTGGGAATCCAGTGCACCGACCCGCCGCCGTGAGGCGACGGAAAATCGGGCCGGATTGTCGGGCTGTCGGTGCCGGGTCTGGGCTGGACGTGCACCTCGACAGTGGTTTTGCCCCGAGCGGGCGGTTTGAGTGGCATTGCCTGTCATCCTTTAACGTTCACGCCGTGATATCCGCACAAACGGATATCACGGGTGGTCGGCTTCCTTGCCGTTCTGTGTGTCGTGCGTTCCGGTAAAACGTGTCATCTACCGGGCAGTTTGACGTGGCGGGCGGCTTCATCGAGAAACCGACCATTACCGTCGGAATTGGTCAAAATTTGTGCTATATTCCGCGCCCGCGATTTTTCACTTCAACACCGGTCGTCGACATGCAAGCAGCCAAGCCGTTATTTGACTATCCAAAATATTGGGCCGAATGTTTCGGGCCAGCGCCATTCCTGCCGATGAGCAGGGAGGAGATGGATCAGCTTGGCTGGGATTCGTGTGACATCATCATTGTTACCGGAGATGCCTACGTCGATCATCCGTCGTTCGGCATGGCAATTATCGGCCGGCTGCTGGAGTCGCAAGGCTTCCGCGTCGGGATCATTGCCCAGCCCAACTGGCAGTCCAAAGACGATTTCATGAAGCTCGGCGAGCCGAACCTGTTCTTCGGCGTCGCGGCCGGCAACATGGACTCGATGATCAACCGCTACACCGCCGACAAAAAAATCCGCTCCGACGACGCCTACACGCCGGGTGGCATGGCCGGCAAGCGTCCGGATCGCGCGAGCCTGGTCTACAGCCAGCGTTGCAAAGAGGCGTACAAGCACGTGCCGATCGTGCTCGGCGGCATCGAAGCGTCGCTGCGCCGCATCGCGCACTATGACTATTGGCAGGACCGGGTGCGTAACTCGATCCTGATCGATGCCAGCGCCGACATCCTGCTGTACGGCAACGCCGAGCGCGCCATTGTCGAAGTGGCCCAGCGTCTGTCGTGGGGACACAAGATCGAAGACATCACCGATGTGCGCGGCACCGCGTTCATCCGTCGTGACACGCCGCAGGGCTGGTACGAAGTCGACTCCACGCGCATCGACCGTCCGGGCAAGGTCGACAAGATCATCAACCCGTACGTGAATACTCAGGACACTCAGGCCTGCGCCATCGAGCAGGAAAAGGGTCCGGTCGAGGATCCGCAGGAAGCCAAGGTCGTGCAGATTCTGGCCAGCCCGCGCATGACTCGCGACAAGACGGTGATCCGCCTGCCGTCGATGGAAAAAGTGCGCAACGACCCGGTTCTTTACGCCCACGCCAACCGCGTGTTGCACCTGGAAACCAACCCCGGCAACGCCCGCGCGCTGGTGCAGAAGCATGGCGAGATCGACGTCTGGTTCAACCCGCCGCCCATTCCGATGACCACCGAAGAAATGGACTACGTGTTCGGCATGCCTTATGCCCGTGTGCCGCACCCGGCGTACGGCAAGGAGAAGATTCCGGCGTACGACATGATCCGTTTCTCGGTGAACATCATGCGCGGCTGCTTCGGCGGCTGCACTTTCTGCTCGATCACCGAGCACGAAGGCCGGATCATCCAGAACCGTTCCGAAGAGTCGATCATTCGCGAAATCGAAGAGATCCGCGACAAGGTCCCGGGTTTCACCGGTGTGATTTCCGATCTCGGCGGCCCGACCGCGAACATGTATCGCATCGCCTGCAAGAGCCCGGAAATCGAATCCGCGTGCCGCAAGCCGTCCTGCGTGTTCCCGGGGATCTGTCCGAACCTGAACACCGACCACTCGTCGCTGATTCAGCTGTATCGCAGTGCCCGTGCATTGCCAGGCGTGAAGAAAATCCTCATTGCTTCCGGCCTGCGTTACGACCTCGCGGTCGAGTCGCCGGAATACGTCAAGGAGCTGGTGACCCACCACGTCGGCGGTTACCTGAAGATCGCCCCGGAACACACCGAGGAAGGTCCGCTCAACCAGATGATGAAACCGGGCATCGGCAGCTATGACAAGTTCAAGCGCATGTTCGAGAAGTACACCAAGGAAGCGGGCAAGGAGCAGTACCTGATTCCGTACTTCATCGCCGCCCACCCGGGCACCACCGACGAAGACATGATGAACCTGGCCCTGTGGCTCAAGGGCAACGGCTTCCGTGCCGATCAGGTGCAGGCGTTCTATCCCTCGCCGATGGCCACCGCTACCGCGATGTACCACTCGGGCAAGAACCCGCTGCGCAAGGTGACTTACAAAAGCGACGGCGTGACCATCGTCAAGAGCGAAGAGCAGCGTCGTCTGCACAAGGCGTTCTTGCGGTATCACGACCCGAAAGGCTGGCCGATGCTGCGTGAAGCGCTGGTGCGCATGGGCCGCGCCGATCTGATCGGTTCGGGCAAGGATCAGTTGATCCCGGCGCATCAGCCGGCGACTGACAGCTACCAGAGCGCCCGTCGCAAGAACTCGACCCCGGCCGGCAGCCACAAGGTCGCGAAAGAGAAAACCACCAAGATCCTCACCCAGCACACCGGCCTGCCGCCGCGTGCCAGTGATGGCGGCAATCCCTGGGACAAGCGTGAACAGGCCAAGGCCGCCGCGTTCGCCCGCAATCAGCAGGCGGCCAAGGAGCGCAAGGACGCCGCGAAGGGCAAAGGGCCGAAGCCGACCCGCAAGCCGGTAGTGCCACGCTAAACAGAACGCCAACCTTCGGGTTGGTGTTTTGCTGATCGTTCCCACGCTCTGCGTGGGAATACCTCTAGGGACGCTCCGCGTTCCAGCCTTCACCCGGTGTCAGTTCGAGCGATGCTGTGACGCAGAGCGTCACGGGTTGCACTCCCGCGCAGAGCGTGGGAGCGAGAAGAAAAAGAGTATCGAAGCCACTGGCCTCTTCGCGAGCAGGCTCGCCCCACAGGGGGCTGCATTGCAAATGTGGGAGCGAGCCTGCTCGCGAAGAGGCCTGCACAGGCAGGCTGCATTCCATGCCTGCCACAAATAGAAGCAAACTCACCAAAGCATTTCCCCGCATCGCCCGGTTTTGGTGCTGTACTGCCTTGAGCATTTCGCGAAATCGCCCGGACCTGTGCATGGCATAAGTCTTGCGCGCTTTCCCATACGCCCAGGCTCGCAGGAGGCACGCCGTGTCGATTCATGTCGCATTGCACCACGTCACGCATTACCGCTACGACCGCGCTGTCGAACTCGGCCCGCAGATCGTACGCCTGCGCCCGGCTGCTCACAGCCGCACGCGGATTCTGTCCTATGCGCTGAAAGTCTCGCCCGAGCAGCACTTCATCAACTGGCAGCAGGACCCTCAGGGCAACTACCTCGCGCGTCTGGTATTCCCCGAGAAAACCAGTGAGCTGCGCATTGAAGTCGACCTGCTGGCCGAGATGGCGGTGTTCAACCCCTTCGACTTCTTCCTCGAACCCTACGCCGAGAACATTCCTTTTACGTATGCCACCGACGAGCGCAAGGAACTGGCGCCGTACCTCGAAACCCTGCCGCTGACGCCGGCGTTCAAGGCCTACCTGGACGGTATCGACCGCACGCCGCTGCCGGCAGTGGATTTTCTGGTCGCGCTCAATCAACGCCTGAGCGAAGACATCGGTTATCTGATTCGCATGGAGCCGGGTGTACAAACCCCGGAGCACACCCTCGAACAGGCCTCTGGCTCTTGCCGCGACTCCGCGTGGCTATTGGTGCAGCTGTTGCGCAATCTGGGGCTGGCCGCACGGTTTGTCTCCGGCTACCTGATCCAACTGACCGCCGATGTGAAGAGCCTCGACGGCCCGTCCGGCACCGACGTCGATTTCACCGACCTGCACGCCTGGTGCGAGGTGTACCTGCCGGGTGCGGGCTGGATCGGCCTTGACGCCACCTCCGGCCTGTTCGCCGGCGAAGGACATATTCCGTTGGCCTGCAGTCCCGATCCGTCCTCGGCGGCGCCGATCAGTGGTCTGGTCGAACCGTGTGAGTGTCAGTTCAGCCACGACATGTCAGTGGAGCGAATCTGGGAGGCGCCTCGCGTCACCAGGCCCTACACCGATGAGCAATGGCTGGCGATCCAGGCATTGGGCAAGCAGATCGACGCCGATCTGCTCGAAGACGATGTGCGCCTGACCATGGGCGGCGAGCCGACCTTTGTGTCCATCGACGATCCCGACGGCGCCGAGTGGAACACCGCCGCGCTAGGGCCGGACAAGCGCCGGCTATCGGCCGAATTGTTCCAGCGTCTGCGCAGTCACTACGCGCCTGAGGGCCTGGTGCATTTCGGTCAGGGCAAGTGGTATCCCGGTGAGCAATTGCCGCGCTGGTCGCTCAATTGTTACTGGCGCCGCGATGGCGTGCCAATCTGGCAAAACGCTGCGCTGCTCGCTGACGAGCAGAAGGATTATGGTGCCGATGGCGCTTTGGCCGGACGCTTTCTGGCGAGCGTCGCCGAGCGCCTGAAATTACCCGCACGTTTTGTCTTCCCGGCCTACGAGGACAATTTCTATTACCTCTGGCGCGAAGGCACCTTGCCCGGCAACGTCAGTGCCGAAGATTCGCGTCTGGAGGAGCCGCTGGAGCGCGCCCGGCTGCGCAAAGTCTTCAGTCAGGGCCTGAACAAGGTGATCGGTCAGGTGTTGCCGCTGGCGCGTACTGCCAAGGGCGATCAATGGCAAAGCGGACGCTGGTATCTGCGCGATGAGCATTGCCGTCTGGTGCCCGGCGATTCGCCGCTGGGCTACCGCCTGCCGCTGGCGTCGCAGCCGTGGGTGAAAGCGGCGCAATATCCGTTCATCCATCCCAACGATCCGAATCAGGACTTTGCTGAACTGCCGGATCCCGCGCAGCTTGGTGTTCACGGCGAATCTGCTGCGGTGGATGAGCGCGTGCCGAAAATCCATGAGTCCGCCGACTGGCTGACCCGCACCGCATTCTGTGCCGAGGCCCGCGAGGGACGGCTCTATCTGTTCATGCCGCCGCTGGAACGGGTCGAGGATTATCTGGAACTGGTCGCAGCCATCGAAGCCACCGCTGCGGAGCTGCGCTGCCCGGTGCTGTTGGAGGGCTACGAGCCGCCGAGCGATCCACGTCTGAACAATTTCCGCATCACTCCGGACCCTGGCGTGATCGAGGTCAATGTGCAGCCGTCGGCGACTTGGGACGAGTTGGTCGAGCGCACTGAATTCCTCTATGAACAAGCGCGACAAACCCGCCTGACCACCGAGAAATTCATGATCGACGGACGCCACACCGGCACCGGTGGCGGCAATCACTTCGTTCTGGGCGGCGCGACGCCGGCGGATTCGCCGTTTTTGCGTCGGCCCGATCTGTTGCGCAGTCTGATCAGTTACTGGCACAACCATCCCTCGTTGTCGTACCTGTTTTCCGGACTGTTTATCGGCCCGACGTCCCAGGCGCCACGGGTCGATGAGGCGCGTAATGATGCTTTGTACGAGCTGGAAATCGCTTTCGCACAAATGCCCGGACCGGGCGAGGAGTGCGCGCCATGGCTGGTGGATCGGTTGTTGCGCCATTTGCTGATCGACGTCACCGGCAATACTCATCGTGCCGAATTCTGCATCGATAAGCTTTATTCGCCAGACGGCGCCACCGGGCGTCTCGGCTTGCTGGAACTGCGTGCCTTTGAAATGCCGCCGCATGCGCGCATGAGTCTGGCCCAGCAGTTGTTGCTGCGCGCCTTGGTCGCACGCTTCTGGCGCGAGCCTTACGCACCGCCGAAACTGGCGCGCTGGGGCACCGAGCTGCACGATCGCTTCCTGCTGCCGCACTTTATCGAGCAGGATTTCGCCGACGTCATTGTCGACCTCAACAACGCCGGTTATCCGTTGCGCGCGGAGTGGTTCGCCGCGCATCTGGAATTCCGTTTTCCCAAGGTTGGCGATTACGCCGTCAATGGCATCGAGCTGGAGTTGCGGCAAGCTCTTGAACCTTGGCACGTGCTGGGCGAGGAGGGTACGGCGGGCGGCACGGTGCGCTATGTCGATTCGTCGCTGGAGCGTTTGCAGGTCAAACTCAACGGCCTGACGCCGCAGCGGTATCTGCTGACCTGTAATGGTGTCGCGGTACCGTTGCACCCGACCGGCCGTGTCGGCGAGTTCGTCGCCGGGGTGCGTTATCGCGCCTGGCAGCCGGCCAACTGCCTGCACCCGACCATCCCGGTGCACGCACCGCTGGTGTTCGACCTGCTCGACACCTGGATGGGCCGTTCGCTGGGCGGTTGCCAATATCATGTCGCCCACCCCGGTGGGCGCAATTACGAGACGTTGCCAGTCAATGCCAATGAAGCAGAGAGTCGGCGCATGGCGCGGTTTTTCCGTCTCGGCCACACGCCAGGGAAACTTCCGATACCGAAAGTGGAAATCAGTGACGAGTTGCCGATGACAATCGATCTGCGCCGTTTCTGAGTCGTACATTTCATGCAGATTTTTCATCTATCCGCGCGTCATGTGCCTGCGTTAGTCTGACCGTTCCCTGCTGTCTGCCGAGCTTTCCATGCCTGACCTGCTAGACCGCTACCCGCTGAGCGCGGGTACTTATCACGAACTGCTCGACGGCAGCGGCGCGGTGCGTCCGCATTGGCAGCGGCTGTTCGATCAGTTACAGCGCAGCAGTCCCGCGCAACTGGTGCAGCGGCAGGCCTTGCTGACGCGGCAGATTCAGGAAAACGGCGTCACTTACAACGTCTATGCCGATCCGAAAGGGGCTGATCGACCGTGGGAGCTGGATCTGTTGCCCCATGTAATCGCTGCCGATGAATGGCAGCACCTGGCGGCCGGCATCGCGCAACGGGCACGGCTGCTCAATGCCGTGCTGGCGGATCTGTACGGCCCGCAACGGCTGATCAGTGAAGGCCTGCTGCCGGCAGAGCTGGTGTTCGGCCACAACAATTTTCTCTGGCCCTGTCAGGGCATTGCGCCGCCGGAGTCGGCCTTCCTGCACCTGTACGCCGTGGATCTGGCGCGCACGCCGGACGGCCGCTGGTGGGTCACCGCCGATCGCACCCAGGCGCCGTCCGGCGCGGGTTATGCGCTGGAAAACCGCACCATCGTTTCACGTGCCTTTCCCGAGCTGTACCGCGATCTGAAGGTTCAGCACCTGGCCGGGTTCTTCCGCACGTTGCAGGAAACCCTGGCGCGACAGGCGCCCGGCGAGGACGACACGCCGCTGGTGGTCCTGCTGACGCCGGGGCGTTTCAACGAAAGCTACTTCGAGCATCTGTACCTCGCCCGCCAGCTTGGTTATCCACTGGTCGAAGGCGGTGATCTGACCGTGCGCAATGCCACGGTGTACCTGAAAACCCTCAGCGGTCTGCGCCGGGTGCACGCGATCATGCGCCGCCTCGACGACGATTTCTGCGATCCGCTGGAACTGCGTACCGATTCGGCGCTGGGCGTCCCCGGTCTGCTCGAGGCGGTGCGTCAGGGGCGGGTGCTGGTCGCCAACGCGCTGGGCAGCGGAGTCCTGGAATCGCCGGGGCTGCTGGGGTTTCTACCGAAGATCAATCAGTACCTGTTCGGCGAGGAACTGATCCTGCCGTCCATCGCGACCTGGTGGTGCGGTGAAGCGCCGGTGCTGGCGCAGGCACTGGAAAAACTCCCGGAGCTGTTGATCAAACCCGCGTTCCCTTCGCAAAGCTTCGCTCCGGTTTTTGGCCGGGACGTTAATGAAACACAGCGCCACGCACTGGCGGAGCGCATGCAGGCGCGGCCCTATGCCTATGTCGCCCAGGAACTGGCGCAGCTCTCGCAGGCGCCGGTCTGGCAAGCTGAAGAAGGCCATGTGCAACCCCGGGCAATCGGCATGCGCATGTACGCCGTGGCCAGTCACGACGGCTACCGTGTGCTGCCCGGCGGGCTGACCCGCGTGGCGGCCGACGCCGATGCCGAAGTGGTGTCGATGCAGCGCGGCGGGGCGAGCAAGGACACCTGGGTGCTGAGCGACCGTGCACCGAGCGGCGAGCAATGGAAGGCGCAACGCAATATTGGTGTGCACGATCTGGTGCGGCGCGATCCTTACCTGCCCTCGCGGGTGGTGGAAAACCTGTTCTGGTTCGGCCGTTATTGTGAACGCTGCGATGACAGCGCGCGGCTGCTGCGCATCATGCTGGCGCGCTACGTCGATGGCGATGATCCGCAGGCGTTGCAGGCGGCGGTCGATCTTGGCGAACGGCTGGCGTTGCTGCCGGACGAGGGTGAGCTGCCGGAACGCCTGCTCGCGGCGCTGCTGGGCGAGGACTGGTCGTTCAGCCTGCGCGCCAACCTGCAACGCTTGCAGTGGGCTGCCTCGCAGGTGCGCGGCAAGCTCTCCCGGGAGAACTGGCAAGCGCTGGTTGAATTGCAGCGTGAAGCCATGGAGCTGGACACCGACCAGCCGGATTTTGGCGAACTGCTGGATTTCCTCAACCGTCTGGTGATGTCGCTGGCGGCGCTGTCGGGGTTTGCGCTGGATGACATGACCCGCGACGAAGGCTGGCGCTTTCTGATGATTGGCCGGCGCATCGAGCGCCTGCAGTTTCTCAGCGCCAGTCTGGCCGCGTTTCTGCGCGGCGCGGGTGCGTTCGATCAAGCGGGGCTGGAATGGCTGCTCGAACTGGGTAACAGCAGCATCACCTACCGCTCGCGATATCTGGCGGTGGCGCAATTGATTCCGGTCCTCGATCTGTTGCTGCTGGATGATCAGAACCCGCACGCGGTGTTGTTTCAGTTGAAACTGGTCACCCGCACGTTGAAACGCTTGAACGACGATTTCGGCGCTCCCCGCGAAACCGGATTGCCGCAGCTGGTCGAACGCCTGTCGCGGTTTGAGCTGGGTTGCCTGGAAAACCCGTTGTTCGGCAAGTCCAGCGTGCGTGCCGCGCTCGACGGCCTGGCGGATCTGCTGCAAGACATTGCCGAGGCCAGCGGACAAGTCTCGGATCGGTTGGCCCTGCGCCATTTCGCCCATGTCGATGATGTCAGCCAGCGTACGGTGTCCGTCTGATGAGCGCCCGTTACCAGATCTTTCACGACACCAGCTATCACTACGACAGCCCGGTTTCTCTCGCGCAGCAACTGGCGCATCTGTGGCCACGTGAGTGCGACTGGCAGCGCTGCACCGAACAGCAACTGCTGATCAGTCCGGAGCCGACGGTGCGGCGTGATGAGCTGGACGTGTTTGGCAATCCGCTGACCCGGCTGGCGTTCGAACGACCGCATGATCAGTTGCAGGTCAACGCGCGGCTCACCGTTGAGGTGCTGGCGCGTCCTGTGCTGGATTTCAATCAATCGCCGGTGTGGGAGCAGACCCGTGATGCGCTCACCTACAGTAGCCAGCCGTTATCTGCCGACTTGCTTGAAGCCTGTCGCTACCGGTTCCAGTCGCCCTATGTGCACTTGAAGCGCAGCTTCGTCGAGTTTTCACAAAGCTGTTTCCCGGCTGGACGTCCGCTGCTGCTGGGTGTGCAGGACTTGATGCAGAAGATTTTCAGCGAATTCACCTTCGATGCCGAAGCCACCCAGGTGGCGACGCCGCTGGTGGAAGTGCTGGAGCGTCGGCGTGGTGTGTGTCAGGACTTCGCGCACTTGATGCTGGCTTGCGTGCGCTCGCGCGGGCTGGCGGCGCGTTATATCAGCGGCTACCTGCTGACCCAGCCACCACCGGGGCAGCCACGCCTGATCGGCGCCGATGCGTCCCATGCCTGGGTTTCGGTGTTTTGTCCGGTGCTCGGGTGGGTGGATTTTGATCCGACCAACAATGTGCGGCCAGCGCTGGAGCACATCACGTTGGCGTGGGGGAGGGATTTTTCTGATGTGTCGCCGTTGCGCGGGGTGATTCTCGGTGGGGGTAATCACGATCCGGAAGTGCGGGTTACGGTGATGCCTCAGGAATAACGCAGATCAAACTGTAGGAGTGAGCCTGCTCGCGATAGCGGTGTGTCAGCAGCGAATGTTTCAACTGACACACCGCTATCGCGAGCAGGCTCACTCCTACAAGGGAAATGGGGTGTTTTGGGGGAGGGCTGTGAGGGCCGGCAGTTGAAACCGCCAGCCCTGTCACAAATCCGCAGGGTCTGATTCGATCATCAAACCCGGTGGGGCTCAGGCGTCGGGCGCCTGCTCTTTCGGTGCATCGGGTGCATCAACATCATCATCCGTCGCCACTTCACCGTCGGGGTTCAGTGCCGCTTCTTCAGCGGTTTGTTTCTTGCGCTGAAGCTTTTCCTCTTTCTTCTGTTCCTTTGCCAGGTCTCGTTGACGTTTGGCGAAGGAGTAATTGGGTTTGGCCATGGGCGATCCTCTAGGTCGAAGGTGAGGTTGAGCGGCGCATATTCTGCCCTGTATCGGCGTCCGGGGGTTAACCGGGTTTTTGATCGACCCACTTGGGCGTGACGGTCGGCTGCCACTGATCGAGCGCATCAAGCAGGGTATCTGGCGATTCGCTCACTTGCAGCATGTCACGGTGTGGCGCACGAACGAAGCCTTCGCCGACGATATGGTCGAGAAAAGCCGTGAGTTTGCTGTAGAAACCGTTCACCTCCAGCAGACCCAGCGGCTTGCCATGGTAGCCAAGCTGACCCCAGGTCCAGACTTCGAACAGCTCTTCCAGGGTGCCGAGACCGCCGGGCAGGGCGATAAACGCATCGCTGAGTTCGGCCATCCGCGCCTTGCGCGCGTGCATGCCATCGACCACTTCCAGACGCGTCAGGCTTTTGTGGCCGATTTCCTTGTCCATCAGGCTCTGCGGGATGATGCCGATCACTTCGCCGCCGGCGGCCAGTGCGGCGTCAGCGACAACGCCCATCAAACCCACGGCGCCACCGCCGTAAACCAGCGTCAAATGACGTTCGGCCAGCGCCCGGCCAAGGGTGACGGCGGCTTCGGTGTAGGCCGGAATGCTACCGGCGTTGGCACCGCAAAATACACACACGGACTTCAAAGACATGCCTTACTCCTGGGTCAATCCGTCACAGGGTAATGGCTGGCGAGCTTCGATCCAAGGGCTAAACTTCGCGTTCGGGCGATTCAAAGCTGCCGCTGGCGCCACAGGCGTAAGCGGCGAGCAAGCTGCATAACAGACCGTTAAAAAACATGACAGGCACTCCGTCTCAATGGATGGGCCGATCATAAGGCTGGCCCGGTCATCTGGCCGTTAGATTGTGTCGATGAGTGTCATAGCCTGAAAGTTGTATACAATTTTTGACACAAGTCATAGGAACTTGCGAAGATTTCAGGCAGTCTTTCCACCACTCGTGTTTTGTTAACCCTGCCTTGGAGATTCACCATGTTTTCCAAAGTTGTTGCGGTATCCCTGCTGGCGCTGGCCAGCAGCCAATTGATGGCTGCCGAGTGCAAAACCACCGTTGACTCCACCGATCAGATGTCCTTCAACACCAAGGAAATCGTGATCGACAAGAGCTGCAAGACCTTCACCGTCGAACTGACCCACTCCGGCAGCCTGCCGAAGAACGTCATGGGCCATAACCTGGTGATCAGCAAAGAAGCTGACATGCAGCCGATCGCTACCGACGGCCTGGCAGCCGGTATCGACAAGAACTACCTGAAGGATGGAGACGCGCGCGTCATTGCGCATACCAAGATCATTGGCGCGAAGGAAACCGATTCGGTGACCTTCGATGTGTCGAAGCTGAATGCCGCTGAAAAATACGGTTTCTTCTGCTCGTTCCCGGGCCACATTTCGATGATGAAAGGCACTGTCACCCTGAAGTAATTTTGGGGCCAGCGCTTACACTAGACACGCCGCTGCGCGATGACCGCCAGCGGCGTTTTTGCGTCTGGCGTGGTGTGTACGAATCTTTACCGTTCGTCTAAATGGCGCCCATACCTGTTATTTCTAACAGTAGACCGCTCTTTCAAGGGCGCGGTTAGATGAATCCTCGTTCTTGGCGATTACAAAGAGGATTCACCACATGGATGGCAACAGCAGGAAGTCGACCTTTGCGGATCTGAAAATCACTAAGGTGATTGCGGGTGGGAAGGAAGTTTTCGATGGCAGCGTGATTTTTTACCCAAGAGCCAACTTCACCATCACCGGGCCGGGGAACGCTATCCTGCAGCTCCTTATCGATGGTGTCGCCAAACATAACAGCCAGACAAACGCGGCTGGCGACGGATTTTTTCTGGTAGATAACCTTCCTGAAGGACTGCACGAGTATCGGCTGGCCCATGAGGAGGATGAGCCCTCCGATCCCTTTGCGTTGACTTCGGTTGTAACGAAACCCTTCATCCAAACGCTGGAAGATTCCAGCGGGCCGGTAGAAAACGGAGGCCAGACTGAAGAGACGGATCTGCAGATCAAAGGCTTCGCGAAGGAAGGGCAGATAAAGATCCTCAATGGTGCTGTCGTTGAACCGATCGCTACATTTGAGGTGGAGCGTGACCGCAGTTGGGGCGGCAATCTCAATCTGACATCTGGGCAAGTCTACTCACTCAAAGCAAGGGCGGATGACAGGAAGGACTCCGACATCTACACCGTTACAGTCGGGAAGGTGTCCGAAAACGAGGTCAAGATTACTTCACTGAAGGATTCGGCAGGGACCGACATAGCAGACGGTGGAACTACCGCAGACACCAAACTGAAGATCAGCGGTTCGGCAGAGGACGGCGAGATCAAGCTGCTGGAGGGTGCCAGCACGGAGCCGGTTGCCACGTTTACGGCGGCGGATGGCACGTGGGGCGGCGAGTTCGATCTCACAGCTGGCAAAACGTACGTGCTGAAAGCCCAGGCGGAGGGTGGCGAAGAGTCTGGCACCTACACCGTGATTGTCAGCAAAACGCCCGGAGGCGAAGTCAAGATTATCCGGATTGAAGATTCCGAAGGGACGCTGGTACCGGACAAGGGAACTACCGCAGACACCAAGCTGAAGATTATGGGATCGGCAGAGGACGGCTATATCACGTTGCTGACAGATGACGACTTGGAACCGATTGACACGTATATGGTGATGGATGGCAGCTGGAGCGGCGAGCTCGAGCTAGCAGATGGCCAGACCTATGCGCTCAAAGCCCAAGCGGATGACGGCCAAGAGTCTGAGGTCTACACCGTGATTATCAGCGAGGCGCCTGGAGATAGGGTTTCTATTACTGCTCTGACAGGCGAATCTGGAAGGGTATTTCACCTGACGGTTACGACGGACACCGAGCTTACGATTACCGGTACAGCTAGCTCAAGCAAGGTAGAGGTGATGGATATAGGTGGAGTGATCAAGACCATTGACGTGCTCAATGGTAACTGGGAAGGCGAGCTCGCTTTCTCAAGTGACACAAGACATATATTGGCTGCCAAGTCACCGACGGGCGTTCCGGGGCAGCGCATAGAGTTCTATGTCGGCGAAGCGAAACAGCCTGAAATCACGCGAATTCAGGAAATCGGCGGAGACGGCAAAGATCTGCAGGATGGCGACGAGACTACGGTGACGACTCTTTCGTTCACGGGTAAGGCTGCGGGACATTTCGTAGGAACGTTACGCAATGGTGAGACAACTGTGATGCCATTTTACGTTGACTTGGATAGTAGCTGGCAAGCAACAGCTTCGTTGCTGGAGCCCGGTGTATGCGTGTTCAAGGCAGTGGCACGTTTCGGGAGCGAATCTGCACCGATCACGATTACGGTCAAAGCCCCCGAAAATCCTGAAGCACGGCAGGAGCGCTGATCGAAAATCTCCGCGTACCGCGGCCGAAGCTGTCGCAGACAGCGATAATTCGACTTTCATACTCGAAAGCCGGATCGCCGCCTGCGGCAGCTTTTGCCGTTATTTACCTCCTCAAGGAGCAAACGGCATGACCCGCTTGTGATGGGTCTTGTTGTACGTATCGACAATGATCTTCGCCGCCTCGTCACGCACCGTTTCACCGTGCAGAAACGCATCAATCTCTGCATACGTCACGCCATGCGCCGCTTCGTCCGGTTTGCCCGGCGACAGATCTTCAAGGTCGGCAGTCGGCACTTTCTCGACCAACGACTCCGGCGCACCGAAGCTGCGGGCAATCGCGCGAACCTGATTTTTTACCAGGCCGCTGAGCGGGGCGAGGTCACAGGCGCCGTCGCCGAACTTGGTGAAGAAGCCCATCACCGCTTCCGCCGCATGGTCAGTGCCAATCACCAAGCCGCCAGCCGCGCCGGCAATCGTGTACTGCGCAACCATGCGCATCCGCGCCTTGGTATTGCCGAGCACAAAATCCACCGACGCCGCCGGTTTGCCTTCGAAAGCGGCCACCTGAGCAGCCAGCGCTTTGACCGCCGGGCCGATATTGACTGTGTGGATCTCGTCAGGGCCGATGCAATCGAGCGAAGCCTTGGCGTCGTGCTCATCGAACTGGGTTTCATACGGCAGGCGCACGGCGATGAATTTGTAGCGGTCGTCGCCGGTTTTCTCGCGCAGCTCACGCATTGCGCGCTGGGCCAAAAGGCCTGCGGTCAGCGAATCGACGCCGCCGCTGATGCCCAGCACCAAGGCCTTGAGTCCGGAATTGACCAGGCAATCCTGGATGAAGGTGATGCGCCGGGCCACTTCGGCCTGTAGGGCCTGGTCGTCGGCGAATGGCGCTTGCACCTTGAGCTGCTCAGCAATCTCACGCTGTACGGCTTGCATGAATTCACTCCTTGCTAGATAGACTGGATTCGGCAGGAACCTGGAACACGTGTCGCAAATAGGCGACGAAATTCGGATCTTTGCAGTGGGTCTTGCCTGGCTCGTCGGAGATCTTCGCCACCGGCTGGCCGTTGCAGGCGGTCATTTTAAGCACGATGCTCATCGGTTCGACACCCGGAATGTCGCAGGTCAGGTTGGTACCGATGCCGAAGCTCACATTGATGCGACCGTGCAACGCGCGGAAAATCTCCAGGGATTTTGGCAACGTCAGACTGTCGGAGAACACCAGGGTCTTGCTCATCGGGTCGATGCCGAGCTTGTGATAGTGCGCGATGCACTTCTCGCCCCAGGCCACCGGGTCCCCGGAGTCATGGCGCAGGCCGTCGAAGAGCTTGGCGAAGAACAAATCGAAATCGCCGAGGAAGGCATCGGTGGTGATGCAGTCGGTGAGGGCGATGCCCAGTAGCCCACGGTATTCGCGGACCCAGCAATCGAGGGCGGCAATCTGGCTGTCGATCAGCCGCGGGCCGAGTTGCTGATGGGCCATGATCCACTCGTGAGCCATGGTGCCCAGCGGTTTCATGTCCAGCTCGCGGGACAGGTGCACGTTGCTGGTGCCGACAAAACGCCCCGGGAAGTCGTGCTTGAGCACGTTGACCACTTCCGCCTGCACACCAAAGGAAAAGCGCCGACGCGTGCCGAAATCGGCAACTTGCAGTTGCGACAGTTCATCGGCCGAGGCGTTAGCGGTCAGCCAGTCGAACTTGCGATAAAGCTGTTCGCGTGCCTGCTCCAGAGACGTGTCGCGGTAGCGATAGCGGTTGCGCACTTCGCTGACGATGGCCAGCAGCGGCACTTCGTAGAGAATCACATGCAGCCACGGACCGCGCAGACGGATGAACAGCTCGCCGTTCTCGATCCCGGTGTGCAGGTAGCGCAGGTTGAAGCGGAACAGACCGAGAAAACGCAGGAAATCCGGTTTCAGGAAAGTGATGCGCTCGAGAAAACTCAACTGATCGGCGCTCAGGCTCAGTTCGGCCAGCCGCTCGATCTGGAAGCGGATCTCGGCCAGATACGGGCGCAGGTCCTCGGCGTTGCGGCAGCGAAACTCCCATTCGACTTCGACGTTGGGGTAGTTGTGCAGCACCGCCTGCATCATCGTCAGCTTGTAGAAGTCGGTGTCGAGCAGGTTCTGCACGATGCGATCGGCAAACACACTCTCGCTCATAAACGGGTCTCCAGTTGCGCCGCGCCTTGCGCGGTCTATATCGATGGCGCTAGTGGCGCATATCAGCGGTGGGGATTGCCAGCATTTTTTCAGAACACCGCAGATCCACTGTGGGAGCGGGCTTGCTCGCGAATGCGGTAAACCAGCCACTCTTGCATCGACTGATACACCGCTTTCGCGAGCAAGCCCGCTCCCACAAAAAGGGCCAGGTCGGTTTCAAGCCGGGCTATCGATTTGCTCCAGCATCCATTTGACGAAGTCGCGCACCTTCGGCACTTCCGCCGCGTGTTCCGGGTAGGCCAGGTAATAGGCGTCGCTGCTGGGCATGGCGTGTTGCCAGGGTATGACCAGTTTGCCCTCGGCCAATTCCTCCTCCACCAGAAACCGTGGCAGCAGCGCCACACCACAGCCGACTTGTGCGGCCCGAATGCACATATAAAAGGTCTCGAAACGCGGCCCGTGGTAGCTGTGTTCGGTGTGGTAGCCCTGACTGTCGAACCAGTCGTGCCAGGCCTGGGGGCGCGAGGCATTTTGCAGCAGCACCAGATCGGTGAGTTGCGTCGGGTCGGTGAAAGGCGTGTCGGGCAGGCTACCGGGTGCGCAGACCGGCACCAGTTCTTCTCCGAACAGTTTCAGGCATTCCGTGCCCGGTCGCGATGCCTGGCCGAAATAGAACGCCAGATCGCTGCGCCCCTGTAACAGATCATCCGCTTCCTGCTCGTTGCACAAATCCAGATGAATCGACGGGTGGCGCAGGCGCCAGCCTTTCAGGCGCGGCACCAGCCAGCGCGCGCCGAAGGTCGATGGCGTGGAGACGCGCAGGACTTCGGTCTCGCCGCCGTAGGAACGCAGGTAATGGGTCGACATTTCCACCTGAGAAAGGATTTTCCTGACTTCCACCAAGTACAAATCCCCGGCCGGCGTCATTTGCAAGCGGCGACGCACGCGGCGGAACAGCAAGTGCTGCAACAATTCTTCAAGCTGAGCGACCTGTTTGCTCACCGCACTCTGGGTCAGGTTCAGCTCTTCGGCGGCGCGGGTGAAACTCAGGTGCCGGGTCACCGCTTCGAAGCACTGCAACGCAGTGATTGAGGGCAAGTGGCGTTTGTTCAGCATGGCCAGTCCTTTTTATTGTCTTTCTACACGCAGCATGAATAAACGGAATGATATCTGGCGTAAAGGTCGTTTGTTGCATCGCCCCGGTGACGCTACAACTAAAGGCCTGCCCGGCCATGGAAAGAATGGCCGCACACCTACTGTTTTTGCGTAAGGAGAGACCCATGGTTGCCGCATTGCTTGATCGTCTGGGGGTAAACCCGGCCCTGTACCAGAACGGCAAAGTGCCGGTGCATTCGCCTGTCGACGGCAGCTGTATCGCCTCGGTGAACTGGGAAGGCGCCGCCGAAGTCGAGCAGCACATCAGTCGCGCCGATCATGCATTCGAGCAGTGGCGCAAGGTACCGGCACCGCGTCGCGGCGAGCTGGTGCGTCAATTCGGTGAAGTGCTGCGCGAATACAAGAACGATCTGGGCGAGCTGGTCTCCTGGGAAGCCGGCAAGATCACCCAGGAAGGTCTGGGTGAAGTGCAGGAGATGATCGACATCTGCGACTTCGCCGTCGGCCTGTCGCGCCAGTTGTACGGTCTGACCATCGCCTCCGAGCGACCGGGCCACCACATGCGTGAGACCTGGCATCCGCTCGGCGTGGTCGGGGTGATCAGCGCGTTTAACTTTCCGGTCGCGGTGTGGGCGTGGAACACCACGCTGGCGCTGGTCTGCGGCAACCCGGTGGTGTGGAAGCCCTCGGAGAAAACCCCGCTGACCGCGCTGGCCTGTCAGGCGCTGTTCGACCGCGTGGTGAAAAATTTCAGCGATGCCCCGGCGAGCCTTTGCCAAGTGGTGATTGGCGGTCGCGATGCCGGCGAAGCACTGGTCGATGATCCGCGTGTCGCCCTGATCAGCGCCACGGGCAGCACCCGCATGGGCCGCGAAGTGGCGCCGAAAATCGCCGCGCGCTTCGCCCGCAGCATTCTCGAACTGGGCGGCAATAACGCGATGATCCTCGCCCCGAGTGCCGATCTGGACATGGCCGTGCGCGCGATTCTGTTCAGCGCTGTCGGCACCGCCGGGCAACGCTGCACAACCTTGCGTCGACTGATCGCTCACGAATCGGTCAAGGAAGAAATCGTTACGCGCCTCAAGGCGGCGTATTCGAAAGTGCGCATCGGCCATCCGCTGGAAGGCAATCTGGTCGGCCCGCTGATCGACAAGCACAGCTTCGAAAACATGCAGGATGCGCTGGAGCAGGCACTGAGCGAAGGCGGGCGTGTGTTCGGCGGCAAGCGTCAACTGCAAGAGCAGTTTCCCAACGCCTATTACGTTTCGCCGGCCATCGTCGAAATGCCCGAGCAGAGCGACGTGGTCTGCAGTGAAACGTTCGCGCCGATTCTTTACGTGGTCGGCTACAGCGATTTTGAAGAAGCACTGCGCCTGAACAATGCTGTGCCGCAAGGCCTGTCATCGTGCATCTTCACCACCGACGTGCGCGAGGCCGAGCAGTTCATGTCGGCGGTCGGCAGCGACTGTGGGATTGCCAACGTCAACATTGGCCCGAGCGGCGCCGAAATTGGCGGCGCGTTTGGTGGCGAGAAAGAGACTGGCGGCGGTCGCGAATCCGGCTCCGATGCCTGGCGCGCGTACATGCGCCGGCAGACCAACACCGTCAACTATTCGCTGGAATTGCCGTTGGCGCAGGGCATCACCTTCGATTGACAAGTGAAGATCCCCTGTAGGAGTGAGCCTGCTCGCGATAGCAATCTGTCAGTCAGCATTGATGTTGAATGTGCCGACGTCATCGCGAGCAGCTCACTCCTACATTGATTTGTGTGTTTGTTGGGTTTCTGTTGGAGTCTGGCAATGCCGTTACGCGAAGAATGTCTGTGGGAAAAGCTCACGCCACAACGGCCGGATCATTCGGCGCTCAGGGGCGAGGTCAAGGTCGATGTCTGCGTGATCGGTGCCGGGTTCACCGGGTTGTCGGCGGCGCTGCATCTGTTGGAAAAGGGTAAAAACGTCTGTGTGCTGGAAGCTCATCGCGCAGGGAACGGCGGCTCCGGGCGCAACGTCGGGCTGGTCAATGCCGGCATGTGGATTCCACCGGACGAGATCGAAGCCGGTTTTGGCGAGGCGGTCGGCAGTCAGCTCAACCGCATGCTCGGCGCGGCGCCGGCGCTGGTGTTCAACCTTGTGGACAAGTACGGCATCGATTGCCAGTTGCGCCGCGAAGGCACCTTGCACATGGCGCACAACGCCAAGGGCGAGGCCGACTTGCGCAGTCGCGAGCAGCAATGGAAACGCCGTGGTGCGCCGGTTGAATTACTCACCGGCAAGGCCTGCGAACAAGCCACCGGCACGCAAAAGATCGCCGCCGCGCTGCTGGATCGCCGCGCCGGCACGCTCAATCCGATGGCGTATGTAACCGGCCTGGCGAACGCGGTCATCGGTCTCGGCGGGCAGATGTTCGACCATTCTCCTGTGACTCGACTCGAACGCGTCGGCCAGCAATGGTCGGTGCAGACCGGGCAGGGTTCGGTGCTCGCCGAACAAGTGGTCATCGCCTCCAATGCCTACACCGAAGGCGACTGGACCGAGCTCAAGCGCAATTTTTTCCCCGGTTATTACTATCAGGTCGCCTCGGTGCCGCTCACCGAGGACGCCGCGCAAGCGATTCTCCCGGGCGGGCAAGGCTCGTGGGATACCCGTCAGGTGCTGAGCAGCATTCGTCGCGACAAGGACGGCCGTCTGTTACTCGGCAGTCTGGGCAATGGCAACCAGAAACCGACCTGGTTTCTCAAGGCCTGGGCCGATCGGGTGCAGCAACATTACTTCCCCAATCTGAAGCCGGTCGAGTGGGAATGCACCTGGACCGGACGCATCGCATTCACCCCTGATCATCTGATGCGTCTGTTCGAACCGGCGCCGGGGCTGGTGGCCGTCACCGGTTATAACGGTCGCGGTGTCACCACTGGCACGGTGGTCGGCAAAGCTTTCGCCGATTACCTGTGCAACGGCAATCCGCAGGCACTGCCGATTCCCTTCGCACCGATGCAGCCCCTGGCCGGTGTGGGCTTGCGCAGTTGCCTGTACGAGGCCGGGTTTTCGCTGTATCACGCGGGCCAGTGCCTGCGCATTGTCATTTGAGTGTTGAAATTTGTTGCCGCGAGCAGCGCTTTTGCATCGAGCGACTAGCCTGTAATGGTGCGGGTTGTAGCAGTCTCGCACCAGCAGTGTGCAGTTCGGTGACGCGGGCTGTTACAGGCTGGTTGCACGTCGTTTGCCGCTGCGGTTGCAATGATGGCGCGTGCGGGTTGCGCCTGAAAAAATAAATGGTTTCACCTTCCGCGGTTTAGACGGTTGCACGCCCAATGAAAATGGGAACGAAACAGTCGAAATAACAACAACACAGCGACTTTTTGCCGAATAAAAAACCGATGGCACGGGCCTTGCTCTGAGCTTTGAGTGAAGTGAAGTCGCAGTGCCAACTAAAAAAAACCTTGGAGCACCACCTCATGTCCCAGACGTTTTACAAGAAAGGCTTTCTGGCCCTCGCAGTGGCTACTGCGCTGGGTGTTTCCGCGTTTGCTCAAGCTGATATCAAGATCGGTGTAGCGGGTCCGATGACCGGTGCCAACGCGGCATTTGGCGAGCAGTACATGAAGGGTGCACAGGCGGCGGCCGACGCGGTCAACGCGGCAGGTGGCGTCAACGGGGAAAAAATCGTCCTGGTCAAAGGCGATGACGCCTGCGAACCGAAGCAGGCGGTGACGGTCGCCAAAGACCTCACCAACCAGAAAGTCGCCGGCGTGGTCGGTCACTTCTGCTCCTCCTCGACCATTCCCGCGTCGGAAATCTACGACGAAGCCGGGATCATCGCGATCACCCCGGGCTCGACCAACCCGCAAGTCACCGAGCGTGGCTTGAGCGCCATGTTCCGTATGTGCGGGCGTGACGACCAGCAGGGCATCGTTGCCGGCGACTACATCGTCGACATGCTCAAAGGCAAAAAGGTTGTCGTGCTGCACGACAAGGACACCTACGGCCAAGGCCTGGCGGACGCCACCAAGGCACAGCTGGAAAAACGCGGCGTCAAGCCGGTGCTGTACGAAGGCCTGACCCGTGGCGAGAAAGACTTCAGCACCATCGTCACCAAGATCCGTGGCGCTGGCGCCGATGTCGTCTACTTCGGTGGCCTGCACCCGGAAGCCGGTCCACTGGTTCGTCAACTGCGTGAACAAGGCCTCAAAGACGTCAAGTTCATGTCCGATGACGGCATCGTCACCGACGAACTCGTCACCACCGCGGGCGGCCCGCAATTCACCGATGGCGTGCTGATGACCTTCGGCGCCGACCCGCGCCTGCTGCCAGACAGCAAAACCGTAGTGGACGCGTTCCGCAAGGCCGGCACCGAGCCTGAGGGCTACACCCTGTACGCCTACGCTTCGGTGCAAACCCTGGCGGCAGCGTTCAACGGTGCCAAGAAGAACGACGGCGAAGCGGCTGCCAAGTGGCTCAAGGCCAACCCGGTGAAAACCGTGATGGGCGAGAAGACCTGGGATGCCAAGGGCGACCTGAAAGTCTCCGACTACGTGGTTTACCAGTGGGACAAGGATGGCAAATACCACCAGCTGGAAAAGCAGAAGTAAGGGCTGAGGCGATCATCTGATCACCACGGTTCCTTTGTAGGAGTGAGCCTGCTCGCGACAGCGGTTGAGCATTCAACACCTGTGTTGCCTGTCAGTCCGCAATCGCGAGCAGGCTCACTCCTACAGGGGACGGTGGCGGCTGATGATCACACTCCGACATTGCTCCGACGTACATCTGTATTTTTCCTAGAAGAACCGCGCGCCCCGGTGCGCAGGTTCTCACTGCGTGAGATTGCGTTATGGATGGTATTTTCCTGCAGCAACTGGTCAATGGCCTGACCCTCGGGTCGGTCTATGGCCTGATCGCCATCGGCTACACAATGGTCTACGGCATCATCGGCATGATCAACTTCGCCCATGGCGAGGTTTACATGATTTCCGCTTACCTGGCGGCAATCAGTCTGGCTCTGCTGGCGTACTTCGGTATCGAATCCTTCCCGCTGCTGATGCTCGGCACGTTGATCTTCACCATCGTCGTCACGGCGGTGTATGGCTGGGTCATCGAGCGAGTCGCCTACAAACCCCTGCGCAACTCCACCCGGCTAGCGCCGCTGATCAGCGCCATCGGTATTTCGCTGATCCTGCAGAACTACGCACAGATCGCCCAGGGCGCCAAACAACAGGGCGTGCCTACGCTGCTGACCGGTGCCTGGCGTGTTGAAGTCGGAACCGGCTTCGTGCAACTGACCTACACCAAAGTCTTCATCCTGATCGCCGCGTTCGTCGGCATGGGACTGCTGACCTACATCATCAAATACACCAAGCTCGGCCGCATGTGCCGCGCGACCCAGCAAGACCGCAAGATGGCCTCGATCCTGGGGATAAACACCGACCGGGTGATTTCCTACGTGTTCATCATCGGTGCAGCCATGGCGGCACTGGCGGGTGTGCTGATCACCATGAACTACGGCACGTTCGACTTCTATGCCGGCTTCATCATCGGCATCAAGGCGTTCACCGCGGCGGTACTCGGTGGTATCGGTTCACTGCCCGGCGCGATGCTCGGCGGGATCATCCTCGGCATCTCCGAGTCGCTGTTCTCCGGTCTGGTCAACTCCGACTACAAAGACGTGTTCAGCTTCTCGCTGCTCGTCCTCGTACTGGTCTTCCGGCCGCAGGGCCTGTTGGGCCGTCCTCTTGTGTCGAAGGTGTAAGCGATGTCTGCAACCACTGAAAAATCCATCGATATCAAAAAAAGTCTGGTCGAGGCGATTCTGGCTGGCCTGATTGCGCTGATCGTGTTCGGGCCGATTGTCGGTGTCGTACTTGACGGTTACAGCTTCAATCTCGAAGCGACCCGCGTGGCGTGGATCATAGCCATCGTCATGGCCGGTCGCTTTGCCCTCAGCCTGTTCCTGCAAACGCCCAAGGGCCTGAAGATCCTCGACGGATTCGAGAGCAGCGGTTCCGGCGTTCACGTGCTGCCGGCTGATTACAAATCGCGGCTGCGCTGGATCATCCCGCTGATGATTGTGCTGGCGATCATCGTGCCGTTTGTTTCCAACTCCTACCTGCTCGGCGTGGTCATCCTCGGTTTGATCTACGTGCTGCTGGGGCTGGGGCTGAACATTGTGGTCGGTCTGGCCGGCCTGCTCGATCTGGGTTACGTGGCGTTTTACGCCATCGGCGCCTACGGTCTGGCGCTGGGTTACCAGTATCTGGGCCTGGGCTTCTGGACAGTGCTGCCATTGGCAGCGATCACGGCGGGCCTGGCCGGTTGCATTCTGGGTTTCCCGGTGTTGCGCCTGCACGGTGACTATCTGGCAATCGTGACCCTGGGCTTCGGTGAAATCATTCGTCTGGTGCTCAACAACTGGCTGTCGCTGACGGGCGGACCGAACGGCATGCCGGCGCCACTGCCGACCTTTTTCGGTCTGGAGTTCGGCAAGCGCGCCAAGGATGGCGGGGTGCCGTTTCACGAGTTCTTCGGCATCGCCTACAACCCCGACGTGAAGTATTACTTCATCTACGCGGTGTTGTTCCTGGTGGTGCTGGCGGTGCTATACGTCAAGCATCGCTTGGTGAAAATGCCGGTCGGCCGCGCCTGGGAAGCCCTGCGTGAGGACGAGATCGCCTGTCGCTCGATGGGCCTCAACCACGTACTGGTCAAACTCTCGGCGTTTACCATCGGTGCGTCGACGGCGGGTCTGGCCGGGGTGTTTTTCGCCACCTATCAAGGCTTCGTCAACCCAACGTCGTTTACCTTCTTCGAATCGGCGCTGATCCTCGCCATCGTCGTGCTCGGCGGCATGGGCTCGACCATTGGCGTGGTCATCGCCGCGTTCGTGCTCACCGTCGCTCCGGAACTGCTGCGCGGCTTCGCTGAATACCGCGTGCTGCTATTCGGCATTCTGATGGTGTTGATGATGATCTGGCGACCACGCGGGCTGATCCGCATCAGCCGCACCGGGGTCAAACCACGCAAAGGTGCCATTCACTACGAGAGGACTGCGCCATGAGTGAAGTCGTACTCTCTGTTGAAAAACTGATGATGCATTTCGGCGGCATCAAGGCCTTGAGTGATGTCAGCCTGAAGGTCAAACGCAACTCGATCTTCGCCCTGATCGGCCCCAACGGCGCCGGCAAGACCACGGTGTTCAACTGCCTGACCGGGTTCTACAAGGCCTCGGGCGGCAAGATCGAACTGAATGTGCGCGGCCAGCAGACTAACGTCATCCAGTTGCTGGGCGAGTCGTTCAAACCGACCGACTTCGTCTCGCCGAAATCCTTCTTCAGCCGGCTGTATTACAAAATGTTCGGCGGCACCCATCTGGTCAACCGCGCCGGTCTGGCTCGCACGTTCCAGAACATTCGCCTGTTCAAGGAAATGTCGGTGCTGGAAAACCTGCTGGTGGCGCAGCACATGTGGGTCAACCGCAATATGCTCGCCGGCATCCTCAACACCAAGGGCTACCGCAAGGCCGAAAGCGACGCGCTGGATTGCGCGTTCTACTGGCTGGAAGTGGTCGATCTGGTGGACTGTGCCAACCGTCTGGCCGGTGAGCTGTCCTACGGCCAGCAGCGCCGCCTGGAAATCGCCCGGGCCATGTGCACACGGCCGCAGATCATCTGTCTCGACGAACCGGCCGCCGGC
Organism: Pseudomonas sp. SWRI111; assembly: GCF_014268555.1. Classification (NCBI taxonomy): domain Bacteria; kingdom Pseudomonadati; phylum Pseudomonadota; class Gammaproteobacteria; order Pseudomonadales; family Pseudomonadaceae; genus Pseudomonas; species Pseudomonas sp. SWRI111. The sequence goes on along the minus strand of NZ_JABWQQ010000007.1, from coordinate 149,837 downwards.
CTCAACCCTCAGGAAACCGAAGCGCTGAGCGCGATGATCCGGCTGCTGCGCGACGAGCACGATCTGACCGTGGTGCTGATCGAACACGACATGGGCATGGTCATGAGCATTTCCGATCACATCGTGGTTCTTGACCACGGCATCGTCATCGCCGAGGGCGGACCGGAAGCGATCCGCAACGACCCGAAAGTGATTGCGGCCTATCTGGGCGCCGACGAAGAGGAACTGGTATGAGCCAAGCGATCCTCGAACTGAAAAACCTCGATGTGTTCTACGGCCCGATCCAGGCGCTCAAAGGCGTTTCGCTGCAGATCAACGAAGGCGAAACCGTCAGCCTGATCGGCTCCAACGGCGCGGGTAAATCGACGTTGCTGATGTCGATCTTCGGCCAGCCACGGGCGGCGGGCGGGCAGATCCTTTATCAAGGCGTCGACATTACCCACAAGTCATCGCACTACATCGCTTCCAACGGCATCGCGCAATCGCCGGAAGGACGGCGGGTGTTCCCTGACATGACCGTCGAGGAAAACCTGTTGATGGGCACCATCCCGATTGGCGACAAGTACGCCAAAGAGGACATGCAGCGCATGTTCGAGCTGTTCCCACGGCTCGAAGAACGGCGTACGCAACGGGCGATGACCATGTCCGGTGGCGAGCAGCAAATGCTGGCCATCGCCCGTGCGTTGATGAGCCGGCCGAAGCTGTTGCTGCTCGATGAGCCGAGCCTGGGGCTGGCACCGATCGTGGTGAAGCAGATCTTTGCGACACTGCGTGAGCTGGCGAAAACCGGCATGACGATCTTTCTGGTCGAGCAGAACGCCAACCATGCGCTGAAGTTGTCGGATCGGGCGTACGTGATGGTCAACGGCGAGATTCGCCTGAGCGGCACCGGCCAGGAACTGTTGGTGAACGAGGAAGTGCGTAACGCCTATCTGGGCGGGCACTGAGTTTTCCCGCTGTATACACAGCCCCGGCGACGAAAAGTCCCGGGGCTTTTTTATCCCCAAGCTCGCCACAACCCCCTGTAGGAGTGAGCCTGCTCGCGATAGCGGTGGGTCAGTCACTTCAGATGTTGGCCAATTTACCGCTATCGCGAGCAGGCTCACTCCTACAGGGGAATTGCGCGAGTTCAGAATTGTGGAAAACAAATTCCCCAAGCTGCCAAAGCGCGACATATAGACGCTGCAAACGGCTGTTTTTCCACAGTTTTGACTTGTCCCCGTTTGCTGTGGAGCTGGCTGTGAATAACGTGGGTGTATGTGCTCGCAGGCCTTGTGGCGCAAGGCTTTCAGGGTTGTGGTTGTTTTTTGATCAGGCGATTTCAAGCAAGCGTTAGGCGCCGTTGTCAACCTATTTATAGCGCAGGTAGGTCGCATGCTTTCGCGCATCAAGGCCTGTGGATAAGTCTGTGATTAAACTCTGGAAAGACTGCGCTGAGCGCCGTAATTGCTGGCCTCGCGCGATCACAATGTGGAGACATCGGTCGTGCAAAATGCCATGTCCCGCACATCCATTGCGTCAGGGTCAAGCAAAAAACTTTCCATTTCGCCCGCAAAGCCTTGTGGGGCGCGGCTTGGCGCCGTTGCACTTGCCCCCGAAAACTGTGGAGCAGACTGTGGATAACATGCGTGCACATGGCTACAGACCACGTTCGCTATGGTGTTGGCGCGGTTGGTCGTTTTTTGTACAGATTGTAGGTGTTGCCCGTGAATGCGAGGGCGGGCATGCTGCCTGCTGATTTTCTATTCCAAGGGCCGCCGCGGTGGCCGAAGCAAGGAGAACACGATGTCCAACACCCTGTTTATTACCGGTGCGACCTCCGGTTTTGGTGAAGCCTGTGCCCGTCGTTTTGCCGAGGCCGGCTGGAAACTGGTGCTGACCGGTCGTCGTGAGGAGCGCCTCAATGCCCTGTGTGCCGAACTGTCGAAACAGACTGAGGTGCACGGTCTGGTTCTCGATGTGCGTGACCGTAAAGCGATGGAGGAGGCGATTGCCAACCTGCCGCCATCGTTCGCCAAACTGCGCGGCCTGATCAACAACGCCGGCCTGGCGCTGGGCGTGGACCCGGCGCCGAAGTGCGATCTGGACGATTGGGACACCATGGTCGATACCAACGTCAAAGGTCTGATGTACGCCACCCGCCTGCTGCTGCCGCGCCTGATTGCTCATGGGCGTGGCGCCGGTATCGTCAACCTCGGCTCCATCGCCGGCAACTATCCGTATCCGGGCAGCCACGTGTATGGCGCGACGAAAGCGTTCGTCAAACAGTTCTCGCTGAACCTGCGTTGCGACCTGCAAGGCACCGGCGTGCGGGTCAGCAACATCGAGCCCGGCCTGTGCGAAAGCGAGTTCTCGCTGGTACGGTTTGCCGGTGACCAGGAGCGCTATAACGCGACCTATGCCGGTGCCGAGCCGATCCAGCCGCAGGATATCGCCGAGACGATTTTCTGGGTGATGAACACCCCGGCGCACATCAACATCAACAGCCTGGAGCTGATGCCGGTGAGCCAGACCTGGGCCGGGTTTGCCATCGAACGTAACAAGGCCTGATACCTGATCCTGTGGCCAGAGATTGCTCCCGCTGGACTGCGCAGCAGGCCCCTGCTTTTTTGCTGAAACAGGGGGGCGCTTCGCACCCCAGCGGGAGCAAGCTCCCTCGCCACATAATCGGGCGAAAACCGATGATAAGGTAAACTCCCCTCGCAATAACCCCACCGCACCCTGCGGTGTTTCAGGTTTTTCGAGGAGTCAAAGTGAGTAACCGAGGTGAGCAGACACTGCTCAAACAATCGACCATTCTGATGTTTGCCGTGGCGATCGCCGGGATCGTCACCGGTTTTGTTTCAGGTTCGCAATCCATCCTGTTCGATGGTTTTTTTTCGCTGATCGCAACCTTCATCAAAGTCCTGATGCTGATCACCGCCAGGTTGATCGCCAAGCAGAGCAACCAGCGCTTCCAGTTCGGTTTCTGGCACCTGGAACCGATGGTGCTGCTGATCGAAGGCAGTTTCCTGCTGTTGATTGCCATCTACGCGTTTCTCAACGGCGTGTTTGGCATCATCAACGGAGGGCGTGAGATCGAGTTGGGTCTGGTGATTATCTATGCCGCGGTGTTTACCGTGGTCGAGTTCGCCTACTTCTTCTACGTGCGCCACCGTAATCGCCAGCTCAAATCCAGCCTTATCCAGTTCGACAACATCAGTTGGCTGGTCGACGCGATGCTTTCGGTGGGGTTGTTGATCAGCTTCCTTGCGGCGCTGTTGCTCAAGTCCCAGGGCTACGGCGAGTGGGCGGTGTATGTCGACCCGCTGATCCTGATCGTACTGGCGCTGACCATGTTGCCACCGGCCTTCAAGATCCTCGGCCCGGCGTTACGCGATGTGCTGGGGATTGCCCCGGACGTCCTCGATGACCAAGTGCGTCAGGTCATGGACGCAGCGAAGGTCACGCATGGTTTCGACGATTATGTGTCCTACGTGCAAAAGCACGGGCGGGCGCGGTTTATCGAGATTCACGTGGTGTTGCCGGCGGATTATTCGCTGAGCAATGTCGGGCAACTGGATGCGTTGCGCGAGGAGATTTCGGCGCAGTTGGGCAAGCCGGATGCGGCGCGGTGGCTGACCATCAGCTTCACTGGCGACAAGAAGTGGATTGCCTGATCTGCCCCGGATTTCGGCTGAGAACACAGTTGTGGCGAGGGGATTTATCCCCGCTGGGGCGCGCAGCGGCCCTGAAGAGAGCGGGGCCGCTGCGCAGCCCAGCGGGGATAAATCCCCTCGCCACAGTAAATCCCTTTTGCCATCAGGTCAGCGCAGATATTCAGCCAGTCCGCTATAGCAAGTCGCCAAGTGATATGGCGTAGTCGAAGGCATGTCCTTGCGACTGACCTCGCCGTTTTCATCCCGGCATTCATGCCACCCGCCAGCATGCAGAAACCGCTGCCGCAACGCCTGCAACTGGCGCAACACCACCGCTTCGCTGCCAGCGCGCAACGTCAGCGCGCGCAGGTATTCGGCTTGGGCCCAGATCCGCTGGGTCGAATCCCGCGGCCGTCCATTACCTTCCAGATCGAGCATCGCCCGCACCGCGCCGCACGATTGCAGCACGCCATACTGCTCGGTAAAGGCAAACGCCCGATCCAGCGCGCCATGCAGTTTCGAGTTACGCAACAGCGCCGACGATTGCAGCAGGAAATACCACTCGAACTGATGCCCCGGCTCGTACCAGTTATCCACAGCGCCCAACGGCTTCTCCATCAAAACGCCATATTGCGGATCGACAAAATGCTTGTGCATGGCTGTGCATAACTCAAGCAGCGCCTTTTGCGTCTGCGGGTCTTCACGCACGGCGAGGGTCGCCAGAAAGGCTTCGGCCAGGTGCATCAACGGGTTTTGCAGCGGGCCGGTCTGCAGGGTGATCCAGTCGCGCTCAAGGCATGCTTCGTAAAGGCCATCGCCGGTAGCGAAGCGTCGACCGATGATTTCAAGGGCGGCGTTCAACGTCGACTCGACCAGCGGATCGCCGGACTTCTGCCAGAAATGCGCGCAGGCAAACAGGATGAAAGCGTGGGTATAGAGATCCTTGCGCACGTCCAGCGGTTTGCCTTGGGCATCGATGCTGTAGAACCAGCCACCGTGCTCGGCATCGTGGAAGTGCCGTTGCAAGGACCGGAACAACGCCGCCGCACGGACGTCAGCGTTATCCACAACCCCGATCAGACTGGAAAACAGATACAGCTGCCGCGCACAGGCCATCGCCCGGTAGCGTTGCGCTGGCAATGGCTGGTGCGTGGCGTCCAGTGCCTCGTACGGTAGCGCCATGTCGGCGTTCCAGCCCGGGCCTTGCCACAGCGGCACGATCACGTTGAGGAAGTGCTGTTGCACATCGCCGAACAGGACAGTCAGTTCGGGCTGGGTGGTGGAGCGGCAAGCGTGGGGCATGGGCGGACGTCGTCACGGGCTGGGGCGATTGCGCGACATGGTAGCAGAGCGGCAGCCTGATGAGACGCGGTGTCTGTCAGACCGCCTTCGGCGAGCAGGCTCGCTCCCACAGGTTTTGTATACGCCACAAATCCACTGTGGGAGCGAGCCTGCTCGCGAAGAGGCCAGTGCAGGCGCTAAAAAATCATCCTGCCAACAACCAGACGCCGGTCGCCGCCGAAGCTGCACCCGCCAACCGCACCAGCGGTGCAGCGGCCACGGGCAGAACACGCACCACGCCATAACCGACTGCATGCAACACCGCCGTCGCCACAACAAACCCGGCCGCATACGCCCACGGATTGCTCATCTGCGGCAACTCCAGCCCGTGCGCCACGCCATGGAACAGGGCAAACAGCGCCGTCGCTGCCACTGCCATCACCAGCGGCGGACGCACCGCCAGTGCCACGGCCAGGCCCAGCGCCAATACCGAAGCGGCGATCCCGCTCTCCAGCGCCGGCAACTCAAGCCCTTCAAAACCGAGCAAACCGCCCAGCAGCATGGTGCCGACAAAAGTGCACGGCAGCGCCCAGCGCGCCGCGCCTTGTTGCTGCGCCGCCCATAAACCGACGGCCAGCATTGCCAGCAAATGGTCGAGCCCGCCGATCGGGTGGCCGATGCCCGCGATGAGGCCGCTGTCGCCATGCCCCGGATGAGCAAAGGCCAGCGCTGGTGTCAGCAGCAGCGCCGCAGCGCCAAGAAGGTGTTTGAGTGTCATGGCTAAGCTTCCTTGTTGATAACTGAAATCAGGCCGCAGTCAGCAGACCCTGGCGTTCGATGAAGGCAATGATCTCGTCCAGGCCCTGACCGGTTTTCTGGTTGCTGAACACGAACGGCTTGCCGTTGCGCATGCGTTTGGTGTCGCTGTCCATCATTTCCAGCGAGGCGCCCACCAGTGGCGCGAGGTCGATCTTGTTGATCACCAGCAAGTCGGATTTGCAGATGCCCGGCCCGCCCTTGCGCGGCAGCTTGTCGCCGGCGGAAACGTCGATCACGTAAATGGTCAGGTCGGACAATTCCGGGCTGAAGGTCGCCGAGAGGTTGTCACCGCCCGACTCCACCAGAATCAGATCCAGCCCCGGAAAACGTCGGTTCAGTTGATCGACCGCTTCGAGGTTGATTGAGGCGTCTTCGCGGATCGCCGTGTGCGGGCAGCCGCCGGTTTCCACGCCGATGATGCGCTCGGGCGCGAGGGCTTCGTTGCGCACCAGAAAGTCGGCGTCCTCGCGGGTGTAGATGTCGTTGGTGACCACGGCAAGGTTGTAGCGCTCGCGCAGTGCCAGGCACAAAGCCAGGGTTAATGCGGTCTTGCCGGAACCGACCGGGCCGCCGATGCCGACGCGCAGAGGTTGGGTGTGCATTTTATTCTCCAAAATAAAGGGCTTAAGAGCGGAAGAGCCGGCTGTACTGGCGCTCATGGGCCATGCACGCCAGCGACAGGCCGAAAGCGGCGCTGCCGATGTGTTCGGGATTGATTCGGGTGGCGCCCTGCTGCGCCTGTTGCAGCAGCGGCAGCAGTTCGCTGGTCAGGCGCTGAGCGGCTTGCTGGCCCAGTGGCAGGGTTTTCATCAGCACGGCGAGCTGATTTTCCAGCCAGCTCCACAGCCATGCGGCGAGAGCGTCCTGTGGGCTGATACCCCAGGCGCGCGCGGCCAAGGCCCAGCACAGGGCCAGATGCGGTTCGATGATCTGTTCGAGAAAGTCGCGCGCGGGCGCGTCGAGTTCCGGTAGACCGTTGAGTAACTGCTGCAACGAATAGCCCATCTGGCGGCTCTCCAGATGCAATTCGCGGGTTTCGCGGCTGGCACGGTGGCTCTCGCAGAGTTGCCGCAGTTCGGCCCAGTCTTCGTCCGCCGCCGCCTGACAATGCGCCAGCAATAACGGTGCTTCGAAGCGCGCGAGATTCAGCAGCAGTTGATCGCTGATCCAGCGTCGGGCGCTGTCCGGGTTGTTCACCCGGCCGTTATCCACCGCCATTTCCAGGCCTTGGGAATAGCTGTAGCCGCCAATCGGCAGCTGTGGACTGGCCAGACGCAGCAGCGCCCAGGCCGGATTCACAGGCGCACGCCGAACTGGTGGAGTTTCGGCGCGTAATTGAAATCTTCGTCGCCGTGGCGTGAATGATGATGGCCGCCCCCATAGGCGCCGTGCTCCGGCTGGAAGGGCGCCTCGATGGCTTCGGCCTGTGCGCCGAGCTGTTCTAGCATTGCCTTGAGCACGTAGTCGTCGAGCAGCCGCAGCCAGCCGTCACCGACTTGCAGGGCAACGTGACGGTTGCCCAGGTGGTACGCCGCGCGGGTCAGTTCAAACGCGTTGGCGCAGGTCACGTGCAACAGTTGTTCAGGACGTGCGCAGACGCGGACGATGCGGCCGTCCTCGGCCTGCAGACACTCGCCGTCATACAGCGGCGGCTGACCGCGCTCCAAAAACAACCCGACGTCTTCGCCCTCGGCACTGAAACAGCGCAAACGGCTTTTGCTGCGCGCGTCGAAGGTCAGGTGCAATTCGGCGGCCCAGACGGGTTGAGGGTCGATTCTGCGGTGAATCACCAGCATCGGGAAGCTTCCGGCAATGGACAATGCTCAGGCTAGAGCAAGGGCCGCGCCAATCCGACGGGACGTAGGAAATGGCTGTCGGCGTGCGCTTGATCTTTCAACAGACGGGAGAATTCTGGAAGGTTTTGGTGCATGAAGAATATGTCATGCACCAAATCGAGGCCGTGACGCTGCACCCTTGTAGGAGTGAGCCTGCTCGCGATAGCGGTTTATCAGTCAAGTATTGGTGGACTGACCGACCGCTATCGCGAGCAGGCTCACTCCTACAGGGGGGATTTGCGGTGTGTCAGGTAGAGAAGGGGGTTACTCGGTACTGCCCAGCCCTTGCCAGTGCTTGAGGCCGATAAAGATGAAGCGCAGTTGTTGGGTAATCTTTGCCTGGGGCGTCAGGTGCTCCGGCAGGGCGGCGGCGGGTGGGTCGATGATGTCCGGCAGGGTGGCGAACACCGATTTGACGATCAGGTCGGCCACCACACCCAGACCGGCAGGGTCCAGGTGCTGGAGCTTGGGCATCAGGGTCAGGTCGGCGGCCAGGTCGGCACTGATGTTTTCGCGCAAGCGCCCGATGGCCTGGCGCACCGGCAGCGAGCCGCCGTACTGCTCACGCGCCAGAAACAGAAATTGCGAGCGGTTGACGCTGACCACATCAAGAAAAATCCGCACCGAGGCATCGATGATGCCGCCCATGACGAATTCGTTGTGGCGCACCAGGCGGATGGTTTCGCGGAAGGTCTGGCCGACTTCGCTGACCAGCACCAGGCCGAGTTCGTCCATGTCGGCGAAATGGCGGTAAAAACCGGTGGGCACGATCCCGGCGGTTTTGCTCACTTCGCGCAGGCTCAGGCTGCCGAATCCTCGGCCGCTTTCCATCAGGTGGCGGGCAGCGTCCATCAGGGCGTTGCGGGTCTGTTGTTTCTGTTCGGCGCGGGGCAGCATCGCAGGGTGTTCTTCGACAGGACAAGCGCCGCACTCTAGCAAATCGGCTTTATCGGCGTCGAACGGGAGAAGGTGGCGCGCAGGATTTTACGGGGTTTGAAAAGTCAAAAGCCCAATCCGGTGATTGGGCTTTTTTGCCAGGCCGCCATGGGCTTAGCTCAATTGGCTGTTGCGTTCGATCACACGGTCACCACCGCCTTCGGCGAGTGCTTGACCCAGTGGGGTTTTATCGAAGCCGTCATCCGCCAGGGTCTGGCCTTGTGGAGTGCGGTCGCTGCCGTCGGATGCCAGGGTCTGGCCTTGAGGAGTACGGTCGCTGCCATCAGATGCGAGGGTCTGACCTTGTGGGGTGCGGTCGCTACCGTCGGATGCCAGAATCTGGCCTTGTGGCGTGCGATCGGAACCGTCTTGAACCAGGCCTTTTTCTTCCAGGCGATCACGACCGCCTTCAGCCAGGGTCTGACCTTGTGGGGTACGGTCAGAGCCGTCCGCAGCAACGGTCTGGCTGAATACCGAGTGGCTGGTTTTCACTTGTGGGGTCGCCTGATCGGCAGCCGGCAGGGCAAAAGCGGTACTGGCTAACATCGACAGGGTAAGGCTGAGCAGTAATTGGCGTTTCATGATGGGTTGCTCCTTGGGAGGGCGATAAAGTGGGTACGGAGGCAATGCTACTCTCGATAAGTCGATATAAAAGTTCATAAACGCAATGGTAATAATCAACAGAATTGATTGTTCTGCGGGGAGGCTCTAGATCGGGCCTTTGCGGGCGACGGTTGTGCACCGTCGTGGGTATTTTCGACTCACTCGCGCCTCGCAAATGTGCGGGTTGCGGTAACACACCTAGACCGATCGGTCAGATTTGCCGCGCTGTTTATGGCTTAAACTGCCTTTGGATAAAACCTGCGGGCCTTTCGCCAGTCACAGACTGCATAAGGGCCGCTTCGGTCTGCCGTTTTAGCTGTGCGTCGGGGTTGGCGTGCGGTCGTGATCAGGAGCTTTGTGCATGACGCGCACTGGAAAAATCTTCAGCTGGACCTTCGCCATTTTCGCGCTGCTGCTGGCAGCGCTGATTCTGATCATCGTGTTTTTCGACTGGAACCGGATCAAGCCGACCATCAACGCCAAAGTGTCGGAAGAACTGCATCGGGCGTTCGCCATCAACGGCAACCTCGCGGTGATCTGGCAGCGCGAGCCGGAGCAGGGCGGCTGGCGCGCCTGGGTACCGTGGCCGCATGTGGTCGCCGAGGACTTGAGCCTGGGCAATCCGGACTGGTCGAAACAGCCGCAAATGGTCACGCTGAAACGGGTCGAGCTGCGCATCTCGCCGCTGGCCTTGCTGGCGCAGCGCGTGGTGATTCCGCAGATCGACCTGACCGAGCCGAATGCCCAGCTGCAACGCCTGGCCGATGGCCGGGCCAACTGGACGTTCCAGTTTGATCCGAAAGACCCGAATGCCGAGCCGTCGAACTGGGTGGTGGACATTGGCGCGATCGGCTTCGACAAGGGCCACGTGACCCTCGACGATCAGACGCTCAAGACCGATCTCGATGTGTTGATTGATCCGCTCGGCAAACCGATTCCGTTCAGCGAGATTGTCGGCGACAAAGCGGCAAAAACCGCTCAGGACAAGGGCGGCGCACCACAGGATTACGCCTTTGCGCTCAAGGTCAAAGGTCGATACCACGAGCAGAATCTGACCGGGCAGGGCAAGATCGGCGGCTTGCTGGCGTTGCAGGACGCGAGCAAGCCGTTCCCGTTGCAGGCGCAGGCGAAAATCGGCGACACGCGTATCGAACTGGCCGGCACCCTGACCGATCCACTCAACCTCGGCGCCCTCGACCTGCGCCTGAAACTGGCTGGCGACAGCCTCGGCAATCTCTACCCACTGACCGGCGTGACTCTGCCGGACACACCGCCGTACTCCACCGACGGTCATCTGATCGCCAAACTGCATGAACCGGGCGGTGCGACATTCACCTATGAAAAATTCAACGGCAAAATCGGCGACAGTGACATTCATGGCGATCTGACTTATGTCGCCAGTCAGCCAAGGCCAAAACTCAGTGGCGCGCTGCTGTCCAATCAACTGCTGTTTGCCGACCTCGCACCGCTGATTGGTGCCGACTCCAACGCCGAGCAAAAAGCCCGTGGCGGTGCGAGCAAGCAACCGGCGGACAAGGTGTTGCCGGTCGAAGAGTTCAAGACCGACCGCTGGCGCGCCATGGACGCCGATGTCGAATTCACCGGCAAGCGCATCGTTCACAGCGAAAAGCTGCCGTTCAACGACCTCTATACCCACCTGAAACTCAACGATGGCGAGCTCAGCCTCGAACCGCTGCGCTTCGGCGTGGCCGGCGGCACGCTGGATGCGCAGATCCGCCTCAATGGCCGCACCGAGCCGCTGGAAGGCCGGGCGCGATTGACCGCACGCAAATTCAAGCTCAAGGAGCTGTTCCCGACGTTCGAGCCGATGCAGACCAGTTTCGGTGAACTGCACGGCGATGCCGATATCAGCGGTCGCGGCAACTCCGTGGCGAGGCTGCTCGGCAGTGCCAACGGTAGCCTGAAGATGCTGATCAATGACGGCGCGATCAGTCGTGAACTGATGGAGTTGGCCGGGCTCAACGTCGGTAACTATGTGGTCGGCAAAATCTTTGGCGACAAGGAAGTGAAGATCAACTGCGCGGCGGCCGACTTCGACATCAAGACCGGCCTGGCAACGACGCGCCTGTTTGTGTTCGACACCGAGAACGCGATCATCTACGTCGACGGCACGGCGAACATGGCCACCGAGCAACTCGACCTGACGGTGACGCCGGAGTCCAAGGGCTGGCGCCTGATCTCGCTGCGGTCGCCGTTGTATGTGCGCGGCAAGTTCATCAAACCGGATGCGGGCGTCAAAGCCGTGCCGTTGATGCTGCGCGGGGCGGGGATGGTCGCACTGGGTGTGATCGCGGCACCGGCGGCGGGCTTGTTGGCGCTGGTCGCGCCGAGCGGCGGCGAGCCGAATCAGTGTGCGCCGTTGCTGGAGCAGATGAAGCAGGGCAAGGCGCCTGTCACCGTTAAACCCAGCAAGTGATGGGGCGCCTGTAGAGGCCCCTTCGCGAGCAAGCCCGCTCCCACATTCGAATGCATTCCTTCAGTTGAAAGGTGATCAAATGTGGGAGTGAGCCTGCTGCGAATGCGGCCTGACTGGCGTTACAAATCCTTCAGGATGTCCGCCATGTCATCGGCATGCTCTTCTTCCTCGGCCAAAATGTCTTCGAAGATGCGCCGGGTGGTCGGGTCCTTGTCGCCCAGGTACTGGATGATCTCGCGGTAGCTGTCGATGGCAATGCGCTCGGCGACCAGGTCCTCGTAGACCATCTCTTTCAACGTATTGCCAGCCACGTATTGCGCGTGGGACAGCTGGCTCAACAGGTCGGGGTTGAATTCGGGCTCGCCGCCCAGTTGTACAATGCGTTCGGCCAGGCGATCGGCGTGCTCGGCTTCCTGATTGGCATGCTCGAGAAACTCATCGGCGGCGACGTTGGCTTTCAGGCCGTTGGCCATGAAATAGTGGCGCTTGTAGCGCAGGGTGCAGACCAGTTCGGTGGCCAGCGATTCATTGAGCAGGCGCAGTACCTCTTCCCGGTTGGCGCTGTAACTCTCGGTGACCGCGCCGTTTTCCACGTGTTGTCGGGCGCGCTCACGCAGGGTTTGAACATCAGACAAATGCAGGTCACTCATTTCATTCTCCTGGAGGCTAATCCGTCAGGCGCCACGTTCTACTGACGCGGTCGCTACCCAGGTTGTGAGTTCTGCGCGCCGGGAAAAGTTTTATCGGTTTTATGCCGGGTTCCCTGTGGTAGCGGCCGAAGGCTGCGCTCTTGGCGTCAGCCCGGACAACCGCGCCTCGTCCTGCAGCCAGCGAAAAAATGCGCGTACCGGCGGATGCCGTTCCCGTCCCGGCACGCAGAGCGCGCTGTAACCGGCGCCGTCGACCTGTACTTCACCGCGGTAGGGCACCAGCAAACCGCTGGCGACGCTTTCCGACACTAGAACATTGCTCGCCAGCACCAGTCCCTGGCCGGCGATGGCCGCTTGCAGTGCGTAATGTTCCTCATCGTATTCGCGGTTGACCGGCTGCTGATCGAGCCAGCGCTCGCCGGCCTTGGCGCACCACGCTTGCCAGCCGTGCGCATAAAGTCTGGAGTTGTGCCAGCGCACGCTGATCAGCGTCGGCGTGCGTCGCGCGGCCAGCGCCACTTGCTCGGGCGAGCCGTACACCGCGAACGACTCATCGAACAGGCACAGGCCATAAAGGTTCGGGTAATCATCGAGGCTGTAGCGCAGAACCAGATCGACGCTGGCGTCCTGATGCAGGTCGATGACTTCGCAATGGGTGTCGATGCGCACATTGATGTGCGGATGTTGCGCATAAAAACGGCCGAGGCGTGGCACCAGCCACAGCGCCGCAAACGCCGCCGTGGTCGACAGCGTCAGGCTGCTGCCGCTGCGGTGGGGGCGCAGGGTGTCGACGCTTTGCGCCACTTCCAGCAGGGCGCCGTGCAGGCTGCGAAACAGCCGCTCACCGCCCTCGGTCAGGCGCACCTGACGCGGCAAGCGTTCGAACAGGGCGACGCCGAGCCAGTCTTCCAGCGAGCGAATCTGGTGGGAAATGGCCGTCGGCGTCACCGACAACTCCTCGGCGGCGGCTTTGAAACTGGATAACCGCGAAGCCGACTCGAAGGCGCGCAGGGCGGTCAGGGGCAGCGAGGCAAACATTCAACACTCCATGGATGAAATGAACTCATCCCGACTGACTTTTGCTCATTTGAATGGGGGCAGCTTCGAGCTTCAAGCTGCAAGCTGCAAGCCTCAAGTGGTTTGATTCTAGTCGGAGGATTAACAGATGAGCAGGATTCTTGTGGTGCATGCCAGTCCCCGAGGCGATCGGTCGACTTCGCGGCGTTTGGCGGAGGGTTTTCTGAGTGCGTGGAAGGGGCGTCATCCAGAGGCGGAGGTGACTCGTCGCGAAGTCGGGCGGGTGCCTATTCCGCCGGTCAATGAGGCGTTCGTGGCGGCGGCGTTTTATCCCGAGCCTGACGCGCGTCCGTTGTCGATGCAGGCTGATCTGGCGTTGAGCGATCAACTGGTCGGCGAATTGTTCGCGCATGATCTGCTGCTGATTTCCACGCCGATGTACAACTTCAGTGTGCCCAGCGGCCTCAAGGCCTGGGTGGATCAGATCGTGCGCCTGGGGCTGACTTTCGATCACACGCTGGACAACGGTATCGCCCAGTACACCCCGTTGCTGCAAGGCAAAAAGGCCTTGATCGTCACCAGCCGCGGCGGCTTCGGCTTTGGCCCGGGCGGCGCGCTTGAGGCGCTGAATCATGCCGATCCGTGGTTGCGCACGGCGCTGGGGTTCGTCGGCATCAACGACGTCAGTGTGGTGGCCGCAGAAGGCGAAGAATCTGCCGAACGCACTTTTGCCGTGTCGGTGGCCGAGGCCGAGCAACGCCTGCTCGACCTGGCCAGGGTGTTCTAGATGGCCTGGCTGTTCTTGCTGATCGCCGCCGGGTTTGAAGTCACTTTTGCCATGGGCATGAAATACGCCGAAGGCTTCACCCGGCCCTGGCCGTCTCTGATCACGGTGGTTGCGGCGGTCGGCGGGATTTACTTTCTGACCCTGGCGATGCGCGACCTGCCGGTGAGCATTGCCTATCCGATCTGGACCGCGATTGGCTCGCTGGGCACGGTGTTCCTCGGATTCGCCTTGCTGGGCGAAAGCCTGACCCTGGTCAAACTGCTTTCGGTGGGGCTGATTGTGGCGGGGGTGGTGGGGCTGAAGTAGGCTGAAGGTGGAGTTGTCATCATCGGGGTGGATGCTTGGCGGGCGTCTTGCACGTCTTGCAGCCACTCACCGACCACAAGGACGTTTACCCATGTCGACACGTTATCCACTGGTGCTGGTGCCGGGCATGCTCGGATTTGTCCGGCTGCTGCTTTACCCCTACTGGTACGGGATCATCAAGGCGCTGCGTCGTGGTGGTGCGACGGTGATCGCCGTGCAGGTCTCGCCGCTCAATTCGACCGAGGTGCGCGGCGAACAGTTGCTGGCGCGGATCGACGAAATCCTGCGTGAAACCGGCGCGCTGAAGGTCAACCTGTTCGGCCATAGCCAGGGCGCGTTGACGGCTCGCTACGCTGCTGCAAAACGGCCGGATCTGGTTGCTTCGGTAACCTCCGTGGCAGGCCCCAATCACGGCTCGGAACTGGCCGATTATCTGGAACAACACTACCCCGCCGACAGTGCCAAGGGCCGTCTGCTCGAAGCGCTGCTGCGCTGGGTCGGTTGGCTGATGGCGCTGATGGAAACCGGCTACCACGGGCCGAAACTGCCGGTGGATATCCACGCCTCGCACCAGTCGCTGACCCGCGCGGGCGTGGCGCTGTTCAATCAGCGTTATCCACAGGGCTTGTCGCCAACCTGGGGCGGGCACGGGCCGGAGGAGGTCAATGGCGTGCGCTATTACTCATGGTCGGGGACGTTGCAGCCGGGCAAGACTGATCGTGGCGGCAATCTCTTTGACGGGACGAATCGCAGTTGCCGCTTGTTCGCCAGAACCTTTGTCCGCGAACCGGGGCAGTGCGACGGCATGGTCGGGCGCTACAGCTCGCACTTGGGCACGGTGATCGGCGATGACTATCCGCTGGATCATTTCGACATCGTCAACCAGTCGCTGGGACTGGTCGGCAAGGGCGCGGATCCGGTGCGCTTGTTTGTAGAGCATGCGGCGCGGCTGGAGGCGGCCGGGCTTTAGCCAGACAGACCGCGTCATCGCTCTTCGCGAGCAGGCTCGCTCCCACATTGAAATGCATACCCCTGTGGGAGCGAGCCTGCTCGCGAAGGCGTCGGTTCAGGCGATGCTGATTTTGCGGCCCAGCACGGTGGTCCAGCGTTCCGACAAAACCACCCCACCCAATGTAAGCAACCCACCTACCAGGTGATACATCGCCAACTTCTCCTTCAGCACTACCGCTGCAATCAACGCCGTAATCAACGGCAGCAGATTGAAAAACAACGTCGTGCGGCTCGGGCCCAGGCGCTGCACAGCCTGCATCCATGCCAGCGGCGCGACCATCGAGGCGAGCAGGCAGGCATATAGCACCAGCGGAATGTTCTGCAGGGTCAGACCGGTTTTCGGCGAAACGGCAAACAACGGAAACAACACCACAATCGCCACCAGCACCTGCAAGTACAGCAGCACCAAGGGCGGCAAACGCAACTGCCATTTTTTCAGCAAGGTGCTGTAGACCGCGTAGGCGAGGGTGGCGATCAGCATCATCGCGTCACCCAGATTGACCCCGTGCTGCAACAACGCGCCGAGGCTGCCGGACGACACGACCACCAGCACGCCGGCAAACGACAGCACCGCACCGACCAGTGCCCCGGCGGTGAGGCGCTGGCCGAGACTGATGATCGCCATGGCCAGTGACATCAGCGGCATCAGCGACAGAATGATGCCCATGTTGGTCGCAGTGGTCAGGGTGGCAGCGAAGTACGCCAGGCTTTGGTACACGGCCATGCCGAGCACGCCGAGGACGAAAATCCGCCCCAGGTTGGGACGAATCTGCGGCCAGTGCGCAATCACCTGTTTAAGCATGAAAGGGGTAAACAGCAACCCGGCCAGCAGCCAGCGGTAGAAACCGATCTCGGCGGGGAAGATCGCCCCGACGGCCAGTTTGTTGATCACGGTATTGCCGGCCCAGATAAAAATCGCCAGCAGGGGAAACGCGTATTGCATGAGTTGAAACCAGTACGTTGATGAAGCGCAATTATCCTCTGTCTGGATGCAGCCCTATACTGCGAACCGGACAACCTGCCTTTGCAACCGGACAGCATGAACAGCAAACACATCGATCTGCTGGATTTCAGCGAACTGCCGTCAGCGGTGTATTTCCGCTATGCCGATTTCAACGCCCACGAGTTCGCCGCGCCGCACCGGCACCCCTGGGGAACGCTGGAATACGCCGCCCACGGCGTGCTGCACATGGACGTCGCCGGCAGCCGCTTCATGTCGCCCCCGCAGTACGCCGTGTGGGTGCCGCCGCAGATTGAACACAGTTTCTACAGCCATCAGCCGGTCAACTATCGCGCGGTGTGTCTGGACCGGCAGGTCTGCGCCGGACTGCCGGCACAGGCCTGCACGCTGGCGATCAGTGACATTCTCAAGGCGATTCTCAAGGACTTCGCCGCCCGCGACGTGAAGATACCCGAGCAGGAATCCGACCGGCGTCTGGCCCGGGTGCTGGTCGATCAGTTGCATCAGGCGCCAGTGCATGAGTGTTATCTGCCCTACGCCAGCAGCCCCGGTCTGCTGGCGATTCTCGACGCCTTGCAGGCCGAACCGGGCAGCAATCAGCCGCTGGCGCATTGGGCGGCGCAAGTGCATGTCAGCGAGCGCACGCTGGCGCGGCAGTTTGTCCGCGAACTGGGGATGAGTTTTGGCGAATGGCGCCAGCGTTTGCGTTATCTGGCGGCGATCGAGCTCCTTGATACGGCTCGCAGCGTGCAGGAAATCGCCTTTGATCTGGGCTACAGCAGCGGCTCGGCGTTTATCGCCATGTTCGCCCGGCAGGCCGGCTGTACGCCGGAGCAGTATCGGCGCAGTCACTTGGAAGGCAGGAAGGTGTAACAGGATTTGGCTACACTCCTGCAGAGGCTGCATCCATCGGTGCGGCGACAAGGAGAAAACTCCATGAAGATGTTGCGTGTCCCGTTGTTGATGATTGGTTTGCTCCTGTGTTCCCAGGGTTTCGCCGCCACGGCGCAACAAAACAAGATGACCACCTGCAATGCCGATGCGACCGCCAAGAGCCTCAAGGGCGACGAGCGCAAAGCCTTCATGAGCACCTGCCTGAAAGCGGCGCCTGCGGCCAACGATGGCAAGGTGCTGACGCCGCAGCAGCAGAAAATGAGCACCTGCAATGCCGATGCGAAAACCCAGGCGCTGACGGGGGATGCGCGCAAGGCGTTCATGAGTGATTGCCTGAAAAAGAAATAAGCATTTGAGCCTTGTGGTGAGCGGGCTGGCCTCTTCGCGAGCAGGCTCGCTCCCACATTTGAAATGCATTCCCCTGTGAGAGCGAGCCTGCTCGCGAAAGCGTCGGTGAGCGCACCGCCAATCTCTCACCCGCATATCCCTAGTGCTAACCCCGGATCGCTGGCAGACTGCCCATCCTTTCACGCCGTTCGTTTTGAGGCTGTATGCCAACGTTTTCTGAGCGTCATGTTGTGTTCTGGGTCAGCTGCATCATCATATTTGGCGGTTTGCTGCTGGTGCTGCCACTGCGCTTGCTGCCGAGCCTGTTGGCCGGCTTGTTGGTGTTCGAGTTGGTCAACATGCTCACCCCGCAACTGCAACGGCTGATCGAAGGGCGGCGTGCGCGCTGGCTGGCGGTGGCGTTGCTGGGCACGTTGGTGGTCAGTGTGCTGGCTTTGCTCTTTGCCGGGGCCATCAGTTTTCTTTTGCACGAAGCGGAGAACCCGGGCGCCTCGCTCGATAAATTCATGGGCGTGGTCGACCGTGCGCGCGGGCAGTTGCCGCCGTTCATCGACGCTTATCTGCCGGCCAGCGCGGCGGAGTTTCGCGTGGCGATCGGCGAATGGATGAGCAAACACCTGTCCGACCTGCAACTGGTCGGCAAGGACGCCGCGCACATGTTCGTCACGTTGCTGATCGG
Source organism: Pseudomonas sp. SWRI111 (assembly GCF_014268555.1). Taxonomy (NCBI): domain Bacteria; kingdom Pseudomonadati; phylum Pseudomonadota; class Gammaproteobacteria; order Pseudomonadales; family Pseudomonadaceae; genus Pseudomonas; species Pseudomonas sp. SWRI111. The sequence goes on along the minus strand of NZ_JABWQQ010000007.1, from coordinate 131,635 downwards.
CATGGTGCTCGGCGCGATCATCGCGCTGCAGCGCATTCCCGACGTGACCAAGCGCAAGCCCTTGGCCGCCGCCCTGTTCGACCGTTTGCATCTGCTGGTGCAGGCGTTTCGCAACATCGTTTTTGCGCAGATCAAGATTTCCCTGCTCAACACCTTCTTCACCGGCATCTTCCTCGCGGTGGTCCTGCCGATGCTGGGCATCAAGCTGCCGCTGACCAAGACCCTGATCGTGCTGACCTTCCTGCTCGGCCTGCTGCCGGTAATCGGCAACCTGATATCGAACACGCTGATCACCATCGTCGGCCTGTCGCTGTCGATCTGGGTGGCGATGGCTGCGCTGGGTTATCTGATCTTTATCCACAAGCTCGAATACTTCCTCAATGCGCGCATCGTCGGCGGGCAGATCAGTGCCAAGTCGTGGGAGTTGCTGCTGGCGATGCTGGTGTTCGAAGCCGCGTTCGGCCTGCCAGGGGTGGTGGCGGGGCCGATTTATTATGCGTACCTGAAGAGCGAATTGAAGCTCGGAGGAATGGTCTAGCCCCGGATCGTTCCCACGCGGAGCGTGGGAACGATCAGAATGATGGCTGTGGCGAGGGGATTTATCCCCGCTGGGCCGCGAAGCGGCCCCGCTCCTGAGCTTGAAAGCAGGGGCCTGCTGTGCAGGCCAGCGGGGATAAATCCCTTCGCCACAAAACGGGGATAAATCCCCTGCCATAAAGCCCCCCCGATATCTGGGGGCGGGATCAGCCCATCGAACCGTAGCGTTTCATGGCATCAATCGCCAATCCGCTACCAATGCTGCCAAAGATATTCCCTTCAACATGCCGCGCGTTCGGCAGCATTGCCGAGACGCTGTTGCGCAGCGCCGGAATGCCGCTGGAACCGCCAGTGAAGAACACCGTGTCGACCTGATCGACCGCCACGCCGGCGTCATTCAACAGTTGCGTGACACTACCGCGCACCCGCTCCAACAGCGCTTCGATCGCCGATTCGAACAGCGCACGCGTCAGCTCTACACTCAGCCCGGCCTCGATGCGGTCCAGCGGCACGTGGCGGCTATCGGCGTGGGTCAGTTGAATCTTGGTGTCTTCCACTTCCATCGCCAGCCAGTGGCCGGCGCGCTGTTCGATCAATTTGAACAGACGATCGATACCGCCGGTGTCCTCGATGTCGTAACGCATGCTGGCAAGCGCCAGGCTGGTTTTCTGCGAGTACACCGAGTTGATGGTGTGCCAGGTCGCCAGGTTCATGTGGTGGCTGGTCGGCATGTAGGCGCCGCTCTTCATGCGGCTGCCATAACCGAACAGCGGCATCAGGCCTTGCAGGCTCAGTTGCTTGTCGAAGTCGGTCCCGCCGATGTGCACGCCGCCGGTGGCGAGGATGTCGTCGTGACGGTTCTCGACACCGCGACGCTCGGGCGACAGGCGCACCAGCGAGAAGTCGGACGTACCACCGCCGATGTCGACGATCAGCACCAGCTCTTCTTTCTCGATGGTCGACTCATAGTCGAATGCCGCCGCGATCGGCTCATACTGAAACGACACGTCCTTGAAGCCGATTTTGCGCGCTACTTCGACCAGAGTGTCTTCGGCTTCCTGGTCGGCCAGCGGATCGTCATCGACGAAAAACACCGGACGGCCCAGCACCACTTGCTCGAATTCCCGCCCGGCGGTGGTCTCGGCGCGGGCCTTGAGCTGGCCGATGAACAGCCCGAGCAAGTCCTTGAACGGCATGGCCGTGCCGAGAACGCTGGTGTCGTGCTTGATCAGCTTGGAGCCGAGCAGGCTTTTCAGCGAGCGCATCAGCCGGCCTTCGTAGCCTTCCAGGTATTCGTGCAGCGCCAGACGACCGTACACCGGGCGGCGCTCCTCGATATTGAAGAAGACCACCGACGGCAGGGTGATCTTGTCGTCTTCCAGCGCAATCATGGTGTCCATGCCGGGGCGCAGCCAGCCGACGGTGGAGTTGGACGTGCCGAAGTCGATGCCACAGGCACGGGCTGGAGAGGCGTCTTTCATGTCTTTCGGTTCCGGTCAAAAAACGGCCGCGCAGTGTATGTCAGTGCGCGCCAGATTCGAAGGCCGGTCATCTGCTATTTCGCGACTGAACCGGTTGAAAATCGCCGGTTCGCCCCAAACTTGCTGGCATGGGCCGGCAGACACACCGGCGGTCGCAAGAACCGCCGTCCACTGCCGATAAACTTCTGCGGCGCCACCCGGTCACAACCTTGAGATCGGTCAACCCGGCACGCGCCAATTGGCGCACGCTGGGACAGGCGCGAAATCGATAACGGATGGTGATCCTTCAATGGACTTCAAAGACTATTACAAGATACTCGGCGTGGAGCCGACAGCCGACGACAAGGCCATCAAGGCGGCCTATCGCAAGCTGGCGCGCAAATACCACCCCGATGTCAGCAAGGAAAAGGACGCCGAGGCCAAGTTCAAGGACGCCTCGGAAGCCTATGAAGCGCTGAAAAGCGCCGACAAGCGCGCCGAATACGACGAACTGCGTCGTTATGGCCAGCACGGTCAGCCGTTCCAGGGGCCACCAGGCTGGCAGAGCCGTGGCGGTTTTGGCGGCGGCGGTGGCGATACCGGCGACTTCTCGGACTTTTTCAGTTCGATCTTCGGCAACCGCGGCCCCGGTTTCGGTGGCGCGCAGGGCGGCCAATCACGCGGACGGCGAGGGCAAGACGTGGAAATGGAACTGCCGGTCTTCCTTGAAGAAACCCTGGCCAACGAGTCGAAGAAAGTCACCTTTCAGGTGCCGCAATACAACGCCAACGGTCAGCATGTCAGCAACACCAGCAAGAGCCTGAACGTGAAGATTCCGGCGGGCGTGTCCGATGGCGAGCGTATTCGCTTGAAGGGCCAGGGCGCGCCGGGCGTTGGCGGCGGAGCGAATGGCGACCTGTACCTGACCATTCGTTTTGCGCCGCACCCGAAGTTCGATGTCGAAGGCGACAACCTGATCATCACCTTGCCGCTGGCCCCGTGGGAGCTGGCGCTGGGTACCGAAGTGGCCGTGCCGACCCTGACCGGCAAGATCAACCTCAAGGTGCCCGCCGGCAGCCAGAACGGCCAGCGCATGCGTGCCAAAGGCCATGGTCTGAAGAACAAGGCCGGCGAGCGCGGTTATCTGTTTGTGCAACTCAAAGCGGTCATGCCGAAAACGTCTGACGATGAGGTCAAGGCGCTGTGGCAGGAACTGGCGAAAAAAGCCGCGTTCAACCCGCGCGAGAACTTCTGAACCCGACGACGGAGTAGCCCATCATGAGCAGCCCCCTGAGCGTTCAACTGGACCTGGCAGAATTCTGTGAGGCGGCCGATTTGACGGACGTCTACGTGATCGAAATCGTCGAACACGGCATCCTCGAACCTCAGGGCGCACAGCCCCGTGAATGGCGCTTCACCGATTACGAGCTGACCCTGGCCAAGCGCGCCGCCAAGCTGCGCCGCGATTTGGAGCTGGAATGGGAAGGAGTGGCGCTGGCGCTGGATCTGCTGGAGGAAGTGCGTGAGTTGCGCGCCGAGAACCGGATGCTGCGTCAGCGGTTGGGGCGGTTGGTTGTGGAGTAGTCAGTCTGGAAGCTTTGTAGGGGCCGATCTGGCCCTATCGCGAGCAGGCTCACTCCTACAATGGATCAGTGTACAACAGGCCCTTGTAGGAGTGAGCCTGCTCGCGAAAAACGATGACGCGGTACAACAGATAGAAATGCACAAGGCCCCGAAGGGCCTTTTTTGTTGTCAAAACAAAAAGTACCGCTGCGCCATCGGCAGCGTTTCCGCTGGCTCACACCACAGCAACACCCCATCGGCCTTGACCTGATAGGTCTGCGGATCGACGTCGATTTTCGGCAAATAATCGTTATGAATCAGGTCGGTTTTCTGCACGTCGCGGCAGCCTTTCACCACGGCGATTTTTTTCTTCAGCCCAAGCGCTTCCGGTAGCCCGGCTTCGTGCGCGGCCTGGCTGATAAAGGTCAGGCTGGTCGCGTGCAACGAGCCGCCGTAACTGGCAAACATCGGTCGGTAGTGCACCGGTTGTGGCGTCGGAATAGAGGCGTTGGCATCGCCCATCAGGCTGGCGGCAATCGCGCCGCCCTTGAGGATCAGCGTTGGTTTCACACCGAAAAACGCCGGGCGCCACAGTACCAGATCGGCCCACTTGCCGACTTCGATCGAACCGACCTCATGGCTGATGCCATGGGTGATCGCCGGGTTGATGGTGTATTTGGCGATGTAGCGTTTGGCGCGGAAGTTGTCGTTGCCTGCGCCGTCCTGCGGCAGCGGGCCGCGCTGTTTTTTCATTTTGTCGGCGGTCTGCCAGGTGCGCGTGATCACTTCGCCGACGCGGCCCATGGCCTGGCTGTCGGAGCTGATCATCGAAAACGCACCGAGGTCATGCAGGATGTCTTCGGCGGCGATCGTTTCGCGGCGGATGCGGCTTTCAGCAAAGGCGACGTCTTCGGCGATGCTCGGGTCGAGGTGGTGGCAGACCATCAGCATGTCGAGGTGTTCGTCGATGGTGTTGCGGGTGAACGGTCGGGTCGGGTTGGTCGAACTCGGCAGCACGTTGGCGAAACCGCAGGCCTTGATGATGTCCGGCGCATGGCCGCCGCCGGCACCTTCGGTGTGATAGGTGTGGATGGTGCGACCCTTGAACGCGCCGAGGGTGGTTTCGACGAAACCGGACTCGTTGAGGGTGTCGGTGTGGATTGCGACCTGGACGTCGAACTGATCGGCGACGTTGAGGCAGTTGTCGATGCTCGCCGGGGTGGTGCCCCAGTCTTCGTGCAGCTTGAGGCCGATGGCGCCGGCCCTGACCTGCTCGATCAACGGTTCCGGCAGACTGGCGTTGCCCTTGCCGGTGAGACCGATGTTCATCGGGAACGCATCGGCGGCCTGGAGCATGCGCGCCAGATGCCATGGCCCCGACGTGCAGGTGGTGGCGTTGGTCCCGGTGGCAGGCCCCGTGCCGCCGCCGATCATGGTGGTGACGCCGCTCATCAAGGCTTCTTCGATCTGCTGCGGGCAAATGAAATGGATGTGCGTGTCGATGCCGCCCGCGGTGAGGATCATGCCTTCGCCGGCAATCACTTCGGTGCCGGCGCCGATGGCGATGGTCACGCCGGGCTGGACGTCGGGGTTGCCGGCCTTGCCGATGCCGGCGATGCGCCCGTCCTTGAGGCCGACGTCAGCCTTGACGATGCCCCAGTGGTCGATGATCAGCGCGTTGGTGATCAGCGTGTCGACCACTTCGGCGGCGAGCAACTGGCTCTGGCCCTGGCCGTCGCGGATGACTTTGCCGCCGCCGAATTTCACTTCTTCGCCGTAGGTGGTGAAATCCTTCTCGACTTCGATCCACAGTTCGGTATCGGCCAGGCGCACCTTGTCGCCGACGGTGGGGCCGAACATGTCGGCGTAGGCGCTTCTAGAAATCTTCATGTGCTTGCCTTGGGATTCAATTGGGTCTGAAATCGCTCGCATTACTCGCTTTCGCGAGCAGGCTCGCTCCTACATTTGATCGCGGTCTCATGTAGGAGTGAGCCTGCTCGCGATAGCTTTCTTGCAGTCACCTGATGGCTTAAAGATCACCCATGATGCGTCCGGCAAAGCCGAACACCCGGCGATGCCCGGCGTAATCGACCAGCTCGACTTCGCGGCTTTGCCCTGGCTCAAAGCGCACGGCGGTGCCGGCGGGAATATTCAGGCGCATGCCGCGACTGGCTGCGCGGTCGAAGGTCAGCGCGTCGTTGGTTTCGAAAAAGTGATAGTGCGAGCCGACCTGGATCGGCCGGTCGCCGCTGTTGGCGACATTCAGGCTGAGGGTGCGACGGCCTGCGTTGAGTTCGATGTCGCCGGGCTGGATCTGGTATTCGCCGGGAATCATGGCTGGGCTCCTTGCAGAATCTTGTAATAGAGAGCGGTCGGGCGGTACGTGCCGTTGGGATCACAAGCGTAATCGGGAATTTCGCCGGCGCGGATATAACCCAGCGCTTGATAGAACGCTTCAGCCGGCGAGCCCGCTTCCGTATCGAGGTAGAGCAGGCCGCGCTTGAGATGGCGCGCCTCAAGCTCCAGCGCACTCATCAACTGCTGACCGAGGCCGCGGCGGCGGGCGTCTTCGCGCACCAGCAGTTTCTGCACTTCGGCGCGATTCAGGCCGTTGGCCTTCTGGCACAGCGCTAACTGCACACTGGCCTGGACCTGTTCGTCCTTGACCACCACCCAGAGCAGCACATGGCCTTTGTTGACGTTGTCCTGGACGTCATCGAAATAGGCGTGCGCCTGCGCGGCATCGAGATCGCCCATGAAGCCGACGCTGGCACCGTATCCCACAGCGTCGAGCAGCAGGTCGATCAGGCCCTGACGGTAATGGGCAAAACTTTCAGCGTTGACGCGACGCAGTTGGGCAGCGTTCATCGGTGTCACTCCTTGTGGGCGTCAGGCGGCTCTGCGCCGGGATTGAGGGTCAATTGCATGAAGGTCAAGTCGAGCCAGCGACCGAACTTGGTGCCGACTTGCGGCATCTGCCCGGTGACGTTAAAACCGGCGCGTTGATGCAGACGAATCGAGGCGGTGTTGCCGCTTTCGATCGCGGCGACCATCACGTGCTTGTTGCAGGTTTTTGCCCGTTCAATCAGCGCAGTCATCAGTTGCGGGCCGAGGCCGTTGCCGCGCTGGTCGCTGCGCACGTACACCGAGTGTTCGACGGTGTGGCGGAACCCGTCGAACGGCCGCCAGTCGCCGAACGAAGCGTAGCCGAGAACGCTGTTGTCGCTGTCGACGATCACCAGAACCGGATAAGCCTGAGCCTGACGCGCGCTGAACCACGCCTGGCGGTTAGCGAGGTCGACGGCCTGTTCATTCCAGATTGCCGTGGTGTTGAGCACGGCGTCGTTATAGATGTCACGGATCGCCGGCAGGTCGGCCTGAGTCGCATCGCGGATGCTGTAAGTCATGGCGCGGCCTCAGACGATTGGCTGGTGAACGGTGACCAGTTTGGTGCCGTCGGGAAACGTCGCCTCGACCTGGATTTCCGGGATCATTTCCGGGATGCCTTCCATCACTTGCTCGCGGCTGAGCAGGGTGGTGCCGTAGTGCATCAGCTCGGCCACGGTCTGGCCGTCGCGGGCGCCTTCTAGCAGCGCGGCGGAGATGTAGGCCATGGCTTCCGGGTAGTTGAGCTTCACGCCGCGGGCCAGCCGCCGCTCGGCGACGAGGCCGGCGGTGAAGATCAGCAGCTTGTCTTTTTCGCGTGGGGTCAGGTCCATTGTTGGGGTTCCATCAGGGCAGATTGAAAAATTATTCAGGGTTGCAAACACATTCCCCTGTAGGAGTGAGCCTGCTCGCGATAGCGGTGTGTCATTTCATTATTTTTTGGCTGACACACTGCTATCGCGAGCAGGCTCACTCCTACAGGGGGAATGCATTTCAGGTGTTCCAGATTCGTGGTGGCATCGCTTCGCGGCCGAGCAGCGCAGGTCTGAGCAGTCGCCATAAATCAATCAGCCACGCCCGGGCGAGTAATGCTTCAGAGGCCAGACACCGCGCCACCAGCAACCCCGGCAACTGGGTCAGATCCCCACGCACCGCATGCCCCAGCGAGCGGCAACGCTCCAGCAGCTCGGCATCGATCTCCCCAGTCACCAACAGCGTCGCAAACACCGGTTGCCCATCCAGACCGATCGGCGAATCAAGCAAACCATCCGCGCCGACAATGCGCTGCCGTTCATGCCAGAGCAACCGGCCGTCGCGGCGAATATCCAGGTGCGCCTGAAAATGCCCCAGGTCAAAACGCTCGCCACTGGCCGGGCGACCCAGCGCCACCACGTCCCAGTAGAACAGCCGCGCGTCGCCTTCAAGCTCGATCGTTGTGGTGAGTTCAGCCTGCGCGGCGCTGTAGACGATGGTTTCCTGCGGCAGCCATTCCAGCGTCGCGCCAGCCGCGACCTGCAAATCGAGTTGCTGATAGGCCGGGCCTGCTGCGCGATACCACTTGGCGGCGCCGGGACTGGTGATCTGCGCCCAGGCGTTGTGTTCGACGCGGGCGCTGATGTTCAGCCGGTCGCCACCGGCGATTCCGCCCGGTGGGTGGACAATGATGTGCTGGCAAACTTCAGGGCCTTCGGCATACAGGTGCTTTTGCACCCGCAACGGGCCGAGGTGACGCCGCTGGATCGGGCGCGTGCAATCGCCAAAACGCGCGTAAGCCAGTTCCAGCTCGGCGTGCCAGCTCGGGGTAAACAGGGCAGGTGCAACAATCGAATTCATGGTTTTGTGATTATCGTTAGGAAGCTACAGATTAGACCGCCGCGTTAGATCGTGACCAGACCGCGCACACCTTCGGCCTCCATATTTTCACCGCGGCCCTGCTGGACGATCTCACCGCGAGACATCACCAGGTATTGATCGGCCAGTTCGGCGGCGAAATCGTAGAACTGCTCGACCAGCAAAATCGCCATGTCGCCCCGTGCCGCGAGTTGCTTGATCACCGCGCCGATCTCCTTGATCACCGACGGTTGAATGCCTTCGGTGGGCTCATCAAGAATCAGCAAGCGCGGACGGCTGGCCAGCGCTCGGCCGATCGCCAGTTGCTGTTGCTGACCGCCGGACAGATCGCCGCCACGACGCTGCTTCATTTGTAGCAGCACCGGGAACAGTTCGTAGATGAACGCTGGAACTTCTTTGGCTTCGGAGCCGGGAAAACGCGACAGGCCCATCAACAAATTTTCTTCCACGGTCAGGCGGCCGAAAATTTCCCGACCCTGCGGCACGTAGGCGATGCCGGCGTGCACCCGCTGATGCGGCTTGAACGAGGTAATCGGTTTGCCTTCCCAGCTCACCGCGCCGTCCTTGGCCGGCAGCAGGCCCATCAGGCATTTGAGCAGGGTGGTCTTGCCCACGCCGTTACGGCCGAGCAGGCAGGTGACTTCGCCGACCTTCACGTCAAAGCTCAGGTCGCGCAGGATGTGGCTACCGCCGTAGTATTGGTGCAGCTTGTCGACTTGCAGCATGTCCCAAAATCTCCTCAAATCCCCTTGTAGGAGTGAGCCTGCTCGCGATAGCGGAGTGTCAGTCAACGTCTATGTATCTGATACACCGCTATCGCGAGCAGGCTCACTCCTACAGTTTGGAATGCGTTTGCGCTTCAGCGGCCGAGATAGACCTCGACCACCCGCTCGTTTTCCTGCACTTGCTCCAGCGAGCCTTCAGCCAACACGCTGCCCTGATGCAGCACCGTGACGTGGTCGGCAATCGAGCCGACGAAGCCCATGTCATGCTCCACCACCATCAACGAATGTTTGCCCGCCAGCGACTTGAACAACTCGGCAGTGAACTCGGTTTCGGCATCGGTCATACCCGCTACCGGCTCGTCGAGCAACAGCAGTTGCGGGTCCTGCATCAGCAACATGCCGATCTCCAGAAACTGCTTCTGCCCGTGGGACAACAGCCCGGCCTGGCGATTGACCGAGGTGGTCAGGCGAATCGTCTCCAGCACTTCGCTGATGCGGTCCTTCTGTTCGCCGCTTAAACGCGCGCGCAAACTGGCCCACACCGACTTGTCGGTCTTCTGCGCCAGCTCAAGGTTTTCAAACACGCTCAGGGCTTCGAACACGGTCGGCTTCTGAAACTTGCGGCCAATGCCGGACTGGGCGATCTGCACTTCGCTCATCTGCGTCAGGTCGAGGGTTTCACCGAACCAGGCCTTGCCGTGGCTGGGCCGGGTCTTGCCGGTGATGACGTCCATCAAGGTGGTTTTTCCGGCACCGTTGGGGCCGATGATGCAGCGCAGTTCACCGACGCCGATGTACAGGTTGAGATTGTTCAGTGCACGAAAGCCGTCGAAGCTGACGCTGATGTCTTCCAGTGTGAGGATCGTGCCGTGGCGGGTGTCGAGGCCCGGGCCGACGCGCTGGCCGAGGCCGATCGAGTCGCGGCTGGTGCCCTCGTCCTTGTTCGGCTCGACGGGAAAGAACGCCGGTTCCAGCATGAATTCAGCACTCGCTGTCACTCTCATGATTCACCTCGTTTTTTCAGCAGACCGATCACGCCTTTGGGCAAGTACAACGTCACGACGATGAACAACGCGCCGAGGAAGAACAGCCAGTACTCGGGGAAGGCCACGGTGAACCAGCTCTTCATGCCATTGACCACGCCGGCGCCGAGGAGCGGGCCGATCAGAGTGCCGCGCCCGCCGAGGGCGACCCAAACCGCCGCTTCGATAGAGTTGGTCGGCGACATTTCGCTGGGGTTGATAATGCCCACCTGTGGCACATACAGCGCTCCAGCGAGACCGCACAACACCGCACTCAATACCCAGACAAACAGCTTGAAACCGCGCGGGTCGTAGCCGCAGAACATCAGGCGGTTTTCCGCATCACGCAGTGCCGTCAGCACTCGCCCGAATTTGCTTTGCGCCAGTCGCCAGCCAATGAACAGGCTGGCCACCAGCAACAGCACAGTGGCCAGAAACAACACCGCACGGGTGCCCGGTTCGGTAATGCCGAAACCGAGAATGGTGCGGAAATTGGTAAAGCCGTTGTTGCCGCCAAACCCGGTCTCGTTGCGGAAAAACAGAAGCATGCCGGCGAACGTCAGAGCCTGGGTCATGATCGAGAAATACACGCCCTTGATCCGTGAGCGGAAGGCGAAGAAACCGAACACCAACGCCAGCAGACCCGGTGCCAGCACCACCAGGCACATCGCCCAGAGGAAACTGCTGGTGCCGGTCCAGTACCACGGCAATTCACTCCACGACAAAAAGGTCATGAACGCCGGCAAGCCATCCCCGGCGGCCTGACGCATCAGGTACATGCCCATCGCGTAGCCGCCGAGGGCAAAGAACAAACCGTGGCCCAGCGACAGCAGACCGGCGTAACCCCAGACCAGATCCAGCGCCAGGGCGACGATGGCGTAGCAGAGAATCTTGCCCACGAGCGTCAGGGTATAAGCCGAAACGTGCAGGGCATGGTCCGGCGCGAGCAGCGACAGCAACGGCAAGACGATCAGCAACGCGAGAACTACGCCACCGATGGCAAACGTGACTTTCGGCCCGGCCTTTTGTGTGGCCGTGACTAACAGAGGCTGGTTCATCAGTCGATCACCCGTCCTTTCAGTGCGAAGAGGCCTTGCGGACGTTTCTGGATAAACAGAATGATCAGCGCGAGGATCAGGATCTTGCCGAGCACCGCACCGATCTGCGGTTCGAGAATCTTGTTGGCGATCCCTAGGCCAAACGCGGCGAGCACGCTGCCCGCCAGCTGGCCGACGCCGCCGAGTACCACCACCAGGAACGAGTCGATGATGTAGCTCTGACCGAGGTCGGGGCCGACGTTGCCGATCTGGCTCAGTGCGACACCACCGAGGCCGGCGATGCCCGAACCGAGGCCGAAGGCGAGCATGTCGACCCGCCCGGTCGGCACGCCGCAGCAGGCGGCCATGTTGCGGTTCTGGGTGACGGCGCGCACGTTGAGACCCAGGCGGGTTTTGTTCAGCAGCAGCCAGGTCAGCACGACGACGAATAGCGCGAAAGCGATGATGACGATGCGGTTGTACGGCAGCACCAGGTTTGGCAGCACTTGAATGCCGCCGGACAGCCACGCCGGGTTGGCCACTTCAACGTTCTGCGCGCCGAACAGCAAACGCACCAGTTGGATCAGCATCAGGCTGATGCCCCAGGTCGCGAGCAGGGTTTCCAGCGGGCGACCGTAGAGGTGGCGAATCACCGTGCGCTCCAGTGCCATGCCGATGGCGGCGGTGACGAAAAACGCCACCGGCAATGCGATCAGCGGATAGAACTCGATGGCTTGCGGGGCGTAACGCTGGAACATCAACTGCACCACGTAGGTCGAGTAGGCGCCGAGCATCAGCATTTCTCCGTGGGCCATGTTGATCACCCCGAGCAGGCCGAAGGTGATCGCCAGACCGAGGGCGGCGAGTAGCAGAATCGAACCGAGTGACATGCCGCTGAACGCTTGACCAAGCACTTCGCCGATCAGCAATTTGCGCTTGACCTGGGCGAGGCTGGTTTCGGCGGCCGTGCGAACGCCGGCATCGCTTTCAACACCGGGTTCGAGCAGACCTTCCAGGCGCGTGCGCGCCAGCGGGTCGCCGGTTTCGCCGAGTAGACGCACGGCGGCGAGACGCACTGCCGGGTCGCTGTCGACCAATTGCAGATTGGCCAGCGCCAGACTCAGGGCGGCGTGAACGCTTGCGTCTTTCTCAGCGGCGAGTTGCTGGTCGAGAAATTTCAGCTGTGCCGGTTTCGCGCTTTTCTGCAATTGCTGCGCGGCGCTCAGACGGAGCTTGGCGTCAGCGGCGAGCAATTGATGGCTGGCCATGGCGGTGTCGATCAGACCTCGCAGGCGATTATTCAGGCGCAGGGTTCTGGTTTCACCGTCGATGCTCAGCTCGCCTTGCTGCAGGGCGTTGAGCAATTCGATACGCGCCGGATCGGGCTGCGCAGCCCAGGCTTCCAGCAGTTTGGCCTGCTGCATGGGATTGGCCGCGACGAAGTCTTCGGCGTCGCCGGCGTGGGCCAACATCGGCAGCAAAAGTGCGAGGACGCAGATAAATCGGTAAAGGGCAGTGCGCATATGCTTTGCCTTGCGTAGTGATCGTTCCCACGCTCCGCGTGGGAATGCAGCCAGGGACGCTCCGCGTCCCAAAAGCGGACGCAGAGCGTCCGTTGAGGCATTCCCACGCAGAGCATGGGAACGATCAGGTTGAGCTGGGTGACTCAGTTGCTCTTCACCGCATAATCCGGCTTTTTGTCGTTGCCCTGAATGAACGGGCTCCACGGTTGGGCGCGAATCGGGCCTTCGGTCTGCCACACCACGTTGAACTGACCGTCGCTCTGGATCTCGCCGATCATCACCGGCTTGTGCAAGTGGTGGTTGGTCTTGTCCATGGTCAGGGTGTAGCCCGACGGTGCGGCAAACGTCTGCCCGGCCAGCGCTTCACGAACCTTGTCGACGTCAGTGGACTTGGCTTTCTCGACCGCCTGCGCCCACATGTGGATACCGACGTAAGTGGCTTCCATCGGGTCGTTGGTCACCGCTTTGTCGGCGCCCGGCAGGTTGTGTTTCTTGGCGTAGGCTTTCCAGTCGGCGACGAATTTCTTGTTCGCTGGATTTTCCACCGACTCGAAGTAGTTCCACGCCGCGAGGTTGCCCACCAGTGGTTTGGTGTCGATGCCGCGCAGTTCTTCTTCGCCGACCGAGAACGCCACCACCGGTACGTCGGTGGCCTTCAGGCCCTGGTTGGCCAGCTCTTTATAGAACGGCACGTTGGAGTCACCGTTGACCGTAGAAATAACGGCGGTCTTGCCCCCGGCGGAGAACTTTTTGATGTTGGCAACGATGGTCTGGTAGTCGCTGTGACCGAACGGTGTGTAAACCTCTTCGATGTCTTTGTCGGCCACGCCTTTGGAATGCAGGAACGAGCGCAAGATCTTGTTGGTGGTACGCGGATAGACGTAGTCGGTGCCGAGCAGGAAGTAGCGCTTGGCGCTGCCGCCTTCTTCGCTCATCAGGTATTCAACCGCCGGGATCGCTTGCTGGTTTGGCGCGGCGCCGGTGTAAAAGACGTTCGGCGACATCTCTTCGCCTTCGTACTGCACCGGGTAGAACAGCAGGCCGTTGAGTTCTTCAAACACTGGCAGCACCGACTTGCGCGACACCGAGGTCCAGCAACCGAACACCGCCGCCACCTTGTCCTGGGTCAGCAGTTGCCGGCCCTTTTCCGCGAACAGCGGCCAGTTCGACGCCGGATCGACCACGACGGCTTCGAGTTGCTTGCCGTTGACGCCGCCCTTGGCATTGATCTCGTCGATGGTCATCAGCGCCATGTCCTTGAGCGATGTTTCGGAGATCGCCATGGTCCCGGACAACGAATGCAGAATCCCCACCTTGATGGTTTCGGCCGCCTGAACAGTCCAGGTCATGCCCATCGCGGCAATGCTTGCCGAGAGTGTGAAAGCCTTGATCAAACTGCGACGCTTCATTGTGCGATCTCCGTGAACATTTAATTTTTCTGGTTGGCAGAGGCGGACGACTGAAGGGCTGTTTTGCAAGGGCTGTGCCCGGTCGGGTCCAGGCAGCAAAATGTCGTTTTAGAGCGGTTGCGCGCAGAGGGCGCGCACCAGCAACGAACATTGCGGGGGCGCTGGTGCAACGGGGTGCGCCAGATTGGGGCGCCGTCGCAGGCGCGCAAATCGATACAGAAACGATAAGTATCTACCGCAGCCTGCGCGCGGGACGGGCAGACACTCATTCGATGTGTATGCCGATTTCTTTTGCGCAGGATGTCTTATGAATGATGTGTCGGGCCGGTCTGGCCGTGCGGCGGGTTCCCCGCGAAAATCCAGGGTGCCTCCTCTGAGCCCGGCGTTCCTGTCAGAGGAAGATGCTGCTTATTGGGCGCATATCCGAATTCCACCCAAGGTCGATAAAGAATATGGCAGCGTGATTCTGATTCGCCCGGATGGAAAATTCGTGGCCACCTCACCGATATCAGGCGAGGCCACGACATTCGATCTGAGCACCATTATCGACTTCGATGCGTCGGGTGATCTGCAACCGCCGAAGGGCTACCGTTTTGCGGCAAACCTCCATAGCCATCCTGCCCTTCACGAGGATATTGGCGAAGCCTACCCGCAACTGAATGAGCGGAACGTACGGCTCTTTCTCGGTTTTTTCTCCAGTAGCGATTTCATGGGCGATGTCGATGGGCGCGCTTACTTTCGCAGCAGTTATCTCTCTGGCCCGGATGGAAGTTTGCTGAAATATTCGTCGAGCGGTTCGGCGCAGGAACGGGATTACTACCGCTGGCACGAAGCAGGTGAGCGTCCCGGCCCAGAACCCTGGACCCGCAACGTGATGAGCATCATCAACAAACTTGCCGCTGTCGGCGAATTGAAAGTCATCGTTGCCAATGCCGACTGGGGGCACTCCGTTGGTGTCGTGCCGCCGGACTGGCAACCAGGCCAGGCCTTTGCCCAAGGCGTGGTGCGCGAGATGCCACTGATGACCCGCGTCTGCGTCAGTGCCGAACGGGCAGTGCTGGCTGCGTTGAAGCTCAAGGGCGCGCAGACTTCGGGTCTGGTGCTGCGCAAACGTGCAGGCAAGGAGTTCGTCGCAACACTCGCACGCCCGGCCGGTCTGGCGGCGTGGGACCCTGCGCGGTTGTTCCCGCCCGGCGAGGGTGGTCAACTGAAGCTTCCGGACGGTTACGCGCTGGAGGGTTTTTATGACGCGTCCGGACCGCCCCGCGCGCAATTACCTGCCACCCAACCGTGGTTATACGAGAGTTTCTTCACGCCACAGGCAATCGCCTGGGCCGTCGCCTGCCATGGCAAAAGCCGGCAGCTGTCTGCCCCCGGCGAACCGTTGTCGTTGTACTTGCAGACAAAGGACGCCGCAATGCTGAAATACACCTTCAGCGGCAGCCCGATCGAAGCGGCGCTGAGTGTTGCCCAGGCCAACGGAACAATTGGCGATGGCGGCGTGCAGGCGAAACTTGCGAGCGGCGCCCTGCGTCCGCGCGAATTTGTCGCGATGCTGGTCCTCGCAGGTACCGTTGAGGTGCTCCGGGGTAGCCCGCTGTGGGCGCGGCTCGGTCGGGTCGACCTCGACTGGACGCCATACGCGGACTTTTCCTGGCCGGTGCTGAGTCGCTCATTTTTATCGGCGGACGATGCCGCGCGGTATGCCCACGAACAGATTGGCGAGCGCCGCGAGCGTCAGCGCGCCGGCTACGTGTTTCAGACCCCGGAAGGGTTTGTCGCGACTGAGCCGCTGGTAGGTGACATCGTTTCGCTGAGGCTGGGTACGCTCTATCCCCTCGACAGCAACGGGCGGTCGATTTTCCCCGATGACTGCGTGTTGCATGCCCGGTATGTCGCCCACGAAGCCTTGTCGCGGCTCGACCCGTTGCACTTTCAAAGTTTGCACTGGAGTCGTCAGCAGGCTGCGTTGAGTCTGCAGATGCTCAGTGTCGAAGAGACCCGGCAGGTGTTGCTCGACAACATCGCGCTGTATGTTTCAGGCGCGCCAAACAGTCTGATCAGCTATCAACCGTCCGCAACAGCGTTGGCGCGCGATTTGTCTAGTCGTCTGGGCACGCCCGAACAGCCCGGTGCATTGGCGGCGGGATTGGACAATGGCACTGTCCTGCCTGAAGCGTTGATTCGCGAGCAGGCCGCGGCCGCTCGCATGACGACCCTGCTGGACAACACTCTGTGGGGCGGCCGTGGGCAAATAGCGGCGACGTGGTCTGCGCCGCTGCTGACTGCGGTTTCAACCCTGAGGCGCCCTGAACCGGTGTCCTTTGGCGCAATTTTCTCCAGTGCCGATGACGCCGCGCTGGACCGCTATGCGCACGACACACGGCTACAGGATCAGGCTCGTCCGTGGTTCGGCTTCATCCTCAAGCACGACAATCGCGAAGCCTACATTGCCAGTGAACTGGTGCCCGTCAGCGACCAGCGCAACAACGTATTCCAGCTGCAAGCCGTGTTCGGTGTGCAGCGAACGCCACCCTGGTACCAATACCCGCAAGGCTTTCACCTGCACGCCTGCTTCTACTCGCGCCAACGGGTAAAGGTGCCGGCGAATGCTGTCGATGCCTGGCTGGCGCAGCACTTTATCGCGCCTGACGATCTGGCGATCTCGGTGTATTACGCGCGCCGTCGCTCGCACGCGCCATTGGCAACGGCTGCGCTGTATATCTCCACCCACGATGGTGCCCTGCTTAAATACGTAAAACACACCACCAGCACGCTGTTTGATGACGATTCACCCCTGCTGCGCCTGGACACGCTCAAGCGCAATCTTCTCCAGGGACTGATGCAGGCAGAGGACTTTGTCCGGGTCGTCGGCAGCAGCGGCGAGCTGACGGTCATGCGCACGAGCCGGTGTTGGGACAGGGCGGGCCTTGTCACGACCGACTGGCAACCGAGTGCCTACCCGCAACGCCAGGCGCTGACGCCGGTGTTTCAAAGCGCCGATGACGCGGCGGTATATGCCAAAGGGCTTATGCCCGGCATGACGCAAACGCCTTATGGCGGCGTAATCCTGAAAAGGACCGACGGCTTGTATGTCGCGACCACGCCCATCGAAATATCCCGGGAGGATTTCGACATCGGCGAAATCTATCCGGAGGAGAATCCGGCACTCGGCTCGTTCCCGGCGGGCTGCCAGGTGATCGCACGTTATCGCTCAAGAGTCGCCAGAGAACTTTCAGTGCTGTTGTCGTCAGTAGAAAAGCAGATCTACGCCAACATGCTCTCGGTCCACACGCTGTATTCGGCATTTGTGCACCTGCGGGACAGGCACTTGAGTGAATACCTGTTCGCGCCGGACGGTGCCTTGATTCGTTATGAGCCAGGCCTGTGGGATCAGTTGTTCATTGATTTTCTGTTTACCTTGGCCGAGTACCAGGCGGTGCCTGAGTCGTTCGATGCGAAAAAAATCAAACAATGCATTCACAGTGGCGAGTTGCTGCCCTCTGCGTGGGTCGACGCTCTGGCCAAGGCCGGTCATCTGCACGTGGTGGTCGGCAGTTTGCTGTGGGGCCTGCCCGGTACGGTGAACGAGTGGCCGACCTCTTCGATCAGCCTGCCGCCGCCGTCGGGTTACAGCAAAGCCACGAGCGCTCCGGCGTGCAGCCCGGCATTTGTTCAGGCCGATGCGGCTGCGCGGTATGTTCACGAGGCTTTGCTGAGTCGAGACACCCAAACCTTCGGTTTCATCTCCTGCTCGCCGCAGGGTTTGTACATCGCCAGCCTGCCAGTCGAAGTGCAAAAGTCGGCGCTGGCACTCGATCGGGTATTCGAGCAAGGCAAGCCCACTGAAGGGTTTGCCCTGTACGGGATTTATCTGCGCTCGGCACTGCCGGCCCTTGGCGCGCCGAACGATGATTTGCAGTATTTCTGTTTCCCCCCCAGCGACGTGCAGCGGGCGTGTGCGCAGGCCAATACACCACAGGGATACAGGCCCATCTATTTCTCTTGCGCCGACGGCGCGCTCTTGCGCCTGCAACTCCATGCGTTCGAACCCGGTGAGTTCCACGACCGCTTCGGCCAGATCGAGTTGCGCCCCAACGCCTTTGTCTCGATGGAGCAGGCGGCAATCGATGAGCGTGACATTGCCAGCGGCACCTTCCGGTTTGCCGACTATGTGCGCCGGATGGCCCACGCCGGCCAGCTCGACGTGATCGAGACCAGCGCATACTGGTCGCGTCATGGCCAAGTGGCGCAAGACTGGCAGCCGCGTCAGGTCGATGTCCGCGCCGAGCAGCGCTGGCGGGATCATCCGGTTCCGGCGCTGGGGCCGATATTCCATCATCCCGACGACGCGGCCCGCTATGCCCATCAGCGAACGGATGACGCCGTGGTCGACACCGGTTACGAGGGCGCGGTTCTGGCGCAGCAGTCCAGCGGCCGATTTGTGCCACTGGAGCCGATGGTTTATGTCGTCGGCGAAGAAAATCCGCTGGTGCGCATAGTCCGCACCGGGGCAGATTCTGCCGTCAGTTGGCGTAACCCGGCGCCACGTTACCCTGCGGGATATGCGCTGATGGCCACCCATCAATTCCACGTCTCAGGCAACACCCTGCTGGTGCCGGATGCCGATCAGGTGTACGCGAATTTCGCCTCGCCTGCGCTGGTGCTTGCGCATACCCACGAGCCTGTCGAGAAAGGCCTGAGTATCCAGGACTATTACTATTCGACACCGCATGGCGTGCTGATCAAGTACACCCCTGTGTACTCGCAGGCGGAAAAAGATCTGTTGTCGACCCGGGCTGTGACGTTTGAAGGCGGACGCTGGGTGAGCCGGCTCAGTCCCGGGGAGTTTCTGGCACGGCTAATGGAACTGGGTGATTTCAGGGTGTTGGTAGCCGGCCATTACTGGCATCAGACCGGCCGCATGGGCAACACCTGGCGGACCCGACGTCAGCAGAGCCCGACTCCGGGGCCTGTCAGACTGCGCGATGAGTTGTAAGTCTGCATAAAAAAGCTGGAGCGGGCAGTAGAAACGGCCCGCTCCACTTATCTCAGCGTGGCATATCAGCCGTGCGCCGGGCGACTCGCGGCAGCACAAACCGATCGAGCAACCACACCACCACCAACGAAGCCCCCACCAACGGAAACACCACGGCCAGTACCAGCATGATCGCCACGCCGGTTTTCCATGTCGGCAGATCATGGCGCAGCGGCGGTACACCGAATCTGCCCTCGGGGCGGCGCTTCCACCAGATCACCACACCGCTGACGGCGCTGAGCAGGATCATCAGGCAAATCAGCAGCACGACGATCTGGTTGAACGTGCCGAACATTTTGCCTTCGTGAAGCATCACGCCGATTTCGGTGGCTCGGGCGACCGTGCCGTAGTGCTCGAAACGCACATCGGCGAGGACCTTGCCGGTGTACTGATCGACATGCAGCGTCGCGTCGTTGCGTGGGTCGTCGGCGAATACGGCGATGGTGAACACACCGGTGGCGGTGGTCGGCAGGGTGATGCTGTAGCCGGGTTCGACCTTGCGTTCGCTGGCGATGTCCTGCACCGCTTGCAGGCTGACGTCGGGGGCGGCGGGACCGGCGTGGGCGTTGCCTTGGGCCATGTGTTCGGCGTGGTCGCCGGACATTGGCATCGGTGTGTTCTCCATTGCCCAGGGCACGGTCTGGCGAGTGGCGCTGTTGAGGCTGCGGGCTTCGATGTCCGAGGTCGGCACGTTCTCCCACATCGCCGCCGGGAACACGTTCCACACCTGCGCGTATTGCTTGCCCCAGAAGCCGGTCCAGGTCATGCCGCTGAGCAGCATCAGCAGCAACAAGGTTGCGCCCCAGAAGCCGGTGACCGCGTGCAGATCGCGCCATAACACACGGCCGCGGCTGTTCAGCCGTGGCCACAGAATGCCGGCGGCCTGACCGCGCGGCCACCACAGGAACAGACCGGACACCACCAGCACCACGCCCCAGCCGGCGGCCATTTCGATCAGGCGATCGCCGACGGTGCCGATCATCAATTCACCGTGAATCGCGCGGGCGATGGCTTGCAGGTTTTGCTTGGCATCCTGCTCGCCGAGGATGTCGCCGTGGTAGGGATCGACGAACACGTTGAGTTCGTGGCCGGCATTCTTCACCACGAATTGCGCGCTGCGCTCGGCGTTCGGCGGGGGCAGGTATTGCGTTACCTGACCTTGTGGATAAGCGTTTTTGACCCGTTGCAGCAAGTCATCGGCCGGCACGGTGTGGTGCCCGCTCGGCACTTCAAGCAGGCTGCTGTACATCAATGAATCGAGCTGCGGCTTGAACAGGTAAATGATCCCGGTCAGCGCCAGCATGACCATGAATGGCGCGACGAACAGACCGGCATAAAAATGCCAACGCCAGGCCAGGTTGTAGAAATTCGGTTGGGGCTTTTGCATCACGTGTGCTCCGCTGGGCTTGGTTCTTTTCGTTGTTCGTTCAGGTTGCAACATCGCATTCCCTGTGGGAGCGGGCTTGCTCGCGAAAGCGGCGGCACATTCAACATTGATGTCGCCTGACACTCCGCCTTCGCGAGCAAGCCCGCTCCCACATGGGGTGGGGTTGACTATCAGAAACTCATATCCACCTTGGTCCAGAGCGTGCGCCCCGGTTCATTGATCGCTTGCGGGTCATTGGCCGGGTAGCCGAATCCGGCGTTGCCCGCCAGGTTCAGGTGTTCGGCGTAAGCCTTGCCGAACAGGTTGTCGACGCCGCTGCTGACCTTCCAGTGCCGGTTGATCCGGTAGGCAGCGTTGAGCGAAAACACGCCGAAACCCGAGCTCTGGGCGTAATCCTTGCCGACCACGTTGCCCTTGTTCTGATCGATGCGGTGTTGCGCGGCCACCACGCGCCACAGCGCCCCGGCGCTCCAGTGGTCTTCGCTGTAGGTCAGGCCGAACCGTGCGTCCAGTGGCGGCATTTGCGGCAGGGCCGTGCCGTCGCTGCTGTTCTTGCCCCAGGCGTAGGCCAGGGTCGCATCGGCCTTCCAGCGTTCGCTGAGTTTGTAAGCCGCACCGAGCTCACCGCCCATGATCCGCGCGTCGATGTTCTCGGCGCGGGACGTGCTCATGCCCATCATTCCCGGGGTGTAATCGAACAGGATGTAGTCGCGCACCACGCCGAGATAGCCCGAGGCCCAGGCCTCGAGTCCGGCGCTTTTGTAGTTCACGCCGAAATCGAGCTGTGTGGTCTTTTCCGGTTTGATCGAATCGAACGCGTTGACCGAACCGGCCGGGCCGGACTTGGGCGAAAACAGCTCCCAGTAATCCGGGAAGCGTTGCGCGTGGCCCAGGCCCGCGTAAAGCGTGGTCGGGCTGTCGGCCAGGTCATGCTCGTAGCGCACGAAGCCGCTTGGCAGGGTATCGGCGCGGGTATCGTCGGCGGTCGGGTTGGCGCGGGCCATCATCCCCGAACCGATGCTCTGCCGATAATCCCTGGCCGAGGCTCGGTCAAGCCGCGCGCCGCTGACCAGGCGATCACGCTCGGCGGCGTACCAGGTCATTTCGCTGAACACGCCGTAGTTGTGGAAATCGGCGTCCTTGCTGTAGGGCAGGTGCTTGTAGGTATCGATGCCCATGGCACTGCGTTGGCGATGCTCGTTGGTCTGCGCATCGAGTCCGGTGATCAGCTCAATGTCTGCCCAGCGCCAGGTCGCCTTGATGCGTGCACCGAGGGTGCGGCGATCGACGTTGGACGCCATGGGCCCCGCCATCATGCCGGTGCCGGACGGCGTGCGCAGGGTGTAGTTGTCCATCACGTGGTCGGCGTAGTTGTAATAGACCTGCGCTTCGAGCTTCTCCAGCACGTCAGTGACATTGGATTTTTCCAAGCGCAGGCCGAGGCTCTCGCGCAGAAACTGCGAACCGTCCATGCCACGCCCGGCGTAGCGCGCCTCGCCGTCACCCTTGCCGGCAGTGAGTTCGATCAGCGTGTCGGCATCCGGCGTCCAGCCGAGGGCGATGTCACCGTTCCACTTGTCGTAGCGCGAGGCGACGATGTCGTTGTTGCCGTCGCGGTAATCGTCGGAATGCGCGGTGTTGCCGATCACCCGCACGTAGCCCAACGGCCCGCCAGCAGCGGCGTCGACGACTTTATCGAAACGCCCATGGGAGCCGGCCAAAATGCTCGCATTTACCCGGGTGCCAAGTTCGCCGAAGCTCTCCGGCTCCCGGTCGAACAGCACCGTGCCGGCCGATGCACCCGGTCCCCAAAGCACGGTTTGCGGGCCTTTGATCACGGTGAGCTGGTCATAGGTTTCCGGGGAGATATAAGAAGTCGGCGCGTCCATCCGGCCCGGGCAGGCACCCAGCATCATGCTGCCGTTGGTGAGGATGTTCAGGCGCGAGCCGAACATGCCGCGCAGCACCGGATCGCCATTGGTGCCGCCATTGCGCACCAGGGCGAAGCCGGGAATGGTTTTCAGATAGTCGCCACCGTCACTGGCCGGCACCGGTTGGCGCGGGTCCTTGGGGTTGGTGACGATGGTCAGCGGCGAACTCGGGGCGATCGCGGTGATCACCGTCGGGCTCAGCTCGTCGCGGTGCGCGGCGTGATCATCGGCCAACGCCAATGGCGCCAGCAGTACGCCGCAAAGAACGGCAGTCGTGTGCCTGAAACGAATCGGCGATTCGCTCGCGGCAAAAAACGCGCGGGCAGAATCCACGCGTGAAACAGCAGTAAACCTGGACATGATAATTTCCATCGAACAGTCGTCAACAACACGGCCGGCAGCCTGGAGCTGTCTTCTCAACCGTGTGCAATCAAAGGTGCGGGTTTACGCGGCGATGGGCGGGGCGCGGGTGCGAGCGCCGGGGAAGAAGGGTTGGCGGGCATGGCCCAGACGCGGCGAGGGCGCGGTGAAGGTATTCAGCGGCGGGAGGTTGAAGGCGATGAAGTCGCCGCCGCCGGTCAGTGCCGGGCAATTGAACAGCAGGCTGCAATAGCCGCACTTTTCCCAGAGCACATGATGCGAGGATTGCGGCGGGCAATGCTCGGCAGCGGGCTTGGCGTCATGGCCGCTGTGGTCCATGCCCGGCATGTCCATCGACATGTCCAGGTTGATTGGCATTGATGTCGAGGCGTGTTGATCCATCGGCATCGACTGAGAAATCAGTGGGCCGATGAAGATCATCAACATGGCGAACAGGGCGATCCAGCTGCCGCGGCTCAGGTGTCGAGCCTGACGGCGTTGCGTGGATGGCCTGATGCGCAGCGCACGCATGGGCGAAGTCAGCCGGTTCGGTTATTGAGCGTGCACGTGGGCCTGGGTGGCTGCTGGTGGCTTCTTCTGCACGGCGACCTCAACGGTGACGTCTCCGGCCTTGTCGAAATGCAAGGTCATCCGGAAACGCTTGCCGTCGCTGAGCAGGCTGCGATCGGTCGGGTTGAGCAGCATGACGTGATAAGCCATCGGCGCAAACGTCACGGTGCCGCCGGCCGGAATTTCTACGTTCAGCACTTGCTGCATCTTCATCAGATCGCCCTGCATGACATGCTCGTGCAGTTGCGCTTCGGGGGCGATGGGTGAATCGACGCCGAGCAGGCGATCGGCGGTTTTGCCGGTGTTGTGAATGATGAAATAGGCGGCGACGGTCGGCGCATTCGGCGGCAGCTCTTGCGACCATGGATGGGCGATTTCCAGCGCACCGACTTTGTATTCATGGGCGTGGGCGAAGCACGCCGGCAGCAACAGCGCAGCGAGGACGATGAGTTTCTTGAACATGGCAGTTCTCCAGAACGATTTGAAACGCGGGTGATTGCGCGAACAAATCAGACCAGAGGGGAAGCACGGGGATTGAGGCTCGGCCATTGCTGGCGCGGTGTCGGGGCTTGCAGCGAGACGGGCGCGACGCTGCGATTGCTCTCGAATCGGGTGAAGTACAACTGCGGCGAATGCCCCGGCAGCGCCACCAGCGGCGCCGAGCCTGAGCAACACCAGCAATGCTGCATGTTCGAATGGCTGTCGTTTGCCGGGGCCTTTTGATCGGTGGCGCCGATGTCGATCGCCACCATCTTCATCCCGCTGCCGGTGCAGAAACTGCTCCAGAGTATTTGCCCGGCCGGTGTACTGGCTGTCTGCGCCATCGCCCCGCTCATTGGCATGGCGAGCATGTTGAACAGCACTGCAAAGCAGGCGATCCAGGCAAATGCTAACCGGCGTCGGTTCATGGGACAGGTCCGTTGGGTGGGCGATCAGGCGCTGCCCATTTAGCCTGATCAGCGCCGATAAGTAAAAAAGCGTCGTGCGGTTTGGTGTCGCAGTGCGCTACGGGTTGCTCAATTCACAGGGACAGCATGAACCTGCATATCTACACCAAGCGTAGTTCGGATTACCGAGAATATTTTGGCGAGATTATCCATGCTCGGATTGCCTTTCGCTGAGAGCATCCGATGCAAGCTTTTACTGGGTCGCTCGGTTTCCCTTGCGAGCTCTTCAAAACCTACGGTGGCGTTAATGAGGTCGCGCAGAATTATCCTGGCCATCTCTGGCTCGCCATTCAAAAATAAAGTCGCGGCTTCATCCAGCAATGCTTGAGCAAATTCAGGATCACGCTGGGCGCGCTCCGCTATTGAATGTTTGTAGCTTCGAGTGAGAACCATCAAATTACCTCCGGTTCTGTTCAGCTTTTTTTCGAGTACGGAATTCGGCTACCAATGCCTTGACCCGTTTGATGTCTTTCTTTTGAGTAGATTTGTCACCTCCGCCGAACAGAATAATCAGGCGTTTTCCTTCTTGTATCAGATAGATTCTGTACCCAGGTCCCCAATTTATTTTGTATTCACCCAGGCCATCAAACCATTTGATATTTGAAGTATTGCCCAATTCCAACCTGACCATCGCATGAGAGACCTTTGCGGCTGCCTGGACACTCAAAGTGGAAATCCACCGCCCAAACGGGCTTGATTCGTCTTCCTGTACATATTCTTCGAGTGTGATCACGGCTGGCCCTGAAGGTAACAAATAGGTTACTTGTCATGCAAGCTGCGGATCTTGCCTCATGAGAGGATCGCCGCCAACGCGGCAAGTGTTTCTTGAAGCGACAGAAACTCCCGATCAACCCCCGGCAACCCCGGCCGCTTCAACACCAGCACCGGCACCCCGCGCTCGCGTGCCACGTCCAGCTTCGGCTCGGTCGCGGTGCTGCCGCTGTTCTTGCTGATCAGCACGTCGATCTGTCGGCGCTCGAACAGTGCTCGCTCGTCCTCCAGCAGAAACGGCCCGCGTGCGCCGATGACTTCGCAACGTGCGTTGCCGGGGTAGACGTCGAGGGCACGCAGGGTCCAGAACTGGTGGGCGGGGATTTCATCGAGGTGTTGCAGCGGTTCGCGGCCGAGGGTGAACAGCGGTCGCTGGAACGGTGCGAGGGCGGCGATCAGTTCGGCCCAGTCGGCCACCTCGCGCCAGTCATCGCCCGCTTGCGGTTGCCACGCCGGGCGGCGCAAGGCCCAGCAGGGGATACCGGTGAGTTGCGCCGCGCGGGCGGCGTTGGCGCTGATTTGTGCGGCGTAGGGATGGGTGGCGTCGAGCAGCAGGTCGATGCCTTCTTCACCTATGAACTGCGCCAGACCTTCGGTGCCGCCATAGCCGCCGACCCGAACCTGACAGACCAGATCGGTTGGCACGCGGCCAACACCGGCGAGGCTGTAAATGTGCTCCGGGCCGAGTGTGCGAGCAATCGCCAGCGCTTCAGTGACACCGCCCAGCAGCAAAATGCGCTTCATGCAAAACCTCCGGCATGGCCGACAATCCCGCCCTGGCGATCGATTGCAAACACCTCGACCTGCACCTGCGCCGGCACCACGCTGCGGGCGAAATTCAAGGCGTGGCGACACACCTCATCACCCAAAGCGACCCCCGCCGCACTGGCCATGGCCAAGGCTTGCTGACTGGTATTGGCCTCACGAATGCGCTGTTGCAACGCTGCGTCCGCGCCAATCGCCGCCGCCCACTGCGCCAGTTGCGGCAAGTCGATGCTCGAATGCCGCGAGTGCAAATCCATATGGCCGGCCGCCAGTTTGCTGATTTTGCCGAAGCCGCCGCACAGGCTGAGTTTATCCACAGGCACCTTGCGCAAATGCTTGAGCACCGCGCCGACGAAGTCGCCCATTTCGATCAAAGCGATTTCCGGCAGGTTGTAGACCCGGCGCATGGTGTCTTCGCTGGCGTTGCCGGTGCAGGCGGCGATGTGCAGGTAACCGTTGGTTTTCGCTACGTCGATGCCCTGATGGATCGAGGCGATGTAGGCCGCGCAGGAAAAAGGCCGGACGATGCCACTGGTACCGAGGATCGACAAGCCGCCAAGAATGCCCAGCCTTGGGTTCATGGTTTTCAGCGCCAGTGCCTCGCCGCCCTCGACGTTGACCGTGACATCGAAGCCCCCGCCGTAGCCGGTTTCAGCAGCCAGCAAGGCCAGATGGTCGCCGATCATTTTGCGCGGCACCGGGTTGATCGCCGGTTCGCCGACGCCCAGCACCAGACCCGGTCGGGTCACTGTGCCGACACCGACGCCAGCGTTGAAGCGAATCCCCGGCTCGGCGCTCAGCCGCACCTGCGAATAGAGCAGGGCGCCGTGGGTGACGTCGGGGTCATCGCCGGCATCCTTGATCGTGCCGGCCTCGGCGCCGTCCTCGCTCAGGCGACAGAACTCCAGGCGCATTTGCACCTGCTTGCCCTTGGGCAGCGTGATGTGCACTGCATCAGCGCCTTCGCCGGTGAGCAACAGGCGCGCGGCGGCAAGGCTGGTGGCCGTGGCGCAGCTGCCGGTGGTCAGGCCACTGCGCAGGGGCGCGGGTTGTTCGGCGGTTTCGTCACGCATCGAGAGGTTTGACCAGATCGAGCAGGGTGATCGGCAATGCCTGGCGCCAAGTGTCGAACTCGCCAAGCGGCTGCGCCTGGGCGACATGAACGCGGGTCAGTTCGCCGCCGTATTGATCGCGCCAGTGCATCAGGGCCATTTCGCTTTGCAGGGTCACTGCGTTGGCGACCAGACGGCCGCCGGGCTTGAGTTGTTCCCAGCAAGTCTCGAACACGCCTTCGCGGGTCACGCCACCGCCGATGAAAATGGCGTCCGGCCGCTCCAGTCCGGCCAGCGCTTGCGGGGCTTTGCCGCGAACCAGTTGCAGGCCGGGTACACCCAGCGCATCGCGGTTGTGTTCGATCAATCGCTGACGGCCCTCGTCGGCCTCGATAGCCAGTGCCCGGCAGGCAGGCTGGGCGCGCATCCATTCGATACCGATCGAGCCACAGCCGGCGCCGACGTCCCAGAGCAGTTCGCCGGGGACTGGCGCCAGACGGGCGAGGGTGATGGCGCGCACGTCACGCTTGGTCAGTTGGCCGTCGTGCCGGAAGGCTGAGTCGGGCAGGCCGGCGAGGCGCGACAATTGCGGGGCACAGGTATCGGCCAGGCACTCGATCGCAATCACATTGAGGTCGGCAATCGGCATGTCCGTCCACTGGTTGGCTGTGGCATCGAAGCGTCGCTCGGCATCGCCGCCCAGATGCTCCAGAACGCTCATGCGACTGGCACCGAAGCCGCGCTCACGCAACAACTGCGCAACGGCTGCCGGGGTGTTGCCGTCATTGCTCAGCAGCAACAGACGCACGCCGCTGAACAGTTGCGCATTGAGCGCCGCCAGCGGACGCGCCACCAGCGATACAATCGTCACCTCCTGCAATGGCCAGCCAAGCCGCGCCGCGGCCAGCGAGCAGGACGAGGGGGCGGGCAGAATCAGCATCTCATCACTCGGTACCTGACGCGCCAGGCTGGCGCCGACGCCGTAGAACATCGGGTCACCGCTGGCCAGCACGCAGACCGGCGCGCCGCGCGATTCCAGCAACGGCGCGAGGGAAAACGGGCTCGGCCACAACTGCCGTTCGCCACGGATGCACAGCGGCAGCAAATCCAGCTGGCGCTGGCCGCCGACGATCCGCGAGGCGCCCAGCAGGGCGCGCCGGGCGTTTTTGCCCAGGCCCTTGAAGCCGTCTTCACCGATTCCCACGATCGTCAGCCAGGGTGACATTTATATTCCTCTAAACATGCCGTTCCGACGGGCAGACTTTTCATGCCGCCGGACAAAGCAGGCATAATACCGCGCCTTCGTCCGCGAAGCGCCTTCGCCACACAACCGGTCAGCCCCTTGAACGAACGCCCGATGTCCACCGCCTTACGCCCCTCGGCCTGCCCGGGGTTGCTGCGTATCGTCCAGGCACTGGACGGCGGCATCTGCCGGATCAAGCTCGATGGCGGTTCGATCAGCGCCGCTCAAGCCGAGGCCGTGGCTGCGGCCGCCGAGCAGTTTGCGGGCGGGGCGATCGAAGCGACCAATCGCGGCAATCTGCAGATTCGCGGGATCGGTGAGCAATCGGCGGCACTGATCGCCAGTTTGCTCGCCGCGGGCCTAGGGCCAAAAAACGCTGCCGGCGACGATGTGCGCAATCTGATGCTCAGCCCCACGGCCGGGGTCGACCGGCAGATGCGTATCGACACGCGCCCGCTCGCGGAGCAAATCCTCGACACCTTGCAAAGCCATCCGCGCTTCCATGAGCTGAGCGCCAAGTTCGCCGTGCAACTGGACGGCGGCGAAGCGCTGGCGATGCTCGAACATCCCCATGACCTGTGGCTGTCGGCGTTCGAGCGTGAGGGCGAAGTCCTGTGGGCGTTTGGTCTGGCCGGTTGCCCGACGGATCGCGCGCTGGGCGCGGTGGCGCTGGATAACGGCCATGCGCTGGTGGTCGCCGTGCTCGAAGGGTTCCTCGACATGGCCCGGCCAGAGCAGACGCGCATGCGCCATCTGCTCGACGTATTACCAAGGCTCGCCTTCCTTGACCAGTTGCGCGAGCGTGTGCCAGTCAAAGCGATCAGCAACTGGCAACGCACGACTCAGGCAGAGCCGCTGCACATCGGTGCGCATGAGCAGCATACGGCGGGTCGGTGCTATGTCGGCGCGGTACCGCCACTGGGCCGACTCGATCCGGCGATGCTGCGCGGCGTGGCGCAACTGGCTCGTCAGTTCGGCGACGGCAGCCTGCGTTTCACACCGTGGCAAAGCCTGCTGGTGCCAAACGTGCAGACGACCGATACCGACAAGGTGCTGGATCAATTGCAGGCGCTGGGTCTGTTGATTGATTCAGCCGAACCGCTGGCACGCGTGATTGCCTGCACCGGCGCCGATGGCTGTGGCAAAGGCCTGGCCAACACCAAACAGGATGCTCGCCAACTGGCGTCTCGGCTACCGGCGGGGCTCAGCGTGCATCTCTCGGGCTGCTCACGCTCCTGCGCCGCGGCCCACTGCGCGCCGGCGACGTTGCTGGCGGTGACCCCCGGTCATTACGACCTCTATTTTCGCAATGCAGACGCGCCCGGTTTCGGCGCGTTGCACGCACGCAATCTTACTATTGAAGCGGCCGCGGCTTTGCTCGACGCCCGCTCCCGGAGCCCCCTTGATGCTTGATTACATCCGCGACGGTCAGGAGATCTATCGCAACTCCTTCGCGATCATTCGCCGCGAGGCCAATCTGGCGCGCATCCCTGCCGATCTGGAAAAACTCGCGGTGCGAGTGATCCACGCCTGCGGCATGGTCGAGGCCGTCGACGGTCTGCAATTCTCCGAGGGCGCGGGCCAGGCCGGGCGCGCTGCGTTGGCCGCCGGTGCGCCGATTCTGTGTGATGCGCGGATGGTTTCCGAAGGCGTGACCCGTACGCGACTGCCGGCCAATAATCAGGTGATCTGCACCTTGCGCGACGACAGCGTGCCAGAGCTCGCTCGCGAACTGGGCAACACCCGTTCGGCTGCCGCGCTGGAGCTGTGGCGCCCGCATCTTGAAGGTAGCGTGGTGGTGATCGGCAATGCGCCGACCGCGCTGTTCTATTTGCTGGAAATGCTCGACGCCGGCGCACCGAAACCGGCGCTGATTCTCGGTTTTCCGGTGGGTTTTGTCGGTGCCGCCGAGTCGAAAGCGGCACTGGCTGCCGACAGCCGTGGCGTGCCGTTCGTGATCATGCAGGGGCGTCTGGGCGGTAGCGCCATGGCCGCCGCCGCCGTCAATGCCCTCGCCACGGAGATCGAATGATGCAGGCAAAAGGACGTTTGATTGGCCTGGGTGTCGGTCCCGGTGATCCGGAACTGATTACGGTCAAAGCCTTGCGCCTGCTGCGCGAATCGCCGGTGGTGGCGTACTTCGTTGCCAAGGGCAAAAAGGGCAACGCCTTCGGCATCATCGAAGCGCA
Organism: Pseudomonas sp. SWRI111; assembly: GCF_014268555.1. Classification (NCBI taxonomy): domain Bacteria; kingdom Pseudomonadati; phylum Pseudomonadota; class Gammaproteobacteria; order Pseudomonadales; family Pseudomonadaceae; genus Pseudomonas; species Pseudomonas sp. SWRI111. The sequence goes on along the minus strand of NZ_JABWQQ010000007.1, from coordinate 101,369 downwards.
CCTGCAGGATGCGCAGAACCTGCTGCCGCTGGTGTACCCGGTGACCACCGAAGCGCTGCCGGCGCCGCTGTCTTACGAACAAGTGATCAGCGATTTCTACGACGAAGCGGCCGAGGCCGTGGCTGCGCATCTGGACGCTGGCCGCGATGTGGCGGTGATTTGCGAAGGCGATCCGTTTTTCTACGGTTCCTATATGTATCTGCACGACCGCCTCGCCACGCGTTACGAAGCGCAAGTGGTGCCCGGCGTATGCTCGATGCTCGGTGGTGCCTCGGTGCTCGGCGCGCCGTTGGTGTATCGCAATCAGAGCCTGTCGGTGCTGTCCGGTGTGCTGCCCCACGAAGACCTGAAACGTCGTCTGGCCGATGCCGATGCTGCCGTGATCATGAAGCTGGGGCGCAATTTCCCCAAAGTACGTCAGGTGCTTGAAGAACTGGGTCTGGCCGAACGTGCGTTGTACGTCGAGCGCGCGACCATGGCCAACCAGAAAATCGTGCCGCTGGATCAAGTCGAGCCGATGTCGTCGCCGTACTTCTCGCTGATCATCGTCCCGGGCGAACGGTGGCAAGGTTGATGAGCCAATCGACTCCCGCCATCGTCATTCTCGGCCAGGGCAGTCTCGCCACGGCCCGACGCATCCAGCAGGTCTATCCGGCGGCGCAGATCCACGGCCTCGCCGGCCGGGTCGACGGCGCCGATTGCTCGTATCAGGAATTCGGCGCGACCCTGCGCACGTTGTATCAGCAGGACACGCCGATCATTGCCCTGTGTGCGGCGGGCATCGTCATCCGCACGCTGGCGCCGCTGCTGCTGGAGAAGGGCGCCGAACCCGCAGTGCTGGCGATAGCCGAAGACGGCAGCGCGGTGGTGCCGTTGCTCGGCGGACTGGGCGGGGTCAACGTCATGGCGCGTGATATCGCGGCCGCGCTGCAAGTCGCGCCGGCGATCACCACCAGCGGTGAGTTGCGCTTCGGCACCTGCCTGCTCAATCCGCCGAGCGGTTATGCGCTGGCGGATCTGGAGTCGGGCAAGCGCTTTGTCTCGGACCTGCTGGCCGGACACAGCGTGCGCATCGAGGGCGCGGCGCCGTGGCTGGATCAGGCGCAGTTGCCGCAGGATCCACAGGCGCAGCGCTCGATCCATGTCAGCAGCGCCGAACGTGAGGCGAGTGCCAACGAACTGCTGATCTACCCGCGCAGTGTCGCGGTGGCGGTGAGTGCTGAAGTGGCGAACCTGCCGAACGCCGTTCGCACTGCGTTGCAGCAGGCAAATGTCGCCGTGCCGGCACTGGCCTGCCTGGTGGCGGCCGATACCGACATGGCTTCGGCGAACGTGCACCAGGCTGCGCTTGAACTGGGCGTGCCGCTGCGCTTCGTCCCGGCGCAAAGCGATCTTCAGGCTTTAGCGCGTGTCGCAGTGCCTGAAGCGAACGTGATTGGCGTTGAAAGTTTCGCGGTGGCGATTGCCGAGCAACCGCTGGACGTGTCGCGAATCGGCCGTCCACGCGGTCGTCTCGCGGTGATTGGCCTGGGCCCCGGCGCCGCCGAGCTGATGGTGCCGGCGGTGAAGGCCGAACTGGCCCGCGCCACCGACGTGCTCGGTTATGAAACCTATGTGCGCATGGCCGGCCCGTTCCGCGACGATCAGGTGCAGCACTGCACCGACAACCGCGAAGAAATGCAGCGCGCCCGCCACGCCTTCAGGCTGGCTGCCGAAGGGCGCTCGGTGATCGTGGTGTCGTCCGGTGACCCGGGCGTGTTCGCCATGGCCGCAGCGGTGCTCGAAGCGCTGCACGAGTCGGACGATCCCGCCTGGCACCGTGTCGATCTGGAGATTTTGCCGGGTGTGTCCGCGTCGCTCGCGACCGCCGCACAGGCCGGCGCGCCACTGGGCCACGACTTCTGTGTGATGTCGCTGTCGGACAACCTCAAACCGTGGTCGATCATCGAGAAACGCCTGGACCTGGCCGCCGAAGCGGATCTGGCCCTCGCGTTCTACAACCCGATCTCCCGTGCCCGTCCGTGGCAATTGGGTCGCGCGCTGGAGATCGTCGCGCAGCACCGCCGGCCGGAAACACCGGTGGTGTTGGGACGCGACATTGGACGCCCGGGCCAGACCTTGCGCACCACCACGTTGGGCGCATTGACTGCCGATCAGGTGGACATGCGCACCATGGTGCTGATTGGCTCGTCGACGACGTGCACGTTCGCTCGCGCAACGGGCGGGGAGTGGGTTTACACGCCGCGCTGGTATGGACAGAAGCCTGTTTCCTGATAGCACGTCTGTCGACTGTCGAGGAAAGCTGTAAGCAGGTTCGATTGGCTGCAAGCCTGGTTGCAACTTCCTGCGTTTCTTAAGTTTATATAAAAGGCCGTAAGTCCAAGACTTACGGCCTCGTTATTTAGTGCCTGCGTTAAAGCGGGTCTACTTATTGTTACTGGTGTATTCGGTGCAGCAGTTGGTATGTGGCTAATTGTTTTCTTTGAAACACCCTGAATGTCTTGAAGTTTGAGCGTTCTGTTGTTGAGCGATAGCGTGTCGTTCGAACGAAAGCTTATAACTAAGGAAGGACGGCATCATGGCGATAAAAGAACGCGAGTCCATCGGTCGCGAATTTGTTTCTCCAGCGGAGTATTCGCAGATAACCCAGGTACTAGAGGAATTTGCCGGCGTACCGGAGTACGCGCGGCTTGACCAGTACTTTCGAACCGCCGGGCAGAGCGCCGACCTGACGGAAAAACTACAACTGGCAAGTTTGTTTCAGGAACAACTGGCTTCGTTACTCAAGCGCAAGACTACGCCCGTCCCGGTTGCCATTGATCAGATCGCCATCGGCTTGCAGCAATACATTTCACGTTTATCGGCGGCGCTATCAATGTTGTCGGGAGATGCCAGGCCGGTGCCGAAGATCATGCACTTTGTCTGGGTCGGTGGCAGCGAAGTGGGCGCCATCCAGCGCGATTACATGAATATCTGGCGCCAGGTACTTGAGCCTCAGGGCTATCACTTCAACTTGTGGTACGACAGCGATGCCTTGCTGGCTTTTGAAATGAACCGGGTCATTCTCGACAGCGCCAGGGTGCATGCGATGGAGTCGGGTGGCGATCAGGTAACCCGGCCGGGCCAGTTGGCGACGTTGATCGAAGACCGGGCACGAGTACTGAAACAGCAAATGTTTGAGTATCTGAATCAGCCCCGATGGCACGCCCGCGCCGATGAGGCGCGTATTGACCTGCTGGTTCGCGCGTATGGCAAGGACCGTACGATGCTGGAAGCGTTTCGCCAGAAGTGCTTGGACAGCCACCAGAATATGGTCGGGCCGGATCTACGATTACGCGACGTTCGGCATGAATTCCGCGGTCACTTTTTAGCCGATGTCTATCAACGGGAAGTGGCCATGCGCGGCAACTTCGCCGCGGCGAGCGATGTTGTGCGATTGCAGGCCGTGCACCTGGAGGGCGGCCGTTACAGCGATGTGGATTATCTGCCGCCACTGCTCGATAAGTAGGGGGCTGTGGATATCAGTGATTACAGTCAGACTCAGAAAATCGGCGTTCTGCAACTACTGCTCAACCACAACGACACTTTGATGCCGGGGCGGGATCAGCAGCGTTATCCAGACAGAACGGACAGTATCCCGGCGGAGCACAAAGACGCCTTACTGGACTTTGCCCGCAGCAAGCCCGATACCCGTGCACTGTTCCTGCCGCCGCAGGATATCGCCGCCCCCGACCATGGTTTTCGTATGGGGCGACAGCATGGCGATGAAATGAACGCGCACTTTCTGGCTCAGCCTGACAGTGGCATGACGCTGTCGATCATGGAGAGGATTCGATTCAACTACGACATTCTTTATGCAGTGGAAAAGCGCTTGGCGGCGTCAGGTTTCGCCTGGGGCGATTATGACCAGTTGGTCCATGTGGTGCAAAACGTCAACAATGAACTCAGGGCGAACGCACGTCTTACCGGTTGGGATGACCTCTACGTTACAAGACTGCTCGAGGCTGTCCTCGGTTATTACCAGGATGGCATCCGAAACGAGGCTAGGGGCACCATCACATTGACTGGGCCGGGTGCGGCACTGGCCGGGCTGAAGGAGTACATCGACGCGCAGTTTCTACCTGCTGCCGAGAACACGGTCTTGTCGCATTTGAAGTTGCGCGAGGGCTATAACTTCGATACAGAGGAGGAAGCCATTTCCGGCTGGACGGTCAAAGGCTCGGACAAGGACTGGCTGGACAAGGAGCATGCCAAGTGGCGCGAAGGCCGGCTCAAATCCCGTTATATCGGCAATTTATCGACGTTGATGATTGAGAGAAGCCTCACCTTTAAACAAGGCTGGCCCGTCATCGAAGGCAAACCGGTGCTGCTGACAACGGTGCTGCAGCAACTGACGGATCAGTTGGGTGAGCCGTTTATTCGCGCCATGGCCGAGAAGTTGAGTGGCGATGTCCGCTTTGATAAAGCCTTTTCCATCGGCTTTGATGTCCGCGAGCAAATCCTCGCGCAACCGCAAGGCGAGCTGCCGGTTTCTCATGGTGCCGAGACCGCGAGCAATGTCAACGAACTGCTGACTCAGTTGGCCAACGGCAAACTGACCCCGGAACACCTCAGCCCTCGTCAGCGCGTCATGCTCGGCGCAATATTCGCGGCCGACAGCCTGGATGCCGCAGGTTTTGCCAGCGCCTGGCAAGCGGCCGTGAACCTCGCCCGGCGCACCGAAACCGGCGGCTTGTTCGCCCGCTACAACGCCATCGAAAACCTCCTCCGTCAGGGCAAATCACCGATGTTCGAGGCCGGGCTTGCCCGAGGTCTGGCGTCCGCTACGCAAACGGCGCGGGAGCTGAAGGTGCGGGCCTTGAATGAACCGCTCACCGTGCAGCAGTGGGGGGAGCGCATCGGGCAGATCAACCGCACCGCGCAACGCGAATACCACCGGCAAATTTTCAAGCGCGGCGGGCAGGTGCGTGAAGCCCTGTTCAAGGCCGGTGCCGTTTCCGCGCGGCAGGTGCCCCAGGGCCTGTTGATGATGACCCCTGACGATCCGGGCCGGCGTTGTTATCCGCTGGCCTTGCTGATGGCCGCGGCACTGACCGCCGGTGATTCCGCCGAACGCGCAGTGATCGGCCGGGTGGCGAATGCCAGCCTGATGCCTGACGACGCCGATGCGCGCGCGTTGCTGCTGGCGCTGGATGAGCTGCAGACCACCGCGTTCGATGACATCGGCCAACACCGCGGCACCCTGGATTTGCACAGCGTCACGCAGACGCTGGAAGGCAAGGCGGCGCCGGCCGTTCTGCTGCTCGACACCGGCAATCACGCGCTGCTGGTGGCTAAAGTCATACTGGCAGACGCCACGGTATATCGCGTGTACGACCCTAATTTTGCGCTCTACGGATTTTCCTCGGTCGAGCAACTGCAACAAGGCATGCAGGCCAGCCTCGGCGCCAATCAGAACGAAATCGCCAGGCTCTACGGACTGGCCGATGCGAGCAATCCGTCATTTAATGTGATCGAGCTGAACACCACGGCGATTGCCGAAAAAGTCTTGTCGTCGAACCTGCGGGTTGACCGGTTCCTGCAGAGCACTCCTGCCACCGACCTGCAAACCACGACCGTGTGGGAGAAGCAGGCTGTCGCACGGACGCGCTCGCTTGACGATAACTCGCGGATGGGCCAGAGCCTGGCGCAACTGGATGCGCGCTACTGGGCCGGCGAGTTCGATCAGGCCACCCGGCAATTGCGCAGCGAACACGCCGTCGGGCGGGAATATCTGCCTCTGCTTGAGACCGTCAAGGTTGCAGATGATGGCGGCTACAGCGTGACGCTGGTCGACTCGCGCAACCCGCTCAATACCCTTGAGGTCGTGACCCGGGACGCGCGTTTCAGCCGTATCAAAAAACACCTCGGTCAACTGATCAACGCCGTGGCGGGTAAGCCAGGGGCCGCGGGAGAGGCCGACGGTGGCAGCCGCTTGAGTTTTGCCTTTGCGATCCAGGCGTTGATCACTGAAATGCGTCATCGCGATTATCAGGGCAGTGACGGCCCGCCGGCCCTGGCGGTCGCCCTTCAGGTTCAGGTGTACGTCGGTTATGCGCAACTGGGGTTTGGCGTTGTCAGCGACGTGGTGCAGATCGGCCGGTTGGTGCGTCAGGTGGTGTCCGGGGAGCAAGCGTTGCGCCAGGCTTCTCTGGCCGGGCGGCTGGCAGCGCGTGCCGCTACGAGTATCGGCGTAGCCTTTTCCGTGGCCAATATCGGCTTCGATATCTACAACCTGGCGCTGGCCGAAAATCACGAGCAGCGTTCGCGGTTTTCCACGTCGCTGGCATTCAACGTGGCAGCATTGGGCCTGGATGTGGCCGCACTGGCTGTGGGCGGAGCAGTGGGTGCGGTGGCGGCATCGTTGTCGATACCGCTGCTGGGTATCGGCATTGGTGCGACCGCCATCGCCAGCAATCTTGGGCAGATCATGGACAAGGCTGCCGGCATTGGCATGCTTTTGACTGAAATTTATAACGCTTATCAACTGTCCTATGAGTCCAGCGGATCAGTCCTGCAGTTTCCGCCTCAAGCGGTGATCACCGAGCTCAACCTGCTGGACAGAAGGGTCAAGTTCGATGGGCAGAAGTTTTATCCCTGGAAGGGCGGTCCCCTGGAGTTGCCGCAGTTCGACAGCGATCCGGCTAACCGACACAACTCGATCAATATCCCCCGTGCATTCCAGCGCCCCGCAGTCGGCAGCGTCTGGGGAGTTTTGCCCGAAGCTGTCGTGCTGCCATGTTCGCCAACTTGCTATTACGGCTATGAATATCAGCTGGGCAGTGCCGGGTACGCACCTTTTTCTGTCACCCGCTATCCGCAGTTGCACGACACGCTGGCGCAACAACTGGAATACGACGCCCACGGCAACCGGTTGTTCTATCTGTTCAGCACGCCTTCGTTGCCGCACATACTTTACAAACTGTACCCGGTCTATATGCCCACGACCGTCAAGGTGCAATTGGCCGAGCCAGTACGCCAGTTGGTGGTTCCGGATTTGCCGCCGGAGTGGAAGGCAAAGATTTCTTACGAGGTGATTGCGCCGCAAGGGCAATACCATATCCGCCTCACGCCAGGCCTGGTGGCCGTAAACTTTGACCAGGCACACGGCTGGGAACAGGTCACCTGGACGGTGCAGGCGCTCTGGGTGCGGGTGGAGCAAATCCGTTTCGTTGAAAAGCCAGAGATAAGCAACGAGAGCACGCCGAGACTCCGCGTTGATGGTATCGCGCTGAACAGATTCGATGGTTTTATCGAACTGGCCGAAGGGCTGTTCCGGATCGACTGGCTGAGCCGCAGCCTGCACCTTGTCGCCATCACGCTCGACTATGCAAAAGACTCGGAAAAAGCGTCGGCTCAGGTCGGTTCTGCGGGCCAGACGCCCAGCGCAATCCCGCCGTCCGTTCTGCTCTACCTGCGCGATCAGGTGAAAAACAAGCGACCGATCCCGGCTTATGTGCCGTTGCTCAAATTTCGGGTGCCGTTCAATTCAGCGAGTCAGCCGGTCTTCACCACGGCTTATTACGACACGGCAAGGGATCGGCTGCTGTATGCGCGCAATCTGCCCAAGGACGTCAACGAGGGCTTGATGTTGGGAGGCGTGAGCCCACGCCATGCATGGTTTTACCATCCGGACCATGCAACCGTCTGGCGGGCCGATGTGCTCACCGGAACTGTCGTGCAGTGCTACCGTTTGAAGAATCCGCAGGAAGGATCAACCATTGTCGAATGCCGGCAGTCTGCCGATGGCACGTTGCATGTCTCGCAAAAGCTTGCAGGGAGCGATCTCTATGGCGTGACCACTGTTGAATACCGGATAACCGAGCAGGCTGTTGAGCTGACCGGCTGCAAAGTGAGGTTCTCGTCAGAGAACTATAGTTTCCAGCCGCAAGCAGCACTTCGATACATTGATGTCCCCTTTGAGGACGCAACGGCGGGCATGACTGCGCAAGTCAGCGAATGGTCCTATGCGCCGTTCATAGTCGTCGAAGGCTATGCAGGATTGCGGTTGTGGGACCGGGCGTGGATCAACAAAAGGACCGGCAAGTATTGTCAGGCCGCGCAAAACCTCGGTTGGCCCGAGGACATGCAGATACTCCTGCCTTCCGACCCGCAAAACAGTGCGGTGCTCTTCTACAGCAAACAAGACCAGACCATCAGTCGCGGTATCGAGCCCCGTGTCGGCTATTTTGAGAACGTGGTCATCGAACGCGATGTGGTCGAGATTACCCAGACCGACAAACACTACATCGCCACCAAGGCTGACGGTCGACTGTACGAGATCGACATTATCGACGTGCCTCCTGCTGCCTCTATACCGGATGCGGTTGCACTTGAATACGGGATACCTCCTCTCACTATCAGGAGCGACGAACAATGGCGCGACCGCAAGGACAACCCCGGGATTCTCAGATTCGCGGGAGTGGGTCAGCATTGGCTTGGGCGCAATCCTGACTGGCTGAGTGCGTTACCTGCGCTGGCCAAAGAATACAAAGCGTCCCCATTCCCGATCATTGGCCTGAGCGGTGTCAGCGGTGATGTTTTCCTGGCCGCGTGGTGCATCGAGGAGAAAGTCGCGCTGGCCGATCTTGGTCACGCCAGGGAATTATCGCTACTCGGTCTGACGCCTGACAAAGACGCGGTCTGGTTGCTCGATGTGACAGCGGGGCAGCTTTATCGCCAGCCGCTGGTCACCATCGAAGCGCTGCGCGGGGCTTTTGCGTCGGGTCATCGACTGCTCGATTCCGGGCAATTGGTCAAGGCGCAGAAGGTCTGGCCGCAATGGGTTTTTACTCAAGTGCAACGACAGGGGGAAGCATTGATCGCGCAAACCCGCGACGGCGTGAACCTGCAGTTGCTGGATAACCAGCCTGCCAGGATCATCGGCGTGGAAAACCGTTGGTCGTCGATGTCTGAGCAGACTGAGGAGCAATTGCGCGCACGCTTGAGAACCCTGCTGAGCGGGCATGATCACGCGCCGGTCCTGCAAGTCGAGCGCTTTGCTGACCGCTACGCCTACTACGTTGCGGAGCTTGATCATCTGTTCGTTCTGTCGGGTCGCAGCGACGGGCAGTGGGCGGTTTTCCTCGGCACGCGCGGGGCTGAATCTCCGCTGCTGTTCGATCCGGTCGATCAATTGATTTTCACCGCAGATCCGAAAGAACACGTCTGGCTGCCGGAAAGTTATGCGCATCGCGACGAAGAGGTCATGGCACTAGAGGTGGGCGATGAACTCACAGAGGTTTCGGCATTGCTGCCCGAAGGCATCGACACGCTGCTGCTGACCTACGGTGCGCAAACGGTCGGTTACCGGATTTCGCAAGAGGACTGGCAGCGTCTGGCGTGCATCGTGGTCGATGTGCGGCGTCCCGGCGCGGCGGCAACGACAGAACCGTGCCTGCTGGATCTTGGTTTGGAGGCGTGCGGGCACTGGCTGCTGTCGCGGGTCGAAGCCAATGTGGTTCTCAGCGATCCGGACACCGGGCGCAGTCTGATCGTGCGCAACTTTACTGCGCAGGACTCACTGGAAATGGCCGTCGGCATAGCCGGTGAAAAAGTCATCTTCGCACTGGCTGACGGGCTGAAGGCCTTTGCAACCGTGCGCGGCGATGAATTGATCGCGAGCCTGGCAGCGGTGGTGCAAGCGCTGCGCTGAGGTCTCATGCACTGCTCGACCAAACGCCGCAAACGTTTCCGTTTGCGGCGTTGCGCTGTGCCAGCGCTCAAGGCACCAGATAACCCTTCACTCCAGTAAAGATAATCTGCGCCGCTAAAGCACAGACAAACAACCCCATCAAACGGCTGACAATCTGCAAGCCCTGGTCGCCGAGAATCCGCTCGATACGATTGGACAGATACAGCACAACGCCCACTGTGAAACTTGCCAGCGCAATACTCATGATCGCGGTGAGTTTGTCGTCCCAGTGCGGCTGGCTGACGCCCATCACCAGCAGTGCGCCGATGGTGCCGGGGCCCACCGTCAACGGAATGGTCAGCGGCACAATGGTCACGTCCTGCTGCACATTATCAGCCTGCACCGCCGGTTTGCCCTGGGCCATGCCCAGCGCCGAAATGAACAGCACGCTGCCGGCACCGATGCGAAACGCATCCACGGTGATGCCGAACACATCGAAGATCACTCGCCCGAACAAATACAGCAAAACGCTTGAAACCAGGGTCGCCACCGCAACCTTCCAGGCCAGGCGCCGTTGCTCCTTGCGCGAGTAGCCGCGGGTCAGGCTGATGAAACAGGACAATACGAAGAACGGGCTATAGAGCACCAGCATCTTCAGGTAAACGCTGAACAGCACATGGAGCATGGTTTTGGCTCGCTGCAAGTAGTGAGTGGGTTGGAGTCTATCAGTCGCGCAAGGGCTTGGGGTATCGGCTTTTAAATGAACAGGTCCGCTGCTTTTTAATCTTTGTTAGTTGTGCAGGGGGGGTTGATAATGGGTGTTACATGTTTTTGTTTGTGCAGTGGTGGGTGGCTTGGCTATTGTTGTTTTGCAAGTTCATGAGGGCTTGTTTAAATATAAATAAGGAAATAAAAGTGAATAGTCTAGTGCTGCAACAAAGCTATGTAGCCAATTGCGTTAATGATCTGCAATGCTATGAAATTGACGAAGAGTTTGTTATTCAAAGTCGCAGTTCTTCGCTTGGGCTGAACTCAGGCGACGCTGTAGAGGCCCCGACCAAGGGCTCCATTGTCGGCGAAGGTATCTTGTCCTTCTCGGGAAACATCAGTGGTGAAAACCGATCCGACGCACAAAACGCCTTTCTCTTCGCCAGCCTTGTCGCTAACAAGAAATACCCTCGCGAAGATCAAGGGCGAGAGTGGTACATGCTGTTCCGCGACGTCATGACCAGTGCGGGCTGGACGCCTATCAGCAAATACTACAGCGATCTGCAAATCTCGGGCACCAGTGTCCGGATGGACAAGCTGGTGCTCGAAATCCTCGGCTCGGTCATTGCTGGCGTTGCCCTGCCAGGCCCTTCGACGGCGCTGATGCTGAAGGTGGCGGGAGACGCGATCGCCGCTCTGACGAAACGTGATACCGCATTGACCCTTTATGAGCGCAATGTGCTGAACAATGGCGTAGGCGGTATTTCGGCAGGCGCGTGCACCGAAGTAAACGGCGAAGCCATCATGGCGGTTGGAGCGGTTCGTTTTCTGCGCCGTAACACTTCGACCAAAGTGCTGTTTGTGGATGTAGATGTCCGTGACGTGAAGTTGTACCGCGGCGAAACGGTGTTTGAAAAGAACACCTTGGTCGCTAACGCAGCGCGCGAGACAATCAAGAACAGGCTGGGCCTTAACGTTGTGTCGAAGATCGAAGAATATGACATCTGATTAATTAAAAAAGGCAGTCATGATGACTGCCTTTTTTTGTTGGGGAGGAAGTAATATGGAGAGCGAGTATTCAACTCTGGTTGTCGGTGCGTGTATATTGATAGTTCCTGAGCATGAAGGGCAGGAAGTTTACAGTGGGTTGATCGAGGCGACGTTGCTGGCGCAGTTGGTGGCCAATAAACAGACCGAGAATAATCGGCATATCAATTGGTACAGCGCTTATGTGCAGGTTCTGGATGATTTCTGGCTGCGCCAGCAAAAATCCAGAGAGACGTGGCAAATCAACAGCACCACTGCAGAAACGGCGTTGCAACTGTTTACCGCGGCGTTGCCCCGTCATGCGCCGCTGCAACAGCGTGTAATGGCCACCATCCTGGCGAAGATTGCACAATTGCCGAGCGACGACGCGGCCCTCCAACGGCTGCACAGTTACATGAACAAGCCTGCAGCGGCTGGTTCGAGCGATTTGCCAGCGACGATGACGCCGGTGCGTTTGCTGGTTATTTGCGCGGATTCTCCCACCTCGATCACAAGCGTCTACGCCGAGTTCAAGACGCGAGAAGCGTTAAGCCCCAATCCATTTCAGCAGATCTACCAAGCGGGCGATATTCAAGGTCCGGTTCAGGTGTATCACGCCCGGGCGAACCTTTCCGAAACCCGGTATGGGGTCGCGCGCGATGCGATTGCCAGGAAAGTCGCGGACAGGCTTGCCGGCAGTGTGGCGGTGTTGACGTTGCCAAAGGAAATTACACCATGACAGCACTGATTGCGCCGCAGGCTGCGGTGGTGGGAGGCAGCGTCGTGGCATTCGCCAACGGCGTGCAAGCATCCCAGCGAGAGGACATCTACATGAGCACCGCTTTTGCGCAAAACGCGACGCGAGCGGCGTTACAGGATGGGCTGGTGGGGGACTGGTTCACGTACTACAGGAACGTGCTCAGGGTTATCGGGTGGGACGTGCCGAAACCAACTGCATTGACACCGTCTGGTGCTCGGATGGCCGGTCAGGCAGTGCAGGGCATCGAGACTGTCATCGGCGAGGCGTATTCCGAGCCTGTGCGGCGTGCGCTGCTGGCCATGGAGCGCAACACATCGGCGCTCAAACTGTTCGAGGACACAAGCCTGCGCGGCAATGTCGGCTACTTTCAAATGATTCCCTGCCTCCCGAGCGGCCCGAACAAAGTGCAGATGGGCATTTATCACCGGCAATTCCAGGTCAGGCAACAGGTCAGCGGTTTTCTCTTCGGTGGCAATCCGGCAATTATCCACAATAGCGTTGAACAGATTGCTGTCATTACCTTCAACACGTTGCATTACGCCCAGTTTCGGGAAAAGGTAAAAAAGTCAGTGGTGTCTGGCTCGCTCAAATACCTGAGTAGCCTCGACATCTGATCGAAGGGCGGCGCGAACTCATTCAGAAGGTCGATGCTGTTCGATTCTGCTGATCGCGTTGCGCGACCCAGTGTTCGATCAGCTCGCGCAACTGCGACAGCTCGACGGGTTTGGACATGTGCCCGTCCATGCCCGCCTGACGCGCGCGTTCCTTGTGTTCGGCAAGGATGTGCGCCGTCAACGCGACGATCGGCGTGCGGATGCGCTGGTTGCTGACTTCCCAGGCCCGCAGCTGCTGGGTCGCGGAGAAACCATCGAGGATCGGCATTTCACAGTCCATCAGCACCAGATCGTAACGCTGGGCCTTCATCGCTTGCAGCGCCTCTTCACCGTTGCTGGCGGTATCAGGTTGCAAGTTGAGCTTGCCGAGCATGCCGCGAATCACTTTGGTCGAGATCGTGTTGTCTTCGGCGACGAGGATGCGGAAGTCGCTCGGCACCTTGGCGGCGGTGGCGGCCGTGACGACTTGCGGCTGGAACACCACCTGACCTTTGTTGCGCTGGTTGAGCTCATCGGCCAGGGTGGTCTTGAGGGTGTAGCCGGCCACCGGTTTGGCCAGAATGCGCTTGATCCCCGAATTGCGCGCGATGATTTTGCTCGGCGCATTGCTGATGCCGGTGAGCATGATCAGCAGAATGTCGTGGTTAAGGCTCGGGTCTTCCTTGATCTTGGCCGCAAGCTGCATGCCGGTCATGCCGGGCATGTTCTGGTCGAGCAGGACCACGTCGAAATAGTCGCGCAGGTGCGCTTTGGTGCGCAGCAACGCCAGCGCTTCTTTGCCCGAAGGCACGGCGCTGACATTCAGGCCCCAGGCGCTGCATTGCTGCACCAGCACTTTACGGCAGGTGTCGTTGTCGTCGACCACCAGCACCCGTGCGCCTTGCAGCGGGCTGTCCAGATCCGAGGTCGGGTGTTCCAGGCGGTCCGGGTCCAGCGGCAGGGTCAGCCACAAGGTGCTGCCCGCCGTGGCGCCGCTCTTGATACCGAACTCGCCGTGCATCAGGCGAATCAGTTGCCGGGCAATCACCAGGCCGAGATTGCCGCCCAGGCGATTGGCCGAAAGAAAGTGTTTGCTGTGCAGCTCGGCGTGCATCAGCGCATCGCGTTCTTCCGCCTCCATCGGCACGCCGCTGTCCTGCACGGCGATGCGCAGGCGCGGCTTGCTGCTGCGCTCATCGAGGGCGACGACGATCAGCACTTCGCCTTCGTCGGTTTTTTTCAGGGCGTTTTCCAGCAGGCTCAGGAGGGTCTGGCGCAGGCGCGTCGGGTCGCCGCTGATCACGCGCGGCACTTGCGGCTGGATGAAACTGATCAGCTCGACATTCTGCTGCTCGGCCTTGGCCCGGTAGATGCTCAGGCAGTCGTCGATCAGGGCGTTGAGGTCAAACTGTACGTCGTCCAGTTCGATCTGCCCGGATTCGAGCTTGGAGATGTCGAGGATCTCGTTGATCAGGGTCAGCAGTTCGTTGCCGGCGCTGTGGATGGTTTGTACGTAGTCGCGTTGCTTGACCGAGAGCGGCGTGCCGAGTAGCAACTCGGTCATGCCCAGTACGCCGTTCATCGGGGTGCGGATTTCGTGGCTGATCTTGGCGAGGAATTCGGCTTTGGCGTTGATCTCGGCATTGCTCGCGGCGAGGTCGCGGCTGATGCTGAAACGGCTTTCGGTGATGCTGCGCTGTCGCTCGCCCAGGGCGATGCTCATCAGCAGGCCGCTGATGCAGATGAACACCATCAACGTCATGATCAGGCCTTGCGGCGCGACCAGGGTCAATCCCAGCAACGCCGGAAGGATGATCAGCGTGCCGATGTTGAACACCACCATCGCCGCGACGAACAGACGCGCCGGCCGGTAGCCTTTCTGCCAGTGGTAGAACCCCACCAGCAACATGCTCAGGCCTGCCAGCGCCACCAGCGCATAGGTGATGATGTTCAGCGGCAGCGTGTTGACGAACAGCAACAGCAGGCTGCACGTCACGATCAGCACAATGTCTGTCAGCAACAGCTTGTTCAGCGGGTGCGGCCCGAGCGGGGAGAAGAAGCGCAAGGCGAACATCAGCCCGGCCGGGGCGGTCAACAGCAACGCCAGATAGGCGCCGGGTGTCTGCAAGGCATGCCAGTTCGGCAACCACGGCCCGGCCAGATTGAGCAACAGCAGCAGACTCAACCCGAGCAGACCTTCACAGACCGCCAGCCACAGGCTGCTGCGCGAGCGGGAATAGGCGTAGCGCACCAGATTGTGCAGCAACAGCATGCCCAGACAACCGAACAGCAGGCCGAAAATCAGCGTCTGGGTCTGATTGGCCGCGCTGACTACCGCAGACTGCAGGGTAATGTGCGGGCGCAACTGATGGTCGGAGACCATGCGCAGATAAACGTCGAGGGGCTTGTCGCTCAGCGGCAGCGGCAGCATGAAGTCGCTGCTCGGCAGGGGCCGCTCAGCCTGTGGCTGGTCGGTGCCGGTGTTGCGTTGCTCGATCAGCTTGTCGCCGTCGAGCACGTAAAGATTGAGCTGTGACAGGTCAGGGGCAAAGATGCGCAGCACTTGTTCGTGCTTGCCCGGTGCCAGCCTGAAACGCAGCCACAAGGCCCCCTCGGGTTCGGCCGCCGTGAGGCGCTCAAGATCGATGGGGCTGAATTGATTGGTGTAGCGAGGGGAGCGGATATCGCTCAGTTGCAGGCTGCCCTGATCGTCAAGCAATACCGACCAGCCACTGCCTTGGGCGGCCTGGGCCGGGAGCATGCAGAGCAGGGTCAGCAAAGTGACGGTGAAGCTTATGGCATTCCTGAGCCAGCGCACGGCGAGATCCCTTCGTAGGTTGAAGCCAGAATATAACGATGCGCGACGGCGGAACAGCCCGGCGAGCAATGGCATTGCGCGCCGGGCGAGGTGGACCGCTTATTCCTGGATTTCGCCACGTTCACGGGCAATGGCGCGGTAGCCGATGTCCTTGCGGTAGAAACAGCCTTGCCAGTCGATGGCCGCCGCGAGTTTATAGGCTTGCTGCTGGGCTTCGCTGACGCTTGCGCCCATGGCGGTGGCGCAAAGTACGCGACCACCGGCGGTGACGACATTGTCGTCCTTCAATGCGGTACCGGCGTGGAAGACTTTACCTTCCAGATTCGCGGCAGCCTCCAGGCCGTTGATCGCTGCGCCCTTGGCGTAATCGCCCGGGTAGCCGCCAGCGGCCAGCACGATGCCGACACTCGGACGCGGATCCCACTGTGCTTCGACTTTATCCAGCGCTTGGGCCAGTGCGGCTTCGACCAGCAAGACCAGGCTCGATTGCAGCCGCAGCATCACCGGTTGGGTTTCCGGATCACCGAAGCGGCAGTTGAATTCGATGACCTTCGGATTGCCCGCCTTGTCGATCATCAGACCGGCGTAGAGGAAACCGGTGTAGACATTGCCTTCTTCTGCCATGCCACGCACGGTCGGCCAGATCACCAGGTCCATCACGCGCTGATGCACGTCGGCGGTCACCACCGGGGCAGGGGAGTAAGCGCCCATGCCGCCGGTGTTCGGGCCGCTGTCGCCGTCGCCGACGCGTTTGTGATCCTGGCTGGTGGCCATCGGCAGGACGTTCTTGCCGTCGACCATGACGATGAACGAAGCTTCTTCGCCGTCGAGGAATTCTTCGATGACCACGCGCGAACCGGCATCGCCGAACGCATTGCCGGCGAGCATGTCACGCACGGCGTCTTCGGCTTCGGCCAGGGTCATGGCAACAATCACGCCTTTACCCGCAGCCAGACCGTCGGCCTTGATCACGATCGGCGCGCCTTTCTCGCGCAGATAAGCCAGGGCCGGCTCGATCTCGGTGAAGTTCTGGTAATCGGCGGTCGGGATCTTGTGACGGGCGAGGAAATCCTTGGTGAAGGCTTTCGACCCTTCCAGTTGCGCAGCACCGGCGGTCGGACCGAAGCAGTCCAGGCCACGGGAACGGAACAGATCGACCACGCCAGCGACCAGCGGCACTTCCGGGCCGACGATGGTCAGGGCGACGTTTTTCTCGGCGAAGTCGGCCAGTTGCTCAAGGGCGAGTACGTCGATGGCAACGTTTTCGCACTTGGCCTCAATCGCCGTACCGGCGTTGCCCGGTGCAACGAAGACTTTCTGCACGCGCGGATCCTGAGCCACTTTCCAGGCCAGGGCGTGCTCACGGCCACCGCTGCCAATGATCAAAACATTCATTTCAAAAACCTCAAATTCTATAGACGCCGCAGGTGCGCTTTATGTGGGAGCGGGCTTGCTCGCGAATGGGCCTGTCAGTTGATGCAGCTTTGACTGATACACCGCCTTCGCGAGCAAGCCCGCTCCCACATTTCGTTCCGGTTGAATCAGTGACGGAAATGGCGCATGCCGGTGAATACCATGGCGATACCGGCTTCATCGGCAGCGGCAATCACTTCAGCGTCACGCATCGAGCCACCCGGCTGGATCACGGCGGTAATGCCGACCTTGGCCGCGTTGTCCAGACCATCGCGGAACGGGAAGAACGCATCGGAGGCCATCACCGATCCGGCAACCTGCAGACCGGCATGCTCAGCCTTGATTGCAGCGATGCGCGCCGAGTTGACGCGGCTCATCTGGCCGGCGCCGACACCGATGGTCTGGCGGTTCTTGGCGTAGACGATGGCGTTGGATTTAACGTATTTGGCAACTTTCCAGGCGAAGATCAGGTCGTGGATTTCCTGCTCGGTCGGGGCGCGTTTGGTCACGACTTTCAGGTCATCGGCGCTGATCATGCCGATATCGCGGCTCTGTACCAGCAGACCACCGTTGACGCGCTTGTAGTCCCAGGCAGCAGCGCGGTCAGCCGACCACTCGCCGCAGGCCAGCAGGCGCACGTTGGCTTTGGCCGCGACGATGGCGCGGGCTTCTTCACTGACCGATGGCGCGATGATCACTTCAACGAACTGACGCTCGACGATCGCCTTGGCGGTCTCGGCATCCAGTTCACGGTTGAAGGCGATGATGCCGCCAAAGGCCGACTCGGTGTCGGTGGCGTAGGCCAGTTCGTAGGCCTGACGGATACCGCCTTCGGCGTCCGGGCTGACAGCGACGCCGCACGGGTTGGCGTGCTTGACGATCACACAGGCTGGCTTGACGAAGCTCTTCACGCATTCCAGCGCAGCGTCGGTGTCGGCCACGTTGTTGTACGACAGCTCTTTGCCTTGCAGTTGGGTCGCGGTGGCGATGCCGACTTCGGCAGGTTTGGCTTCAACGTAGAACGCCGCGCTCTGGTGCGGGTTCTCGCCGTAGCGCATTTCCTGAGCCTTGATGAACTGGCTGTTGAAGGTGCGCGGGAATTCGCTGCGACCTTCGGTGGTCAGGGTTTCGGCCGCCTGATTCACGGTGCCCATGTAGTTGGCGATCATGCCGTCGTAGGCGGCAGTGTGTTCGAAGGCCTTGAGCATCAGGTCGAAACGCTGGGCGTAGGTCAGGCCACCGGCCTTGAGGTTTTGCAGGACGTCGGCGTAATCGCTGGCATTCACCACGATCGCTACATCTTTATGGTTTTTTGCTGCCGAACGGACCATGGTCGGGCCGCCGATATCGATGTTCTCGATGGCAGTCGGCAGGTCGCAGCCAGGCTTGCTGATGGTGGCTTCGAACGGATAGAGGTTGACCGCCACCAGATCGATCGGCTTGATGCCGTGCTCGCTCATGATCGCGTCGTCGATACCGCGACGACCGAGGATGCCGCCGTGGATTTTCGGGTGCAGGGTTTTCACCCGGCCGTCCATCATCTCGGCGAAACCGGTGTAATCCGCGACTTCCACTGCGGCAACGCCGTTGTCGCGCAGCAACTTGAACGTTCCGCCGGTGGAGAGGATCTCGACGCCCAGGGCTTCAAGCTCCCTGGCGAATTCGAGGATCCCGGTCTTGTCGGAAACGCTGATCAAGGCGCGGCGGATCGGCAGGCGGGTAGTCTGGTCGGTCATCTCAATTTCCATCAAAAGCAAAGGAAGTCAGCAAAAAAGGCGACCGTTTTTTACGCGGGCGCCTTTCTGGTTTGATTGAATGCTTACAGCAGATCGTACTGCTTGAGTTTCTTGCGCAGTGTGCCGCGGTTCAGTCCCAGCAGCTCACTGGCCTTGGTCTGATTGCCCTTGACGTAGTTCATCACGCTTTCGAGCAGGGGCGCCTCGACTTCGGAAAGCACCAGGTTGTACACGTCCGTGACGGACGCGCCCTCAAGGTGGGCGAAATAATTGTGCAGCGCCTTCTCGACACTCCCGCGAAGGGTCTGGCCTTCTTCGCTCGGCGTATTGAGGTGCTGTTTCAAATTCACGTTGTCGCTCACGGGTGCTGTTCCACTCACTAAAGTCTCGGTCATCATCGTCATGCGGCCACCCCTTCTTCGTCCCCTGTCAGGCTCTTGTAACGCTCGGCGAAGAACTCCCGAACGTTGGCGCATTGTGTTTCCGTACCATCCAAACGATTGAAACGGGCGCGAAACTCCCTGGCGCCCGGCAAGGTTGCGAGATACCAGCCCACATGCTTGCGGGCAATGCGCACGCCCATCACGTCCCCATAGAAGGCGTGAAGGGCGGCCAGATGCTCAAGCAGAATGTGTTCCACTTCGATCAGCTCCGGTGCCGGCAATTGCTCGCCGGTACGCAGGAAGTGCTCGATCTCGCGAAAAATCCATGGCCGCCCCTGGGCGGCACGGCCTATCAGCAGGCCATCGGCACCGGTCGCGTCGAGCACGTAACGGGCCTTTTGCGGCGAATCGATATCGCCATTGGCAAACACCGGAATCGACACCGCCTGCTTGATCGCGGCAATCGTGTCGTACTCCGCTTCCCCTGTGTACAGATCGGCGCGCGTGCGGCCATGCACGGCCAGCGCGGTGATCCCGGCCTGTTCGGCGATCTTCGCCACGGTCAGGCCGTTCCTGTTGTCGCGATCCCAGCCCGTGCGGATCTTCAGGGTGACCGGCACATCGACTGCCGCCACGACGGCCTGCAGGATCTCGGTCACCAGTGCTTCGTCTTTCAACAACGCGGAACCGGCGGCCTTGTTGCAAACCTTCTTTGCCGGGCAACCCATGTTGATATCAATAATCTGCGCGCCCAGCTCGACGTTCGCCCGGGCCGCATCCGCCAGCATCTGCGCATCGCCACCGGCAATCTGTACCGAGCGTGGCTCGGGATCGCCTTCGTGGATCATGCGCATGCGCGACTTGCGGGTGTTCCACAGGCTCATGTCGCTGGTGACCATTTCCGAGACGACAAGCCCTGCGCCCAGACGCTTGCACAGCTGACGAAAGGGCTGATCGGTGACGCCCGCCATCGGGGCGAGAATCAAGCCGTTCTGCAATGTGTATGGGCCGATGCGTACCGCCGACATAGGACTTCCCTGAAGTGGGGCCGGATCATGAGAGTTCGAAAAAGGGTTGGCATGATACCCGCTCTCGATGACTGGTTAAAGGCTCAATTGAACAAAATCTGAACAGTTATTCCGTTATCGCCAGCGGTTTGGTTGCATGGGGTGCAGTCAGAAAACCGCCGTCAATCCGGAGCCGGTCCAGCCGTTCACTCGGGCGAGTGGAAGCTCAGGCTGTAATTCACCGCTTTCGGGCCTGGATCGAGAATATCCAGCGCGATGTGGATCGGTGTTTGCGGCGGCATTTCCGCCAGGCCTTCCAGATCGCCGCTGAGGTATTCGCCGGGCTTGAAGCGGCGACTGGCGATCAGGTGACCGTTGAGATCGGCAAAGCGTAGCTCAAGCAATGGAAACGGTTGGGAGAATGTGGCGCGGTTGTAGATGATCGCGTCGACCACCAGCGCCCCGCTGAACTCGGGATGGCTGCGCACCACCAGGTTACTGCTTTTGATTTTGGCGATGTCGACCTTCGATGGCACGGTGCAGCCGATCTGCGGGCAGACCTGCTGGAACCACGGGCGGTATTGATCCTGGCGCGCCAGTTCGTCGAAGTGATAGGCGATGTACTGGCCGGCCAGCGCGGCGGCTGCCAGCACGACCAGCACCAGCCAGAGCAGGCGCCGACCCCACGGCGAACGGCGTTTCTGCCAGTCCAGTTGCAGCGGGTCGTCGGTCAGGTCTTGCAGCACTTCGGCGCGGACGCCGGGCTCGGCGCGACCGCGTTTCTTGCGCTGCGGTTCGATCGCGGGCAAGTCGTCGTCTTCGTCGGCTGACAGGCGCTCGCGACGGGCGTTCGGATCGATCGGATCGTGCAGGCGCAGTTGCGGGATCGCCGGCTCGTCATCCAGGTCCACCGGTTCCAGCGACAGCGAGGGTTCCGTGCGCGCGGATTTGACCGGCTCGATCTCGACCGCCGGCGGGGCGTCTTCGAGGTCTTGCGGACGTTCGTTGGCAGGTTCGCTGAACAGGCTGTCCGGCCAGACGGCTTCGTCCGGTTCCGGGCTGTCGCGGCGGGCGCTCAAGGCGTCTTCGCGCGGGCGGCTGAATTCGCTGATCGGCTGGATCTCGCGTTGTTCGAGGCGGGCGAGCTCCTCGTCCAGATCGAGGCTGTCCAGGTCCAGCTCCGAGGCACTCCATTGCTTTTGGCTGATCGCCCGCGGTGCGGCTGTGTCAACGGCCGGCGATTGCGCTGCCGGAGCGGGTTGGGCTACCGACGGTGCCACCGGATCCTTGCCGGCGTGTTGCTCGAGCAACTGCCTGGCGGCGTTGAACACTTGCAGGCAAGAGCCGCAGCGAACCACCCCGCGGGCCACGCTCAACTGAGCATGGTTGACGCGGAAGCTGGTCTGGCAATGCGGGCACTGGGTGACGAAACTGTCGGTCATGCGGCGATCCGGTTCAGGCAAGCGGTCATTTTAGCGCCGACGCCCGGTGATGCGCACCCAGCCATCGCGATTGGCAATCGGGTCGAGGTCGAAGTCCTGCGCATAAGCCGCCGCGACCTCTTCGCCCTGCTCGGCGAGGATGCCGGACAGTGCCAGGCGCCCGCCGGACTTGACCAGGCTGGACAGTTGCGGCGCCAGGGACACCAGCGGGCCGGCGAGAATGTTGGCGACCAGCACGTCAGCCTGAACCTGCGGCAGATCTTCTGGCAGGTACAACGGGAACAACTCGTCGGCGATGTTGTTGCGCCCGGCGTTATCGCGCGAAGCTTCCAGCGCCTGTACGTCGATGTCGGTGCCAACGGCTTCTTTAGCGCCGAGCAGCAGCGCGGCAATCGCCAGAATTCCCGAGCCGCAGCCGAAATCCAGCACGTTGCAGCCTTTCAGGTCCTGGCCGTCAAGCCATTCCAGGCACAGTGCCGTCGTCGGATGGGTGCCGGTGCCGAACGCCAGGCCCGGGTCCAGCAGCAGATTGACCGCGTCGGGTTCCGGCGCGGCGTGCCAGCTCGGCACGATCCACAGACGCTGGCCGAAACGCATCGGCTCGAAGCCGTCCATCCAGCTGCGCTCCCAGTCCTGATCTTCGATGACTTCGCTGTGGTGCTCGGGCAGCGGGCTGCCGGTCAGCAGTTCGAGGTGGGCCAGGACCGGCGCAGCTTCGGTGCCGCCCTCGAACAGGGCCAGCAGATGAGTGTGCGACCACAGCGGTGTGGTGTTGAGTTCCGGCTCGAAGATCGGCTGGTCTTCGGCATCCATGAACGTCACCGAGACGGCGCCGACTTCAAGGAACGCGTCCTCGTAGGTTTCGGCTTGTTCCGGAGTGATGGCGAGACGAACTTGCAGCCAAGGCATGGCGGGCACCTTTGAAAATCTGTGGGGCAGCCCGAAGCTGCAAAAGCGCGCAGTTTACGCCAGGTCGCCGGCAAAGTGGACACGGCCGTTTACTGTTACAGATTCCCTGGTTCGATATACATATGTATCGCCGGAGGCGGATGAGTGGCCAATAGAGTGAGGGCTCACTTCAAGGCATAAAGGGCTGGGCGATATGACGGATCAACAAGGGATTGCAGGCGACACGTTGCCGACAACGACTGAGCCGGCGGGGACTGCGCAGGAAGTGCTGCTGCGGGTGACACGCTGGCAGGTGATGACGGACAAGCGCCTCGGTAGCCAAATGACCTTGCTGGAAGCGATTGAACACTTCGCATTGATCGAATTGCGCATTCATTACCCTGATGGGGTTATCGATCCGGGTTTCGTCATTTCCCTTGTCGATGCCGTGCTGCAAAAGCTCATAGACGGCAAACCGCTGATCTTCGTCGCCGTCAGGGACGCACCTTATCGCTGGCCCGGAGGGGCGGACCCGGGGTTACCTGCCGATCGCCGTGAGACAGTCATCCGCACCGTTGATACGGTCGCTGCGTATTGTCTTGAGCAGTACAAGCAATATCTCCATGATCACTGGCAGACCAAGGAGCTGGAGCCACGGTTCGACCGTATGATCGAGCGCAAGCTGCAGCGATATATCGATGAGATCGAAAAACTCTTCCATCCCGAGCAGCTTGCCGGACTGACGGCAGCTCGACTGCGCAACAGAATTGAAAAAATCCAGGAGCGTGGCGCGCGCCGGTATCGATTGACCTCACTGGCATCGCCCCGGGAGCGCAAAATTATCGAGGCGCTGGCCTTCGAGCAATTGCCGCACTGGTTGCGAGTGTTGAAGGAACCCGATCGACGTTTGCTTCATGACCATCAGGAACAGACCATGCAAGCCCAGGCCGTGCTCGACAACCTGCTTGAGGGCTACGGTTCGTTGCAGGCCTACGCTCGACAGCGAGCCATCGACTTCATCCAGTTGCAGCTGGACATGCAGGTCGAACCGGACACGACCCTGGTGCGGTTGGCGTGGCGTTCGGCGGTTGGTGAGCGGACGCAGAACCGAAGCCTGACCGAGCTGCTCGCCGGCGGGCCGATTGGTCGGGATTTCGCCTCGGTGGCGGGATTGGCCAGTGACACGCCTCTGCGTAATCAGCCACTGGAATCGCCCTTCATTGCCGACATGCTGGCGACGCAGGATCTTCCCACGGACTACCACCACGAGCTCGTTCGGCAATACGAGCGCGAAGACGTAAAAGAGGCATTGAGCGCCTGGTTTTCGCAGCGACTCAAGCAAAGTGCTTTTGTTGCCCGGTGTGCCGGGCATTTATCGGTCGCCGACCATGAGCGTCTCGAACAGGTATGGGATGGCGAAGCGTCGGTAACCCGTTTGCGCGTCTGCGGTTTGACGCTGCCCAACGGCATGAAGTGTGCCGATCTGCTGCTGTTCTATCGCGAAGAAGCTGCCGGCGGTGTTAGCGATCTGCTGTTGTATGCGCCCAACAAGCCAGACGGCCAGGAGTGGGTCCGACTGCCTTCACTTGTGGAGTTGAGCGGTGAATTGTGGGGATGGACCCAGACCGAGTCCGGACGTGAATATCTGTTGCGGCAGCTCTCGCCGGAAACCGGGGATAAAGCGCGGGCGTATCTGTTCAGTGTGTCGAACGATCCTCGCTTGTGGGGCATGAGCCGCGACATCAGGCGCGGCACAAAGACGTTCGTCGATTGCGTTGATGACGCCGCGCAAATGGGCCTTGCAAACAATCTCGAGCAGGTTGAGCAGGACCACTCGCCAGGCTGGTACGCGGCGCTTGGGCTTGAGCCACGACGACGCATCAGCAGCCTCAATCAGGAGTTAGAGGTTCATCAGCAGGTTCTCAGTGAGCTGCTGACCGGCTACGAGGTCTTCGTCGATTTTGCCAAACGCACCATCGCCGAAGCGATTACACCGTATCTGCGCAGCCGTAATGTGCTGGAGCCGGTTGATCCTGCCACGGTCCTGATTGACCACAGTGAGCCCGGCAATGATTACAAGTCGAAAGTCTCCAGTCTGCTCGATCTGGCCATTTACGGATACGATGAAAACAGGGGGATCAACCATCCGGATCGCGGCGTACGCTCGTCTGTCGGCCAGGACCTGAGTCAGCTGCGCAGTGCTGAACTGGCGCTGTACCTGCGCAGGGCCTATCTGGGAGACGCCTACGCCAGAGAGATTCGAGACAAATACCTCGACTCGCGCGATCCGGCTTATGACAGTCGCCGATATGCCTATCGCAATGTGTTGCTGTCGAAAATGGACCGTGACCTGCGGGTCGCCAGAAGTAAAGAGCAAATAAGTGAGACGGCTTACATTGCGCTGGTCCGGCAAGTCTCCCGGTTGAGCAATGGGGAGTTACCGAGCGGGCGGGGCTCGGGAGCCAGTATCGTGGCCCATGACGGCGTGTTCCGGTTCACAATTGGTGGGCATATCGTGTTGGGGGTTTATGTTTTTGTCTGGTTTGACCCTGATGCGGCTAGCTGGCTTTACATGCCGGACGCTCCCGATGGCGTGACGTTTCGCCGATATGAGAGTTTCTGCGGGGAAACGGCAGGCGCGCTGAATGACTACGTAATGTCGCGAGTGGCCGCAGGCGCGCGGCAAGCCGTTTCGCGCTATTTGCGGGCACTGACAGCGAAGAACATGCACGTCGATACGCTATACGAGTGGCAGCGTGTGGGTGATTGCCGGGGAGAATTCAATGCCTGCATTGAACGGGCGGTCACTGACGTAGCAGACATCACCACCAGTCGCGCCGAGGTGATCGAAAAGCAGGTAGTCAAGGGGCTGGTGTTCGCAGCAGCGCCTTTTTGCATTGTTTTCCCGCCCTTCGCTTTGCTGCTGGATGCCGCGTTTGTTGCCGCCAGTGTCACTCAAGCCATTGGCGCCCATCAGGAGGGTGATACAGACGCAGCACTGTTGCACTGGCTGGAAGCATCCTGGGGAGCTCTGTTCGCCATGGTCGGCGCAGGCAGTGCAATCAAACTCCTCGGGCAAGCACTCAGAAGCCTGAAGCAGACGGTAAGGCCCATATCATTACTGGCCGAGCGCCTGAAGAGCGGGACACCGGCAAGAACGAAAGAAACCTTGCCGATGGTGCGAGAGGTGCGCTTCAAGCCCAGGCAGGCTGTCGCCGAAACTCCTGATAATCTGCGGGCAGTGACCGATGACAGTATCTTTTTCGGCACCTGGCGCAGCGCGCCCAATGCGACGCACGCTCAACCTGCGTACTACATTCGCCACAAGGGCAAATATTACCAGGTCAAGAAGAATCCTCACTTCGAGGGGCTTAGCCTGATCGATGCGAGTCGCCCCTATGCGATCTATCAGCGGCCGATCCGTTTGACAGCCGGCGGCAAATGGACGCATGAACGGGTCGGGTTACGCGGTGGTAATGACCAGGTTCGCAACCTGGGTCGGATCAACGAACTGCGCGATGCGTTTCCTGGTCGCGTCGAGCCGCTGGTGGGCCGGGGGGCGATGCAGGGCGAGGCCGTGGTGGCGCGTTTCGCCCCCGCCTTGCAGGACAACTATCTGTATTCACTGAATGCCCAGACTTGTGTGATTGCATCGCTATACAACCCGACGACGAAGATAGGGGCGGTCATTCATTTTGATCACAATATCCGCTCGTTAATCGAGCGCAACGTCAGAGAAGTATTAACGCGAATGGGAGGGTCACCTCGAGACATTCGCGCCACCCTCGTTGGGGGAGACTGGTTGTCGACGGGCACTGACATCGGCGGTCCGGTCAGAAGCGTGTTACGCAGGCAAGGCGTGCAATCGACCTGGGATTATTGGTCGTACTCTTCCTGCCTCGGCAACAGCTACGGTATAGCGTTGAACCTGAAGAGTGGGATGTCCACAGTGTTCAAGAATTCCGCCCATCAGATGGACAAGTTGTACACCGCACTTTTATTGCGAGGAACGCCCTTTTCTGAAGCACTTCTGGTTCGCGCCGAAAAATTCAAGCGGCGTATAAAGACCAAACCGCTGCATGAAAATGCACCAGGAAACGTGGTCGATCACGCCGGCCGCAGGGCTACCGATGAAATGTTCGAGCAGCAGGCTTTCTCGCTGGTGTCGATAGGCTGATGCGTTTGTTGCAGGCATAAAAAAACCCGATCCGCAGGGATCGGGCTTTTCGTGCCGCTTCAGCCTTACGACTGTTTGGCCAGCTTGTGCTCGAGGTAGTGAATGTTCACGCCCCCTTTGCAGAAGCCTTCGTCGCGAACCAGATCGCGGTGCAGCGGGATGTTGGTCTTGATCCCGTCGACCACGATTTCGTCCAGGGCGTTGCGCATGCGGGCCAGGGCTTCGTCGCGGGTCGCGCCGTAAGTGATCAGCTTGCCGATCAGCGAGTCGTAGTTCGGGGGTACGGCATAGCCGCTGTACAGGTGCGAATCGACGCGAACGCCGTTGCCGCCTGGGGCGTGGAAATGCTTGACCGTGCCCGGGCTTGGCATGAAGGTCTTCGGGTCTTCGGCGTTGATCCGGCACTCCAGCGAGTGACCGCGGATCACCACGTCATCCTGAGTGAACGACAGCTTATTGCCAGCGGCGATGCTGAGCATCTCCTTGACGATGTCGATACCGGTGACCATTTCAGACACCGGGTGTTCCACCTGAACACGGGTGTTCATTTCGATGAAGTAGAAACGACCGTTCTCGTAGAGGAACTCGAACGTACCGGCGCCGCGGTAGCCGATGTCGATGCATGCCTTGACGCAGCGAGCCAGGACTTCCTGACGCGCCTTCTCGTCGATGCCCGGTGCCGGCGCTTCTTCGAGAACTTTCTGGTGGCGGCGCTGCAACGAGCAGTCGCGGTCGCCCAGATGGATGGCGTGGCCCTGGCCGTCGGACAGCACTTGCACTTCGACGTGGCGCGGGTTGGTGAGGAATTTTTCCAGATAGACCATCGGGTTGCCGAACGCTGCACCTGCTTCGGAGCGAGTCAGTTTCGCCGAGGCGATCAGGTCTTCTTCCTTGTGCACCACACGCATGCCGCGACCACCACCGCCGCCAGCGGCTTTGATGATCACCGGGTAACCGACTTCACGGCCGATGCGCAGCGCCGTTTCTTCGTCTTCCGGCAATGGGCCGTCGGAGCCTGGAACGGTCGGTACGCCCGCTTCGATCATCGCGTGCTTGGCCGAGACCTTGTCGCCCATCAGGCGAATGGTGTCGGCTTTCGGGCCGATGAAGGCGAAGCCGGAATTCTCGACCTGTTCGGCAAAATCGGCGTTTTCCGCGAGGAAACCGTAGCCTGGGTGAATGGCGGTGGCGCCGGTCACTTCAGCAGCAGCGATGATGGCCGGGATGTGCAGGTAGGACTGAGCGGCGGACGCCGGGCCGATGCAGACGGATTCGTCTGCCAGACCCAGGTGCATCAGCTCTTTGTCGGCCTTGGAGTAAACGGCGACGGTCTTGATGCCCATCTCTTTGCAGGCACGCAGAATCCGCAGGGCGATCTCACCGCGGTTCGCGATCAGAACTTTTTCCAACTTCGCAGTCATCAAAGGCTCTCCGCAGTTCAAACGATGGTGAACAGCGGTTGGTCGTACTCAACCGGCTGGCCGTCTTCGACGAGGATGGACTCGATCACACCGCTGGTTTCAGCTTCGATGTGGTTCATCATCTTCATGGCTTCGACGATGCACAGGGTGTCGCCTTTCTTCACGGTCTGGCCGACTTCAACGAAGGACGGCGAGGTCGGCGAAGATTTGCGATAGAACGTACCGACCATCGGCGAACGGGCAACGGTGCCGTTCAACGCTGGGGCGGCAGCGGCAGCCGGGGCGGCGGCAGCGACTGGAGCGGCTGCAACCGGTGCAGCGGCCGGAGCCTGCATCGGTGCTGGCGCGTAGTACTGCTGAGCCGGGGTCTTGCTGTGACGGCTGATGCGTACGGACTCTTCGCCTTCCTTGATCTCGAGCTCGTCGATGCCGGACTCTTCCAGCAATTCGATCAGTTTCTTAACTTTACGGATATCCATGAATCATCAACTCCCAAGGGTCGGTCAGGGGCGTTTAACGCTTGTCGTTCAAGCTGTTGCCTGGTTTTCAAGCTGCTCTAGTGCGGCCTCCAGGGCCAGTCGGTAACCGCTGGCGCCAAGGCCGCAGATCACTCCTACCGCTACATCGGAGAAGTAGGAGTGATGGCGGAAAGGTTCGCGCTTGTGCACGTTGGACAAATGCACTTCGATGAATGGGATGCTCACTCCCAGCAGCGCGTCACGTAATGCGACACTTGTGTGCGTAAAAGCCGCCGGATTGATCAGAATGAAATCCACGCCTTCGCCGCGCGCGGCGTGAATGCGGTCGATCAATTCGTATTCGGCATTGCTTTGCAGATGCAGCAGATGGTGGCCGGCTTCGCGGGCGCGGCGTTCCAGATCCTGATTGATCTGCGCCAGGGTCGTCGACCCATAGGTGCCCGGTTCGCGGGTGCCGAGCAGGTTCAGGTTGGGGCCGTGCAGCACCAGTAGTGTTGCCATCTGCATTGTCCTTGTTATCAATGAGCAGTCGTCAGAACCCGGCGACTATGCCGCAAAGCCTTTATGACTGTCCAGTTCCATGCAAAAGGCCGCACGATGGGCGATGTTTGCGCGAGATATGTGACCGTGATTTCAGATCCGGTCATTCTGCGGGATCGGCGGTGTCTGGGTTGACGCCATCGCGAGCAGGCTCACTCCTACATTTGGAATGCGTATCCCCTGTAGGAGTGAGCCTGCTCGCGAAAGCGGTGTATCAGACGCGGAAGGCTTGAACAGCGGTATGCAGTTGTCCACCCAACACCAGCAAATTCTCGCCCTGTTCACGTCCCTGACCGATCCGCAGCAAGTTGTCCCCACCCAACTGATGAATGCGCTCACTGTGATCGCGAATCTCGCTGACCGCGCCACTCTGCTGCGCGGTGACCTCGGCGATGCGCACGGCGGTGTCGGCAATGGTTTGAATCGCCCCGACGATCTTGTCCAGCGCGCCGTCCGCCGCTTGCGCCTGATTGGCTGTGGCTTCGGCGTGTTCGACTTGCGCACGCATGCCTTCGACCGATTGGCGGGCGGCGGTTTGCAGCCCGGCAATCAGCGTCTGGATTTCGGCAGTCGCGCCAGCGGTGCGTTGTGCCAGCGAGCGCACCTCTTCGGCGACGACGGCGAAACCCCGGCCCATTTCGCCGGCGCGCGCCGCTTCGATCGCCGCGTTCAAGGCCAGCAGATTGGTCTGATCGGCAATCGAGCGAATCACCGTCAATACGCCACCGATGGTTGCTGACTCTTGTGCCAAGTGTTCGATCATCTGCGCGTTGCCCTGAACTTCGCCGACCAGCGCATGCAAACCGGTGAGACTCAAGCCAATCACGCGCTGGCCGTGTTCAACCGCTTGCCCGGCGTGACGGCTGGCGTCGGCGGCCTGCTGCGCATCGCCGGCAACCTGCTGGATGGTCGCCTCCAGCTCGCCGAGCGAGTCACGAATCAGCGCGGTATCGCCGGCCTGATGCTCAGCGCCGCTGTGCAGGTCGTGGCTCAGTTCGGCGAGGGTGCGGCTGCTTCCCGCCACTTGTTCGGCATTGCCGCGAATGGTCCCGACCAGGTCCACCAGATAGGCGCGCAGGCGATTGAGCGAGGCTTCGATGTCCTGCAATTCGCGATTGGTCTTGCCCAGTTGAATGTCGCGGCTGAAATCGCCATCGGCCCAGACCGACAGCGCCGGGGCGAGGTGGGTCAGGGTGCGGGCAAGGCGCCGCTGCAAGGTGTCGATCAGCAATGCGATCAGCAGAATCAGACCGATCATCACGCCTTGCATCAAGCGCACTTCGCTCTGGATCTGCCCGTGCTGCGCACGTACCACCGGTTCCAGGCCGGCGATGGCGTGCTGCACCGTGGCCAGTTTTTCGTGGGTGGCGGCGCTGAGCTCGGCGCGCTTCTGGATCTGTTCGCGGGTGCGTGCCAGTTCTGCCGGATAACGGCTCAACAAGCTGTTCAACTCGCGCTTGAGAGCGACGCCGGCGTCTTCGGCAGCGGTTTTTTCGGTGTTCTCGATGCCCATCATCGCGGCGAAATCGTCGCTGCTCGATTGATTGTCGGCAACCACGCCGAGCAAGGGCAGGGCATCAATCGCCTGAGCCTGGGCGCGCATGTTGTTCACCTCGCGCTCGACATCGGCGGCCAGTTCACTGCGCCCGCTACTGACCAGTTTGTCTCGCGCCAGCGACAGTTTGCCCAGATGCTGCGAAGCCGCAAGCAACGGTGGGAGATAGGCGGTATTGCCGTGGGCATACGCGCTGAGCTGGTCGAGGCTGGCGCTCAGTTCACGTTCGGCCTGTAGCAACAGCGCCTGCGGGTCGCCCGCCAGTTTGCCGGCGGCGAGCAAGTCGCTTTTGCTGAACGCTTGAAGGCTCGTCAGGCTCGGTCGCAGGGTGTCGGCGAGGGCTGGCGGCAGTTCGCCGAGTTCCTTCTGCACCGCTTCGATGGCCTGGGCGGCGCTGCTCAAGCGCAAGGCATCGCCACTGGCGAGGTAATCCTCGACATTGCGTGCGACCTCATTCTGCAATTGCTGCGACAACCCCAGATAGCGCTCCATCAACAGATACGGACGCTCCAGCGCTTTTTGCGACCACCACAGCGTCGCGCCGAGTGCCAGGCACACGGCGACGAGCAGCAGGGTATTGAGATTGGTGAGCAACTTCAGGCGCATGACGGCTACCAACGGCAAGAAATGGTAAGCGCCTGAATTTATTGCGGTTCTATTACAAGGTTATGACCGAATCAGTGGATTCCGATGAAAAGGTGGCACTTTGCTTTGAGTGTCGTGCGGTCTGCACCCGATTACGGCCGGCACCCTTGGCACGGTACAGCGCCTCGTCGGCCTGGCTGGCCATCATCAGGCTGTCGCAGTCATCGCTCATTTCCACCACGCCGGCGCTGAACGTGCACCACAAATCCTGCGGCTGTGCCGGGTAATGGATTTCGGCGAAGCGCTGGCGAATCTCGTCGAGCACCTTGTGCGCCGCTTCAATATCGGTGTCGGGCATGACAATGGCGAACTCTTCGCCACCGTAACGACCGATGAAATCGGTTTTGCGCAGGCGCTGCTTGAGAAACAACGCCAGGCTCTTGATCACGCGATCGCCCATCGGGTGGCCGTGACTGTCGTTGACCCGTTTGAAGTGATCGATGTCGAGCATGGCAAAGCTCAGCGGCTTGTTCTCGCGACGGGCGCGGAACGAGCAGTCTTCGAGCAATTGCAGAATATGTGTGTGGTTGTACAGGCCGGTGAGGCTGTCGCGAACCATCCGCGCCTTGAGGTTGCGCGCCCGCGCCGCGCGGTTGCGCACGGTGGTGATCAGGTGTCGCGGCTTGATCGGTTTGGTCAAAAAGTCATCGCCACCCTCGCTCATGGCGTCGAGCTGCTTGTCCAGGTCGTCTTCGGCCGACAGGTAAATGATCGGCACGCTGACATAGCGGTCGTTGTGGCGAATGACCTTGGCCAGCTCGGTGCCGGTGCAGGCCGGCATGTACATATCGAGGATGATCAGATCGGGCTGGAAATCCGCCAGTTCGGCCATCGCCTGAATCGGTTCGATCAAGGTGCGGGTGACGATCCCGGCGCTGTTGAGCAGGCGCTCGGTGTGCAGGGCCTGGGCGCGCGAGTCGTCGATGATCAGCACTTTATAAGGCTCGTACTGGGCGACGCAGGTCAGCACCTCGATTTTCTCCAACAGACTCGACGCTTCGAGGGTGCCGGTAAGGAATTCCTGGCCCCCGGCGCGCACGGCGGCGAGACGGGTCGGCGTGTCGGTTTCGTGCAGGCTGAAGAACAACAGCGGCAAGGGTTCTTCCAGACCGACCTGAGCCTCGGCCGCGAGTTTCAGGCCGACCCCGGGGCCGCTGAAGTCGACGTCCATGACAATGGCAGCGGGCAAACGCTCGACCATGGATGAACGGAACGCCGCGACACTGTCCAGCGCTTGCGCGCTCAGGCCGAAGAATTCCAGTTGTTTGGCCAGCCGTTCGGCGCGGTCGTGATCCTGCAGCATCACGTAGATCGGTTTGCGCAGCGGCGGCAAAAACGTCTGGTCGAGTTGGTCGCCGTGGCGCAGACCGGTGCGCGACAGGCGCTGCATCAAACGATTGAGATCGGTGATCAGGCCGCTGCTGAGGCGGCCGCGATTGGCGTCCACCGCTTGCAGCGACTGGCTGATGTGGTGCGCCAACTGGGTGTGTTCCGGCTGTTCGAAACGCTCGGCAAAACGCAGCAGGCGCAGATTCGCCTCGCTCAGTTCGGCGAGATCGACAGTGGACCACTCACTGCGTTGCAGGCGCTGCCATATCTCAAGAATCTGACGTGCCTGATGAATTACCCGCTGGGCAAAGTGCTGCTTGAGACGCTCACGGCTGGGGTCTTCTGGCTCGGTCATATCCTGACTACTAGTTAGGCTGCATGCTGAGATCGACTGGTGGCTCTATGCTAGCACCTCTTTTCCCTTAGACGAGTGTCGTACGTCAATAATCTGCTGCGCGGTACGATTCAGTTTCTGACCGAGCGGTTTCATTTTCGACCTTTACGTCGCGCAAAGGCCCATGAACCGGAGGCTTGCGTCGGTGATGGGCAAACCTCGCAGCGGTGTTTCGAACACGTATTTCGGATGTGTCCGGCATCCCCTCCAGGCGGCGAGCGGCGGTCCGGGTATCAGGGAAACCCCTAGTCCGGCGCGAAGCGTCATTCGTCCACACGATTTGCGGCTTATCTTTAGCGGCGGGTGCTAGGCCTTAGCACGATGTTGTATGGTTGTGGTCGAACCGTTGAACCCAAGTGATCGAAAGGATAACGCCATGCTGGACTGGAAAAACCGCGCGGGCAGCGCGCCTGAACGTGCCGCCGAGCCGAAGTCGGCCACCCGCAATTATGTGGGCGGGCTGCTGTTCAGCCGGGCGCTGGCCACGCTGGTTGGCATTTATCTGTTGGTGACCATTGCTCTGGGCTGGTACTGGAGTCAGGAGCCGGAACTGTTTCCCGTGGCGCAAAACGCCCAGGTGGCTGCCGAGAAGGAAGGCAAGCAGATGGTGGTCGGCTACACGACGGTCGAAACCCTGAAGACCGTCGCCGGCACTTTGCTGAACAAGCCGGGCGGCTATATTTCCAACGATCGTTTCCCGCCGGGCCTGTGGATGGACAACACGCCGAGCTGGGAATACGGCGTGCTGGTGCAGGTGCGTGACCTGACCCGCGCCCTGCGCAAGGATTTTGCCCGTTCGCAGTCGCAGTCGGCCGAAGACGCCGATCTGGCCAAGGCTGAACCGCGCTTCAACTTCGACAACAAGAGCTGGGTGCTGCCGTCCAGCGAGTCGGAGTATCAGGAAGGCATCAACTCCCTGAGTCGCTACCAGGCGCGCCTGTCGGATCCGAGCCAGAAAAACGCACTGTTCTATGCCCGCGCCGACAACTTGAACAACTGGCTGGGCGATGTCGGCACCCGTCTCGGCTCGCTGTCGCAGCGGCTGTCGGCCAGTGTCGGGCGGGTCAAGCTCAACACTGCGCTGAAAACCGAAGTGCCGGCCGTCGGCGAAGTGCCGCAGGTTGACGAAGAAGTCGTCGAGACCCCATGGATGCAGATCGACAACGTGTTCTACGAAGCGCGCGGTCAGGCTTGGGCACTGTCGCATCTGCTGCGTGCCATCGAGGTTGACTTCGCCGATGTGCTGGCGAAGAAGAACGCGACGGTCAGCGTGCGTCAGATCATCCGCGAACTGGAGGCTTCGCAGGAGCCGGTCTGGAGCCCGATGATTCTCAATGGCAGCGGTTTCGGCGTTCTGGCCAACCACTCGCTGGTCATGGCCAACTATATTTCCCGGGCTAACGCTGCCGTGATCGATTTGCGCCAATTGCTTAATCAGGGCTGATACGTGGACCAACAAGCCAGAGAGGCCGAGCACCGCGCCGCTTCGGATGCCGAGCAGATCGCCTGGGTCGACGAGCAGGACAACCTGCTCGGCGCTCTGGTGCGCTCCGATTTGCGTGAGCGCGGGCTGATCGGTCGCGGCACCTACATCATGCTGTTCAATTCCGCCGGTGAGCTGTGCGTCCACCGGCGCACCTTGAGCAAGGCGATTTATCCCGGTTACTGGGATGTCGCCGCGGGTGGCATGGTCCAGGCCGATGAAACTTACGCCGAGTCGGCGGCGCGGGAGCTGGAGGAAGAACTGGGCGTCAGCGGCGTCAAGCTCACCGCTCACGACCATTTCTACTTCGAAGACACCGGCAATCGCCTATGGTGTTCGGCGTTTTCCGCCGTGTGGGACGGCCCGCTGAAACTGCAACCGGAGGAAGTCCTCGAAGCGCGGTTCATTCCGGTTGAGCAGGTCATGCGGGAAATCACCGAAAAGCCTTATTGCCCGGACTCTCTGGCGGCGTTGCAGCGCTATCTCAAGGCGCAGCAAACCGGCGTCGCAAAGAACATATGAAATGGCGCCGATTGGCACTTAGCAATCGCGATTTTTGCCGTTACACTGCGCGACCTTTTCAAGCTGCACCGGATAGTTTGAGTTGGCCTGCGGATTTCCAGTCCAACGTTCTCCGATGCAGTAGCGCTGCCCCTGCCTGAGTGGGGCTTCGCGGTCGCTGACCTTGCCCAAGGTTGCGATCAGTCTTTGTCCTCCCGAGAGGATTGCCGGTGGCCAAGAAAGCCGCATCCTTCGCCGCCCTGGGCGGCCTGGTATTTTCCACCGACGCAGGTCGTCATTGCCCGGAATGCAGCAAGCCGGTGGACGCCTGTATCTGTAAACAAACCGTGATCCCGGCCGGCGACGGCATTGCCCGCGTGCGACGCGAGAGCAAGGGCCGTGGCGGCAAGACGGTGACCACCATCACCGGCGTGCCCCTGGCCGAAGATGCGCTCAAAGAGTTGGCGACAACGTTGAAGAAACGTTGCGGCACCGGCGGGGCGCTGAAGGACGGCATCATCGAAATCCAGGGCGATCACGTCGAGCTACTCTTGGCAGAGCTGATCAAGCACGGTTTCAAAGCGAAGAAGTCCGGCGGCTAGCAGCCTCTGTGAAACCCTCCGGCGGCTTGATCCGGCTTCGAGTGTTCTCGATTCCGGCGTCGTCGCCATGGTTTTCACAGAGCCTGTTCATGAACGGTTTCTAAACTCCACGCAGTCAGTGCGGTCTACCGCCGCACTGACGAACCGTCATTTTCATTCTTTAGACTGCGCCGGCCTGCACCTCAGGCGACGCACTCTGACTTCTTTATAGGGGACTTCGATGTCCGTACGACGCACACGTAAAGACGATGGCAGCCAATGGACAGTTGCGGACAGCCGCAGCGTTTACGGGATCCGCCATTGGGGGGCCGGGTATTTCGCGATCAATGAAGCCGGTCGCGTCGAAGTACGTCCGAACGGCCCGAGCAGCTCACCCATCGACCTGTTCGAGCAAGTCGACCAACTGCGCAAGAGCGGTTTGTCCCTGCCACTGCTGGTGCGTTTCCCCGACATTTTGCAAGACCGTGTCCGTCAGTTGACCGGCGCTTTCGATTCCAACATCGAACGCCTGGAATACCAGAGCAAATACACCGCGCTGTACCCGATCAAGGTCAACCAGCAAGAAGCGGTGATCGAAAACATCATCGCCACCCAAGATGTTTCCATCGGTCTGGAGGCCGGCTCCAAGCCTGAGCTGCTGGCCGTGCTGGCATTGGCGCCGAAGGGCGGCACCATCGTTTGCAACGGCTACAAGGACCGCGAGTTCATCCGTCTGGCACTGATGGGCCAGAAGCTTGGCCACAACGTCTTTATCGTGATCGAGAAAGAATCCGAAGTCGGCCTGGTAATCGAAGAAGCCGCCTCGCTGAAGGTCAAGCCGCAGGTCGGTCTGCGCGTGCGCCTGTCGTCGCTGGCCTCGTCGAAGTGGGCAGACACCGGTGGCGAGAAATCCAAATTCGGTCTGTCGGCGGCACAGCTGCTGTCGGTGGTCGAGCGCTTCCGTGGCGCCGGTCTCGATCAGGGCATTCGCCTGCTGCACTTCCACATGGGTTCGCAGATCGCCAACCTCGCTGACTACCAGCACGGTTTCAAGGAAGCGATTCGTTACTACGGCGAACTGCGCAATCTCGGCTTGCCGGTCGATCACATCGACGTCGGCGGCGGTCTGGGCGTGGACTACGACGGCACGCACTCGCGCAACGCCAGTTCGATCAACTACGACATGGACGATTACGCCGGCGTCGTGGTCGGCATGCTCAAGGAATTCTGCGACGCGCAGAGCCTGCCGCATCCGCATATCTTCTCCGAAAGCGGCCGCTCGCTGACCGCGCACCACGCCATGCTGGTGGTGCAGGTGACCGACGTCGAGAAGCATAACGACGAAATCCCGCTGATCGAAAACAAGGAAAGCCTGCCGGAAACCGTGCAGTGGCTGGTCGACCTGCTCGGCCCGACCGACATTGAAATGGTCACCGAAACCTATTGGCGCGCCACTCACTACATGAGCGACGTGGCTGCGCAGTACGCCGATGGCAAGCTGACGCTGGCGGAAAAAGCCCTGGCCGAACAATGCTACTTCGCCGTGTGCCGGCGCTTGCACAACTCGCTGAAAGCGCGTCAGCGGTCGCACCGCCAAGTGCTCGACGAACTCAACGACAAGCTGGCCGACAAGTACATCTGCAACTTCTCGGTATTCCAGAGCCTGCCGGACACCTGGGCGATCGATCAGGTGCTGCCGATCATTCCGCTGCACCGTCTCGACGAAGAGCCGCTGCGCCGCGCGGTGCTGCAAGACCTGACCTGCGACTCCGACGGCAAGATCAACCAGTACGTCGACGAGCAGAGCATCGAAACCAGCCTGCCGGTGCACGCGTTGAACGAAGGCGAAGATTACCTGCTGGGCGTGTTCCTGGTCGGCGCCTATCAGGAAATCCTCGGCGACATGCACAACCTGTTCGGTGACACCGACTCGGTGAACATCTACCAGAACGCCGACGGCAGCGTGTACCACGCAGGCATCGAGACCCACGACACCATCGAAGACATGCTGCGTTACGTGCACTTGTCGCCGGAAGAACTGATGACCCACTACCGCGACAAGTGCGCCAGTGCCCGCATCAGTGCCAGCGAGCGCACGCAATTCCTCGATGCCTTGCGTCTGGGCCTGACCCGTTCTTCCTACCTGTCCTCCTGAGGCCAAGGTAGCGTCTCCACCGGGTTGTCTGAGATTTTTCCCGATGCTGTGGAAAATTCAGATGATCCGGTGGGACATTTCCCCGTTTTCAAGCGAATTGCTTGGCTACCACAGCCAGCAAAGTCATCTGGTCTGCTTTTCGCGTAGGTCATTTCCTAAGTTGTACTTGGGCACTCTACTCGGCCATGCCTCTCGGCGAGAATCCCCGGCCGCCCCTCCTGTAGAGATCCGCCCATGTTCGATCCACTCAACGAGTCGTTTCGTCTCGATGTAGCGGGCCTGTCCGACCCTTTCGAAGTCCTGGCCTTTACCGGTAGCGAAGCCCTCAACGAACCCTTTGCGTTCGAGGTCGATGTCTTGATCGACGACCCGCAACTGGATCTCGCCGGTCTGCTTCACCGTTCGGCGTTCCTGTGTTTCGGCGCGCCTGGCGAAGGTGTGCACGGTCAATTGCAAAGCCTCGTCCAGCATGAACACGGCCAGGGCCTGCGCTTGAGCCGCATTCGTCTCGGACCGAAACTCGATTGCCTCGGCCTGCGTATCAGTCAACGAATCTTCAGTGGCCGCTCGGTGCCGCAGATCATTGAGCAGGTACTCAGGGAACACGGCATCGTCGGCGCCCAGCGGCGCTTCGAATTGCACGGCGATTACCCGCCCCGGACATTCTGCACCCAGTACCGTGAATCGGATCTGCAACTGCTCCAGCGCTTGTGTGCGCAGGCGCGGATTCACTATTACTTCGAGCATCAGAACAACAGGCATTGCCTGGTGTTCGGCGACGACCCCGCGCGGTTGCCGCTGGCCGGTGCCGCGCAGTATCAGGACGAGCATGAGCGCCCGAGTGATTCTGCCGGCATCAGCCAATGGCAGTTGAGCGAGGATTCCCAAGCCGGACTGCACGGTGTGCGGGTCGAGGGTTGCAGTGATCTTGCGCAGTTGCGCAGCGGTCACTGGCTGAGTCTGAGCGGGCATCCGTTTGCGGCATGCAATCGCCAATGGTTGATGACCCGGATCGAACACCGTGGCGAGCAATCCCTCGCGTCGCCTTACAGCAACCGCCTGTTCGGGGCGTCGCAGGTGCCGACGTGCGCCGTGGCCACCGCACCGTCGACGCTGCGCATGCACAGCCTGCAACGGGCCTGGGTGGTGTCAGTCGACGAGCCTCAGCCCGATCGTTGCCGGCCAGTGGCGGTGCAGTTCGACTGGCTGTATCAGGGCGAGGGTGCGGCGCCGAGTCATTGCTGGCTGCCGCTGGCCCCGGCCCTGGAGGAAGGGCCGCCGCTGGCGCTGGCCGACGGTGTTGAAGTGGTGGTCAGCTTTCTTGAGGGCGATCCCGATCAGCCGATGATCAGTGGCATCCTTCAGCCGGCGCTCGGCAGTCCGGGGATTACCGACGATCCGCCGTTGCCGCTGCCGGAGCGTCTGGTGGTGGATGGCCTGCATCCACTGCTGGCGTCTGGCGAGCCACTGTTGCTGCTGTGTCTGATCCCCGGGGGTGGCAGTTTTCGCCATTGCGCCGAGTCGGTGTGCAGTTGTCGGCTGCTCACCGCGCTTGACCAGAGCGGCGCAAGATGAGCGGCGCGACGCTGCAACCGCTGGCGCAATGGCTGCTGCTCGATGGCCCGGACGCCCCTCAGGCCTTGCGCACATTGCGCGCCGGGTTTACCGATGTACCGCACTGGCGGCTGTTCGACGGCACCGAATTTCAACCGCTCAGCGAGCATGGCCCGGTATTAGTCGACCTGCGTGAAAGCCCGGCACTGACGGCGTTGTGTCTGCGCGACCCGAACACCTGGCGGGGCCTGTTGCTGATCAGTGAGGTGGCCGCTCAGCCACTGCTGCAGCATCTGCAGCGCATGCTCACGGTCTCGTTCGGCCTGAATCATCGGGCCTTGCTCAGCTATTACAATCGCCAGACCGCGAGCTATTTTTTCGACGCCTGCGATGCCGTGGAGCTGAGCCGCTGGCTCGGGCCGATCCGCCAGTTACGCTGGTTCGGCGGCACCTGGGCCGACCGTGCCATCGGCAGTCAGGGCTGGCAACAGCTGTGCAATCCGCGTTTGGCCGTCGAGCCGCTGGGGATCGAGCAAAGCCTTACCCGCCGTCAGCGTGAGCGTCTGCAAACCTGCTTGCTGGAACAGCACATCTGGCGCTGGTGCCAGGCGCTGGAGACCGATTACGCGGCGATCCGCGCCCATGCGCAGCAAGGCCTGGCGCTGGGCTTCAGCGATCGCGCCATACTCGACGGCTGGCTGTGGCTGCGCCTGCTCCATCCGCGTGCCGTGCTGGTGCCACCGCCACCAGGGTTGACTCAGCAGGAGCGGCTGGACCATGTGCGGCGCCAGTGGGGGGCGATGGGCTGAGTCCGGCGCGGGTTCGCCCGTGCGTCAGTGAGCCTTGGCGCTGAACCAGCCGTCGCTGCGCTTGAGCCACCAGGCTTGTGCGCCGAGGGTCAGGCTGCGCAGGACCATGAACAGCAGAAACGAGATCCACAGACCGTGATTGCCCAGACCCTGTAGCGCCCAGGCGAAGGGCACTAGCAGGATCACCGTCAGCACCATGCCGTTGCGCATTTCCCGGGCGCGCGTGGCGCCGATGAACAGGCCGTCGAGCAGGTAGCTCCAGACCGCAATCAATGGCAGCACGGCCAGGTAGGGCAAGTAGATGAAGGCGGTGTCACGCACGCTCTGGATGTCGGTCTGCATTTCAATGAACAGGTGACCTGTGCAGAGAAACAGCAGGGCGAAACCGAGGCTGGCAATCAGCGACCAGCCGCCCGCGACAACCAGCGAACGGCGCAGGGCGAGGCGATTGCGGGCACCGATGGCATGCCCGCACAGCGCTTCGACGGCGTGGGCCAGGCCGTCGAGGGCGTGGGCCGTGAGCAGCAGACCATTAAGCAGCAACGCGTTGGCGGCCACCGTTGCGTCCCCCAGCCGTGCGCCTTGTACGGTGATCAGAAAGAACACCGATTGCAGGGCGAGGCTGCGGATGAAAATGTCCCGGTTCACCGCCAACAGCGGCCGCCAGCTCTGCCAACGCTTCAGCGCCGCCCAGACGATTTGCCCCGGATAGGCGCGCAAGGCTGTGCGAGTCAGCAGCAGGCCGAGCAGGGCGCCGCTCCACTCGGCGATCACCGAGGCGCGAGCGGAGCCGACCACGCCCCAGTCCAGGCCGATGACAAACCACAGATTGAGCGCAATGTTGATCAGGTTGGTGGTCAGCAGAATCGCCAGCGGCGCCCGCGCATTCTGCGTGCCGAGAAACCAGCCGACCAGCGCATAAGTCGCCAGCGCCGCCGGCAGGCCGAACAGGCGTGTATGAAAAAATTCCCGAGTGAGCTGATCCAGCGCCGCCGACGGTTGCATGAAATGCAGCGCGACGCCGCTAAGCGGCACGCCCAGACTGCCCAGCACGATGGCAAGTCCCACCGCCAGCAACAGGCCCTGCAACAGAATCTGCCGCAACGCCGCACCATCGCTGCGTCCGGCGGCTTGTGCGGCAAACCCGGTGGTGCCCATGCGCAGAAACCCCATGGCCCAGGCCAGCAAGGTGTACAGGCTGGCGCCGACCGCCACCGCACCCAATTGATGGGCGTGGGGCAAGTGACCGATGACGGTGCTGTCGACCAGCGCCACCAGTGGCACGGAAATATTGGAAAGAATCATCGGCGCGGCCAGCGCCCAGACCTTGCGGTGAGTCGGGCGGTCGCGCCAGTCGGCAATCAGAGTGGACATGCAGGCTCCTTGGAGGAGCGGCGATTGTAACGATTCATGCCATTCAATGTGGGAGCGAGCCTGCTCGCGAAAGCGCTGTGTCAGTCAAATCAGCTCTGGATGATCCATCGCCTTCGCGAGCAGGCTCGCTCCCACAGGGGACGGTGGTGTCAGTGGATGATCCAGCTCAACAACCACAACCCCAGCAGCAGCCAGATGATCCCGGCAATGATCGACGCATTCATGAACGCGCGAATCGCCGACCACAACAGCATCAGCCCGACGATCAGCGCAAGAATGCTGATGATCGACGTGTCCATCCCCAGTGTTTGTGCCAGGCCATCGACAAAGTTGCTGCCGGCATTGCTGAGCATATTGAACAAGCCGCTGAGACCGTCGACGATAAACCGGATCACCGAGCCGAGCGCCTGGCCGAGCCATTCGAAAAAGCTTTCTACACGCATGTGTGCATCCTGATGAAAGAGCTGAGCCTTGGGCCACACCGAGGGCGGCCGAGTTCCCTGCATGATAGAAGGTTTGCACAGGGTGTGTGTGGGAGCGAGCCTGCTCGCGAAAGCGCCGTGTCAGTCCAATCAAGTCTGGATGAGCGGCCTTCGCGAGCAGGCTCGCTCCCACAATAGTTCACCGGCAACCCTTGCCTTCGGTGGGTATCCCCCCGAAGCTATACGCCTTCAGGAGAGCCCGATGAACCTTGTTGAACTGACCGAACGCCTGCACGCCATTCGCGACCGCAATGACTGGCGGCAATTTCACAGCCCGAAAAACCTCGCCATGGCGGCCAGCGTCGAAATGTCCGAGCTGGTGGAAATCTTCCAGTGGCTGAGCGAAGACCAGTCGCGCCAGTTGCCCGCTGACAAACTGGCTCACGCCGGGCAGGAAGTCGGCGATATCGTCCTGTATCTGTTGCTGCTGTGCAGCGAGTTGGGCCTGGACATGAACGAGGTGGTGCGCGCCAAGCTCGCCGACAGCGAACGGCGGTTCAGCTGATGGGCGACCGGCATTTCGATCAGTTGGCGACGCGGTTCGCCGAAAAAATCTACGGCGGTGCCAAAGGCGCGATCCGCCTCGCGGTGTTGCAGGCCGACCTCGCCGAAGCGCTGCCGGATCGCCCGTTGCGTGTGCTCGACATCGGCGGTGGCCTGGGGCACATGTCGCTGTGGCTGGCGGAACGCGGTCACGACATCACCTTCACCGAGCCGGCCGCGCCAATGCTCGAAGGCGCGCGCCAGCGGTTCGCCGAGGCCGGGCACAGCGCGACATTCATTCAGGCGCCATGGCAGGAGCTGCCAGGGCAACTCACTGAACGTTACGATCTGGTGATCTGTCACGCCGTGCTCGAGTGGCTGGCCGAACCCCATGCGATCCTGCCGGTGTTGCATCAACTGACCCGGCCCGGCGGCTGGTTGTCGCTGGCGTTCTACAACCGCGACGCGCTGATTTACCGCAATCTGCTCAAGGGCCATTTCAAGAAAATGCGCAGCAACGTCATGGCCGGTGAAAAACAGAGCCTGACCCCGCAGCAGCCACTCGACCCGCGGGAGCTGGCAACGCAACTCGACGGTTTGTGGCAGGTCGAAAGCCAGAGCGGGGTGCGGGTTTTTCACGATTACATGCCGGTGGAATTCCAGGGCCGCGCGCCATTGGCGGATTTGCTCGAAATGGAACTCGCGCACCGCCGTCACCCAAGCTTCGCCGGGCTTGGGCGCTACCTGCACTGGATCTGCCGGCCGATCTGACGGGGGCCTCACATGAACGCTCGATCCGGGTTATTGCTGATGTGTCTGGGGTTGGCCGCCTGCCAGGGCAGCAACCCCTACGTGGCGCAGTCGCGGCCCCTGCCGCCCGCGCCCGCGCAAGCGGCCAGCACGTTTGACCGCAGCGCTTACCCGGCGCCACCTCGCGATTACGCACGCTATCGCAGTTGGACGTGGCTCAACGGGCAACTGCCGCCGGGCAGCGCATGGGCCGATTCGGCGCAGGTGGCCGAAGCGGTGAGCAATGCCCTCGACCAGCGCGGCTTGCGTCCGCTGCACGACCAGCGCCCGGCCGATCTTTGGGTCAGCGCAAACCTGCATCTGGAAACCCGTTTACGCCAGGTGCGCGACGATTATGGCTACTACGGTGGCTACGGCGGCTATGATCGATATGGACGCGGTTATGGCATGTACAACACTGTGCCGATCGTGCGCACCTACCAGGAGCAAGTCGTCGTGGTGCGGGTTGAGCTGTTTGACGCGGGCACCGGTCAACCGGTCTGGAGTGCCAGCGCCGAAACCGGCGCTCAAGGCAATCAGATCGAGCTCAGCGACTCGATCCGCGACGCTGTGGAAAAGGCCCTGTCGGCGTATC
The DNA here is from genome assembly GCF_014268555.1 of Pseudomonas sp. SWRI111. Classification (NCBI taxonomy): domain Bacteria; kingdom Pseudomonadati; phylum Pseudomonadota; class Gammaproteobacteria; order Pseudomonadales; family Pseudomonadaceae; genus Pseudomonas; species Pseudomonas sp. SWRI111. The sequence continues at coordinate 57,576 of NZ_JABWQQ010000007.1, read as the reverse complement.
CTCCCGCTTAGTGGCTGCTTGAAAGCGCTCGCGGGTTCATGTCTTCAACTGGAGAAAAGCCCATGTTCCGTCGTCTCGCTTTACTGGTCATGGTCGCGCTGCTCACTGCGTGCGCGTCCAACCAGGTTAATCATGATTTCGACGCCAGCCGCGACTTTGCCGCGTATCGCAACTGGAGCTGGAAAGAACCTGCCCTGCAATATCGCCCCGATGACCCGCGCATCAAGAGCGACCTGACCGAGCAACGCATCCGCCAGGCAGTGGCCGACCAACTCGATCAGCGCGGTTTGCGCCCGGCCAATGCCGGCACCAGGGCTGACTTGAATGTGCAGGCTTATCTGATCGTCGAGGATCGCCAGCAGCAAGTGACGACCAATTACGGCGGCGGTTGGGGCGGCCCGTGGAACGGCTACTGGGGCGCGCCGATGTACAACGAGACGCGCAACATCACTTACAAGGTCGCGACCGTGCAGATCGACCTGCTGGACGGCAAGGACGGCAAACTGGTCTGGCGCGGCAGCGATGAGCAAATGCTCGCCAGCCGGCCGAACCCGGAAGATCGCAGCAGCGCCATCCGCGAAACGGTGGCGCGGATTCTGGCGAACTATCCACCGCGCTGAGCCCCCTTCTCTAGCCAGACACAAATCCCTTGTAGGAGTGAGCCTGCTCGCGATAACGGTGTATCAGCCAGGTAATATGTGCCTGACACACCGCTATCGCGAGCAGGCTCACTCCTACAGGGGTATGTGACTGGCATTGCGCGACGCCAGCACGCTCGCTCCAGCGCGTCTACACTCAAGCCCACCAATGGAGGCAGCGCTCGGCATCGCGCCGGCAAAGGAGTGCGCCATGTTGCCTGGTTCGCAACTCAACGGCCCGACCCGGCAACGCGGCGCGATCGGCTTGATGGCGGCCGCCACGCTCAGTCTGGCGCTGGTGCTGATGCTGCTGGTGGTCGACACAGGCCGCCTGTACATGGAGCAGCGCAAATTGCAGCGCGTGGTGGACAACGCCGCGCTCGAAGCCATCAGTCGCGGCGGCAATTGTCTGCCGGGGCTGACAGCGGCGACTTACGCCGGGCAAAGCGCGCTGCGTAACGGCTACATCGTCAATGCCGGCAACACCCTCGCCACCACCTGCGGCATGCTGGTGACCGCCGCCAGCGGTTTACGCACGTTTACCCTGGACGCCACTCAGTCGGGCGCGGTCAGAGTCGCCGCCAGCCGCACACTGACCAGCAGTTTCGCCGGTGGTGTGCAGGCGCTGTTCAGTGCCGCGCCGGTCAGCCTCAACACCACCCTCAATGCCTCGGCAGTTGCCGCCAAACCCCAGCCGACCATCGCCCAGTTGAATATTCGCAGCACTCTGGCGAGCGTCGATACCGCCCGCTCGAACATTCTCAATCCGCTGTTTTCCGGGCTGCTCGGCGGCAACGTCAACCTGACGGCGCTGGGCTGGGAGGGCCTGCTCAACACCGACATCAACCTGCTCAAATACCTCGATCAACTGGCGATCAACCTTAACGTCGCAGCAGGGGATTACACACAGTTGCTCAATACCCAGGCCACCGTGACCCAATTACTCCAGGCCGCCGCGACGGTGGTGCAACTCGATGGCGCGACGGCCCAGGTGATCACTGCGCTGGGTCAGTTACAGGTGGCGGCGGCCAACGCCGCGCCGGTCAGGCTGGGTGAAATTCTGCAACTGCAGACCGGCACCACGGCGGCGGGGCTGGATGCGAATCTGCAGTTGTTGCAACTGGTGCAAGGCGTGGTGCAACTGGCCAACAGCAAAAGTGCGGTGGCGGCGACCTTGCCGGTCAACGTGCTCGGTCTGGCGGGTGTCACGGTACGGGTGAAGGTCATCGAGCCGCCGCAGTTTTCCGCCATCGGCGACCCGGCCCGGGCCAAGGCCGACCCGCTGGGGCCGGACCGGATTTATGTGCGCACGGCGCAGGTTCGTACGATGCTGTCGGTGAACTTGCCGGTGTTGTCCGGCGTGACGGGGCTGAGCGACGCAGTGCTGGGACTGGTCGGCACACTGACGCCGACGCTGAATGCTTTGCTGAGCCTGAATCTGGTGGCTACGCTCAACTCACTCGGTTGCCTGCTGGGCGCCGGTTGCGAACAGCTCGACCCGAAGCTGCTGCCGTCACCGCAAATCGACATCGCACTGGATGCCGGCGGCGCTGAGAGTTATGTCACCGACTTCCGCTGCCCGACGGGCAACACCGGCAGCAAAAGCCTGACCGCGCACACCGTTACCTCGGTTGCTGACCTCATGCTTGGCAAGATCGACCCGACCCTTGCGTTTTCTTCGGTAGCCAAGCCTACGGTTGCACCGTTGCCGCTGGTTGACCTGGGTATCGTGACCTGCCACAAAATTCTCGGCATCGGCAGTTGCAATCCCGCCACGCATGTTCAATTCGGCGCAGGCGGCATCGCCCTCAAGCTCGACACCAGCGTGGCGGAAAATACCCAGAATCTGATTTTTTCCAGCAACACACCGTTCGCCACGCCCGCCAACCTCAAACTGCCGCCGAGCATCCAGTCCGCGGCGCCGACCAGCAATATCGTCAACAGCCTGTCGAACACCCTGGCGGGGATCAATCTGATCGTCTACAAACCGGTAGGCAGCAACCCGCTGGGCGCCGTCATCACGGGTGTGGCCTCGTTGATCGGCGATGTCAGCACCCGCTTGTTACCTGTCGTCACCGGGCTGATCAGCCCCTTGCTCGACCCGTTGTTGAACAACCTGCTCAGCGGTATGGGCATCAACCTGATGGACGTCGACGTCGGCGCCAACATGACTTGCGGCCAGACCGGTAAGGCTTATCTGGTGATTTGAGCGTCTGTTGCCAAAGGCAATTCTATGCAAAACCGTGCGCCCTCCACCGAGTTACACACGCTCAGGTGTCCGCCCATATTGGCGATGATGCCGTAACTCACCGACAGCCCCAGGCCCGTGCCGACACCGATCGGTTTGGTGGTGAAAAACGGCTCGAAAATCCGTTCGAGCAACCGCGGATCGATGCCGCCGCCATTGTCCTCGACCCACAGCCGCACGTTCTCCTCGTCGCGTTCGGCATAGATCGAAATCCATGGCTTGAACGCGGAATCGTTCACGCGCCTGGCCAGCAGGGCGTCGCGAGCGTTGACCATGAGGTTGATCAACACTTGCTCAAGCTGATCGACGTAACCGCACACCCGAGCCTCGAAGCCGGTCGCGCTGATGCGCAGCTCCACGCCTTTGCCGCGCATGCCTTCGGCCAGCAACGACAGCGTGCCCTCGATGGCCGAAGCGGGGTTGAACAGCTGTTGCTCGATTTCCGAACGTCGGCCGAACACCCGCATGTGATCCACCACCTTGGCGGCGCGCTGCACCTGGGAGTCGATGCGGTTGAGTTTGTCGATCAGGTAATCGAGTTGCACCTCGCCGTTGTTCAGGCGCTTGAGCACGTTGACGATGGCCATGCGCATCACGTTCAACGGCTGATTGATTTCATGGGCAAGGCCGGTGGCCATTTCGCCGAGCGTGGCCATCTTCGCGCTTTGCGTGAGTTGCTGCTGCGAGCGGCGTACCTCGGTGTTGTCGCGCCCCACGGCCTGGATTTCAAGCAACTGCCCGCTTTCATCGAACACACCGCGATCCGACCAGACCCACCAGGCGTGCTCACGGCCAGGCAATTGCAGGCTGATCTCGGCGGTGCTCACCGGCTGTTGCGGGGTCAGCAAGGCCAGGCGCTGAACGAATGCGCTGCGTTGTTCGTCGGACATCCAGCCGCCCAGGTCGATGCCCGGCACCTGTTCCGGCGTGCATTCCAGATAGGTCGCCAGCGGCCGGTTGGCAAAGGTCAGCGTCAGGTCCGGGCGGTAGCGGCAGATCATCGCGGGCGAGTCTTCGACGAGAATCCGGTAGCGTTCTTCGCTCAGCCGAACCTGCTCGGCGGCCAGGGTGGCGTCGGTAACGTCGAGCCACAGACCGACCGCTTCGACCGGCAGGCCGAGATCGTTGCGCAACAGCCTGGCCTCATCGAGCAACCAGTGATAATCGCCACGGCGGTCACGCAGCCGGTAACGCGTGCGCACCGAGCCTTCGCGCAGCAACTGGCGGCTGCGCTCGAAATACACCTCGCGGTCTTCGGGGTGCACGCGCTCGATCAGGCCGGCCGCCCTGCACTCTTCCAGCGTCCAGCCGAGCAGGGGTTGCAGGCTGGCGCTGAAAAACGCCGGGTGCAGGGCGCCTTCCTCATAGCGCTGGACATAAATCACCGCCGGCGAACTGGCGATCAGGTTGTCCAGCCGAGCGTGGGCGGCAGCGGCCAGTTGTTGCTGGTTCTGGATGTCGCTGATGTCGAGCATGAAGCCCACCAGACGCCGATGCTCACCGGTGCCGCTGACTTGGCCCTGAATGCGGTACCAGGCAGGTGGTTGTCCTGCATCGGTGTGGTGCAGACGAACACACAAGGTCAGCGCTTCTCCTTGCCGTTGCAGGGCGTGCAAGCGGCTGCGCAACTCATCGCGATCGGCGGGATGGATCTGCTTGAGCCAGTCTTCGACGGGCAATCTGGCGTCGTTGAGGTGCAGCGTGGCGGCCAGCGATGGCGCCAAAGCAATCCCGCTGGCGTCGCTGATTTCCCACCAGCCGGTACCGAGCAGGGTTTGCAGGGATTCGAGACGCTCCATCGACTGCTGATGCTGCTGCTCGCGCAAGCGGCTGAGCAGCGGGCCGGCCAGTGCACCGGCCAATGACAGCCAGTCCCGGTCCGTCAGCGAGGGGGCGGCTTGATCGACGGCGTAAACACCGCAGAGCAGCCACGCCACCACCCCTTGGTCATTGCTGTATGGCACGGCAAAACCGTTGGCGCTGGCGAAGATCGCCTGCACGCGAGTGTGCTCCTGCAAACCATGATGAGCGCCGAAACGCTGCGGCGCGGTGCCGTTCAGACTGTCCAGCGCCGTGCCCAGGCGTTGACCGTCCTGCCATAGTTGCGGAGCATCGTGGCGGTGAAACGCTTGGTGTATCTGCCAGCCCTGGCCCTGCTCATCGAGCAAGGCCACGGCCAGGCAGGGGATGTGCCAGTGTTGCGCGATGGCTTGCAGTTGTTCGCCAAGCACCGCCGGCAAGCGTGTCAGGCTGCACGTGCGCAGGCGCTCGCTGACCTGTGCGGCGAGGGCCTGGCAGGCCTCGCGATGGCGCGACTGTTGGCGTTCGCGCAGCAGGTCGGCGATGTCAATCAATTGCAATAGCCAGCCTTCGCCCAGTGGCTGTACCCAACCGCGCAGGTGCAGGGGCTGCTCGCCGTGGCTGGAAAAATCGAGGTCGAGCACTTGGCTTTGCCAGTCCCGGGGCTGTCCCTCAACGGCCAGCGTGCTGTGCGCCAGCAGATACGCACTCAACGGCAGCGGCTGGCCGTGGGGTGGGTGCTGCGCCAGCAAGTGGCGCAGCGGTCCGGCCATTTGCAGGACGCCACCCGCGCCGTCCAGATACAGGTGCAAACCGGTGCTCGGCGCGCCGAGCGGATCAGGCAACTCGTGGGCGGCGGTCGGTGCGCGCTTGAGCAGGCGCCCGAAAAGATTGTCTCCGGAGGTCAAAATTGCAGGCTCGATGCGGCAGTCAGGTGACTGGGCAGGTTGGGCACGGTGCCGATCCCCGGCAGCACCAGAAAGGGCATGACCTGATTGAGTTTGCTGACCGGGTAATTCACCGTGACCGTCAAGGTGCCGGTGGCGGCGTCATAGACCGCGCTGGTGTCGACCCCGATCACCAGATTCAGCGCCGTTGGCAGCCATTGCAATCGCTGGGTCAGGGCGGCATTGGCGGTATTGACCACGACCGTCGAGTAGTTGGGTGTCGTCGGATCCACCGCGACGCTGCGGCGCACCGCTTCAGCGGTGGCCTCGTTGAACGATTGCATCATTACAAAAGGCAGGCTGTAGCTGACCAGACCGTAAAACACGGCGAAAAAAATGATGAACACCAAAGCGAATTCAATCGCCACCGCACCTTTTTGCGACTTCCGAAAGCCGGTTCTCATCCGTGCGTCTACCCTGACAGTCACTGCGTAGTCTGAGCATAGAATCATTCAGCCAACACGGACGGTTTTTAGCGGATGCAGATTTTCTTCCTCCTGATTTGGCTGACACTTTGCGCTGTGCAAGACGCCCGGCAACGGCAAATTTCCAATGCCTGGACGTTCGGCGCAGGTGCCTTCGCGCTGGTCTGGCTACTGTCGACCGGCAACACCTGGCTTGGCGCTGACGCGGGGCAGGGCGGCTGGGCTTGTCTGATTGCGCTGGCGCTGACACTGCCCGGTTACGTCATGGGGCGCATGGGCGCCGGCGATGTGAAATTAATGACAGCTCTGGGTCTTGCGACGAACGGTCTGTTCATTCTCGGCGCGTTTATCGGTGCTGGCGTCGCGAGTCTGCTCTGGCTGCTGCTCGCGCCAAGAGTCTGGCTTCATTTGTCTCAAGGGCTTAGGCAGCGTTTGCGTCATCTTGCCCCGCATACGTCAAAAAAGCTGCCATTTGCACCCTTTGTGCTGGTCGGTGTGCTGCTTTCACTTCCCTGGATCCATTAATCGCCAGTTGCCACTAGTCCTATGTACATAGTCGGAAAGTGCGTCTAACTTCAGACGAGGTGATTACACCGCCAAAGTGCAGAAACCGTCAGCTTTGGCCCGAGCAAGGGAGTGGTTCGTGAACAAGCTAATCTCTGCAGTAAAAATTCTGGTTGTCGATGATCAATCGCTGATCGTTGAAGAACTCTGTGAATTTCTTGAAAGCAGTGGCTACCGTTGCGTGCCGTGTCATTCCAGTCAGCAGGCGATCGAGCGTTTCAGCGCGGATATGGAGATCGGGCTAGTGCTCAGCGATCTGCATATGCCGGACATGGACGGCATTCAGTTGATCCAGGCGTTGCAAAAGCTGGCCGGCCAGCATCGGGTGTTCGAGGCGATCATGCTCACCGGGCGAGCCGACAAGCAGGATGTGATCAAGGCGTTGCGGGCCGGGATTGCCGATTACTACCAGAAGCCGGTGGATCTGGATGAGCTGCTTGAAGGGGTCAAGCGCCAGGAGCTGGCTCTGCAGGAGCGACAAAAAAATCTGCACCTGGGGCATTTGAATCAGAAGTTGCAGTTCTTGTCCGAGTCGATTGATGACCTTTATCAGGATCTGGACAAGGTGCGTCGTCAGCCGGCGGCGGTGGTCAGTGACATGCTCGGCGGGGACGCGGCGCAGATGCCGGCGATCTTCGATCAGTTGTCGCCGCGCCAGCTTGATGTTGCGCGGCTGGTGGGCAAGGGGCAGACCAATTATCAGATTGCCTGTGAGTTGGGGATTACCGAGAACACGGTGAAGTTGTATGTGTCGCAGGTGTTGCGGTTGACGCATATGCATAATCGGACGCAGTTGGCGCTGGCCTTGTCGCCCGGTGCTGCTTCTGTGCGTGAGGTTCGGGTGACGGCGCATTGACTTGGCGGCCTTTGGGCCGGCCATGTTATTTGGGGTTTGGGGGGCATATCCGTTGCTGCGGTAACGGCTGCTCAGGGTTCCGCCCTTACGGCGGGTGACTTTGGGGGCCCAAAGTAACCAAAGGCCTTTTGCCCTGACGTGCGGCCCCTCGCTGTGGCTCGGGGTGCCTTCGCTGCGGGATCGATCCGGGCGCAGCGTCTCCGGTTTGCTTCGCTGCACCTCCTCTCGCTGTGTACGACTTCGTCGTACGGTCGCTGCGCTCCCACGCCCGGATCAATCCCTCCGCTCAGCCTTCCGACGGGCGCCGTGCATCAAGATCAAGAGCGTTACTCGAGCTAACGCTCATTGTGCTGAGTGGTGAGAAGCAAAAGCGGTACTTGAGCTAACGCTCATTGTGTTGAGTGGTGAGAAGCAAAAGCGGTACTCGAGCTAACGCTCATTGTGTTGAGTGGTTAGAAGCCAACATGCTTTGCTTTCGACTTTGCTTTTGCTTTTGCTTTTCTGTGGGAGCGAGCCTGCTCGCGAAGACGTCCGACCAGCCGCCTCATTTCCATCAGATTCACCCAATCCCAACTGTGGGAGCTGGCTTGCCAGCGAAGGCGGCCTGCCAGCCGACCCATTTCCTCCTGACCCACCACAACCCCACTGTGGGAGCGAGCCTGCTCGCGATGACGGCCGACCAGCCGCCTCATCTCCATCAGGACTCACCCAATCCGACTGTGGGAGCTGGCTTGCCAGCGAAGGCGTCCTGCCAGCCGCCCCATTTCCTCCTGACCCACCACAACCCCACTGTGGGAGTGAGCCTGCTCGCGAAGGCTGCCCCAAAGGCACCGAAAAACTAATTCTTGCTCTCGATCTTCCCCCCCGCATCCGGGTCATAAAAATCCGGAATTTCGTATTGGTATTTCTTCAGCCAGCGCTGCATCGCCAGTTCGCGTTCGGTAGCGGTGGCGCTTTGGGGGTTGGCGGAGGCGGCTTTGTTGCGGCTTTGCAGGAGGAGCCAGCCTTCGGTTTCCTGTTGTTGCGCCGAGGCCGGGCCGGCGTCGATGGCGTGGGTGTTCAGGGGCAAGGTGAGCAGGGTGAGGTAGCACAGGCCTTTGAGGGTGTTCATGGCGGGCTCCTTATTTGACCGACGGCGGCAGCGGGTCGATGACGGCTGCGACTTGATCGCCGGGCGCTGCTTTGGCGTTGATTGGGGTTTTCAGTTTTTCTGCGCGTTGCCGGGCTTCGGTGAATTGTTCGGGGGTCAGTTTCGAGCGGCTGACGATTTCGGCGGCTTGCTGCCAGTTGTTCTGGTATAGCAGCAAAGTGACCATGTTCAGCGTCGCCAATTGATTGTCCTGGGTGAGTTCGATGGCGGTGAGGAATTCGAATCGGGCCTCGTTCAGGCGCAGTTGGTTGAGGTAGACCACGCCCAGGTCGTTGCGGATTTTTTCGTCGGTCGGGGCCAGGCGTACGGCGCGTTGCAAGTGGGCCTGGGCCTGGCCGTTGTCGCCGCGGGCGGCGTAGAGTTGGCCCAGGCCGTGTTCGGCCTGGGCGGTCAGGCAGCCGCCGAGCAGGCTGCGGTAGAGCGGCTCGGCTTCGCTGCGGCCGAGCAGGCGATAGACCTTGGCTTTGCGCAGGCGTACTTCGCTGAGGTTGTCTGGCAGGCTTTGCAGGTTGGCGAGGCTGGCGTGGAGTTTGCCGTCGTTGGCCAGATCGTCCGCCAGGTTCAGGGCCAGTTCTTGCTCCGAGGTCAGTTTGCTGCAACTGGCCGGCGACAGCAGAGAGGTCCACGGTGCCTGGCCATCGGTGGCGCAGCCGCCGAGCAGCAACAGGCTTGCGACGATTATCAGTAGTTTCATCAAGCGCTCTCCATGAGCCAGCGTCAGTTTGCAAACGCCCGGGTGATTGCGGTGAAGCCCGGGCCGGCCAGTACGATCAGCAGGGCTGGAAACAGAAACAGCATCATCACTACCGACATCTTCGCCGACATTTTCGAGATGTATTCCTGCAAGCGAGTCAGGCGTCGGTCGTCCAGCAGTTGCTTGAGCGCGAGCAACGATTTCATGGCACCGCCGCCCTGGTGGATCAACTGGTGGAGGATGACGCAGGTGTCGGTGAATTCGTCGACGGCGAGCATCACCGCGGTCTTGTGCAATTCCTGTCCCAGTTCCAGGCCCGAGTCGACCCGGGTCAGCAACAGGCGCAGTTCGCGGGTCAGTTCCGGCAGCAGTTTGTGTCCTTCGGTGCTGAGCACGCGCAGGGCTTGTTCGACGGCCATGCCGGATTCGAAAAGGATGCGCAGCAGCGGGATAAACGTGGAAATCTCCACCGCGATGGTTTTCTGCCGGCGTGCGGCGGCATAGGCCAGTATGCGTTTGGGCAGCAAATAGCCGCCCCCGGCGGCGAACATCGGCGCCAGCCAGCGATGGGTTGCCTGGGGGAAAAACACTTCTTGCAGAAAGATCGCCAGTCCCAGCGCCAGTAATGGCGTGCCGATCTGGCAGGCGGCGAACAGTGCGCGCTCGTTGGCGCGCCGCCAGCCGAGGCGGCTGAGCAGGGTCTGGGTTTCGCTGTCGATGCTCACCGAACGCTGGCCGAAGCGGCTGTTGCCCAGTGCCCGCAGCCAGTGGCCGAAGCGGTTTTCGCGCACCAGTTGCCCTTGCAGGCGCAGGCTGATCTGACGGGCGCGGCGGCGTTCGGTCAGCCAGTGATTGCCCGCCAGCAGCAGGGCACCGAGCAGCAGCAGGAGGGCGGCGAGCCAGACCATCTCAGACGCTCCGCAACATGCGCCACAGCGCCAGACTGCCGAACACTTGCAAGCTCGCGGCAGTGAGCAGCATGGTCTGGCCGCCGGAGTCGTTCCACATGCCCAGCATGTAGCCGGGGTTGGTCAGCATGAAATAGCTGACCAGGATCAACGGCAGCGAACCCAGCACCCAGGCGGTCATGCGTGTTTCGCCGGTCAGGGCGCGCAGTTGGCGTGCGCCCTGGTCGCGTTCGCGGATCAGTTTGATCAAGTTCTCCAACAGCTCGCTGGCGTTGCCGCCGTAGCGGTGGTTGACCTTCAGGCCCAGGGCGAACATGCGCAGTTCGTCCTGCTCGTAGAGTTCGGCAAAGTCACTGATCGCATCCGGCAGGTTGACGCCCAGTTGCACGTTGCGCTGCACCCGGCCCATGGCAGTTTTCAGCGGGTCCTCGCTGGCTTCGATGGCGCCCAGCACCGCGTCACTGAGGGTGCGCCCGGACTTGAGACTGCGCACGGTGTGGTCGAGCAATTGCGGCAGTTGCTCGATCATGCGTTTGATCCGGCGCTGATAGCGGATGGCGATGTACACCCGCAAGGCCACTGGCGGGGCGATGAGCATGATCAGCAGCCCGGCCCAACTGGCGGTTAAAAACCCCAGGCCCATCGCCAAGGCCCACAGGCTCAGCCACACACCCAAACGCTCGCTCGGGCGCCCAAGGCCGGCGCGCAAAAACATCCGTTCAAGGCCGACCCGCTTGGGCTGTTCGCCGTTCAGTTGCGGTTGACCGGCGGCCAGTCGGCTGAGGACTTTTTCCGTCGCCGTCTTGCGCAGACCCTGCACAAAGAGATGGATCGACAGCCCGAGCAAGACCAGGCAAAGGGCGATCAGTACAAGCGGTCCCAGCATCTGCGAGCTCCTTGTCGTCAGCCCAGGTGGGTGTCTTGGCGCAACTTGGCGCCGGCCGGATTGACCGCTTCGCGCAGGAAGCCGAAACCCGTGCGGCGGTCGAGGCGGAACAGGGTGTTGGTGACGTAGACGTCTTCGCGGATGCCGACCACTTCCACCACTTCGCTGACGCAGCGGCGGCCGTCGGGCATGCGCGTCAACTGGATGATCACATCGAGGGCGGCGCAGATCATCTGGCGCAGGGTGCGTTCGGCGATCGAGCGTCCGGTCAGGCCGACCAGGGTTTCCAGGCGCAGCAAGGCATCCTGGGCATTGTTGGCGTGCACGGTGCTCATCGAGCCGTCATGGCCGGTGTTCATGGCCGTGAGCACATCGACGACTTCGACGCCGCGGATTTCGCCGAGGATGATCCGGTCGGGACGCATGCGCAGGGCGTTGCGGATCAGGTCGCTGGCCTTCACTTCGCCGTGGCCTTCGGCATTCGGCGGACGGGTTTCCAGGCGCACGACGTGAGGGTGGCCCAGTTGCAGTTCGGCGACGTCTTCGATGGTGACCAGACGCTCGTGAGGATTGATCAACTGGCTGAGAATATTCAGCAACGTGGTCTTGCCGGTACCGGTGCCGCCGCTGATTAAAATGTTGCAGCGCTTGCCAACGGCGTCCTGCAGAAACTCGAAGATCGCCAGATCGATGGTCTGCATGGCCATCAGGTCGGTGCTTTTGAGCATGTCCTTGCGAAACTTGCGAATCGACAGGCACGGCCCGTCCAGGGCAATCGGCGGGATGATCGCGTTGACCCGGCTACCGTCGGGCAGGCGCGCGTCGACCATCGGCGAAGATTCATCGAGGCGCCGTCCCAGCGGCGCGAGGATGCGCTGCATGACCCGCTCGACGTGGTGCGCATCGATAAAGCGCAGGTCGCTCTGGTGCAGCACGCCGTCGCGCTCGATGAACACCCGGTGCGGACCGTTGACCAGAATTTCCGTCACCGACGGGTCGCGCAGCAACACTTCCAGCGGGCCGAAACCGGTGAGTTCGTCGACGATTTCCTCGCCCAGTCGCTCCATTTCGTAGCGGGAGATCGCCAGGTGGAGGCGGGCGATGTATTCGGCGACCTTGTCGGTGACGAAGTGCGCCAGTTGCGGGCGCGCGCCTTCCAGCAGGTTTTTCCCCGACTCTTCGATGGCGTCGATGATGTAGCGATGCAGAACCAGCTTCAGGCCCTCGTGATCGGTGTTGCCGATCGCACCGCGCGGCGTCGAGCCAAACAGTTTTTCTGCGCTCATGAGTTGCCTCGCAGACGATCGAACCAGGTCACCTTCGGTTTGCTCAAGCCTTCGGAGCGTTTGGCCAGGCGTTCGCCGAGGGTGCGCAGGCTCTGGGTGAGTTTTTCCCGCGGGGCCAGTTCGAACAGGCTCACGCCCTGGTTTTTTGCGTTCAGGCGCACTTCCGGATTGAAGGCGAGCACCGCAAATACCTCCAGATTAAAGGTCTTGCCGAGGGTTTCTGAATCGGGGGCGACGTGGCTCAGATAGCGGTCGATCAGCAGTCGCCCGTGCTCGAGCTTCATGCCTTTTTCGCGCCACAGGTTGAGCACCGCGAGGTTGCGCCGACAGTTGAGTACGTTCTGATCGGTGTACCACAGCAGCTTGTCGCAGTGGCTGACGAAGGTGCGCAACGCTTCGCTGTCCGCTTGCCCGGTGAGGTTCACCACGATGTGCTGAAAGTGCTGGCGCAGGGCGCTGAGCAGCATGTACAGCTCGGCGGCACTGGTGGTCTCCAGCGGCTCGTCGGTGCTCGCGTAGGCGAGGATGCGCAGGCCGTTGTCGGCGCTGGTAAAAGCGCTGTCGATCAGCGTGGCGTCGAGGCGGCGCAAGTGGCGCAAGGCATCGCCGAAGTGAAACGAACTTTCCAGGCCCAGCAGCGCGAGACTGTCGCCGCGGGGCAGGCCGAGATCGAGCAGCAGCGTTTGCTGGCCGCTTTGCTGGACCACCATCGCCATGTGATTGGCGAGCAAGGCGCCGTCCGAGCTGCTCTGCACTCCGTACAGGACGGTGAGGCCACCCAACTGCGCGTTCGGCGCGACCGCCGGCAACCTTTTGCTCAGACGCCGCACCAGCCCGGCGACCTCACTGGAACGTGAGCCGTAGGCGACAAAATCCCGCGCGCCGGCGCGCATCGCGTTCAGCACAAGCTGATTGTCCATGCCGTCGCCCAGAGCGACGATCGCCAGCATCGGCTTGGCTTCCAGCGCACCTTCGATCAGCGCGCTCTGGGCCACGATATGCTCGCGGTCGAGACCGACGAAGACCAAATGGGCGAACGTCACATCGACCAGCGCCAGCAGTTCGTCAAGGCTGCCGGCACCGGCGCTGACCACTTGGCCCAGCGGCGCGAGGGCACTTTGCAGCCACTCCAGATCGGTGCTGTTGCGGGTGATGGCGAGGAAGGTCTGGCTCAGGTTCTGGTTCATTGGGACAACCCGCTGCGCTTGTCGAAATTACCGTTTTCGAGGAAAAACATGCGGTAGAAGTTGGGGTCGTAGTTACGCAGTTTTTCCCCCGGTAACGACGGCAGTTGCGCATCGGCGGCCAGCGGGTGCACCAGATGCGGAGTGACGATCATCAACAGTTCACGTTCTTCGCGCTTGATTTGCGACCCCTTGAAAAACGCACCCAGCACCGGAATGTCGCCCAGGCCGGGAAACTTGTTCACCTGCGAGCTGTTGGTGGTGCTGATCAAGCCGCTGATGACGAAGCTTTCGCCATCGCCCAGCGACACGCTGGTGTCGGTGCGGCGGATGGTCAGCGCCGGCACCGTGGTGCCGGCAATGTTCACCGCATTGGCAAAATCCAGTTCGCTGACTTCCGGGGCGACCTTCAGAGAGATGCGGTCACGGCCGATGATGGTTGGCGTGAGGGTCAGGCGGATGCCGAATTCCTTGTACTCGATCGACACACTGTCGCTGCCGGAACTGGGCACCGGAATCGGAATTTCACCTCCCGCGAGAAAACTTGCGCTCTGCCCGTTCAGCGCCACCAGACTGGGCCGCGCCAAGGTGTAGGCGAAGCCGCTGGTTTCCAGGGCATTGATGATCGCCATGGTCTTGCCGCCGATCCACGAGAAGTTGAACAACGAGTTGTCCACAGGCAGGCGCGGCTGCGGCACGCCGTCGACAGGCGGCAGCGTGCCGGGCGAGCCGAAGAGGAAATTGCCGCGGGTGCCGATCAGCGACGCGGTGGCTTCCTTGAGTTTGGTGCGGCTGACTTCGACGAAGCGAATGTCGGTCTGCACCTGGGACGGCAGGCTCGGATCGTCCGACGGTACGCGGCTGGTCAGGGCGCTGGTGGCGGCGCCCTGGACAAATACCATGGCCTGTTGCGGCTGCGCCGAGCACGCCGTCCAGACCATCAGGCTGGTTGCTCCCGGACCGACGCCGGTGAGCAGAAAGGACGCGCTGCCGTTGGCGTGCACGTCGGCAATTTTCGGATCACCGATCGCCAGACGAGTGATCGCCACCGGCGACTGCATATCCTGCTGAAAGCCCTCGCCGATCTCGATGACGGAAGGCAGTTGTCTGAGCGCCGCGCAATTGCCGACCGCCGCGAGCGCGACGTCCATCGACAGTCCCAGCAGCAACAAGGCCCGAAGTACAGATTTCACGGTCGGTCTGAGTCGACTCTGCATGCACTTGAATCCTTGCGCCGTCATGGGGTTTGCTGGCTGAGCTGGTTGCCGCGAATGATCTCCACCGCAGGCCTGGGTGCAGCGCTGGAAGTAGCGCTGGACGGTGTTTTCTGCGCGCCGGCCAAGGCCAGTTGGGTGAACTGGAAGAGTTGGCTGTTGGCTTTGTCGAACTGCCCGGGAGACTGGCTTTCGCCGGCCCAGTATTTGGCCAGGCGCTGCTCTTCGCTGCTGCGCACGGCCAGGCGTAACGTGCCGACCTGGGTCGCCAGCATCAGGCGGCTGAGGAGTTTTTCCGGCACCGCCAGCACCACGGTGCGCGCGGCAACCCGGCGTTGATCCTGTTTGATTTTTTCCTCGGCGTTCAAGGCCGGGGAGGCCGGCTGGCCGTCGTTGGTCAAGCCGTACTGATCACCGACGCCGAGCACGCGCAGGGCCGGGACCACGATTTGTGCCGACTGCTGCAGGTTGCTCGCATCCTCACGCAGGTAGAGCAGTACATCCACGTAGTCGCCCGGCAGCAGTTGTCCGGCGGCGCCGATCACTTCGTCGACGGCCACGGTCAAGGCGCGTTCGTCGCTGTGAATCATCCGCGCCAAGGCGCCGCCGGCCTGAAAACTTTCCTCGTTGAGCCAGGTGCCGGCGCGCAGGTGGCGCCAGGGTGTACGCCCGATGGCTTGGTCGACGCTGGCGAGGCTGCCGGCCGGTGCGCTGCGCAGTTTTTCCACGGCCACATCGGCGCCGGTCAGCGGGGTAAAGGGCGGCACATCGTGCAGCAGCACGACTACGGCCTGGCGGGTCTGGTCTTCGGCAATCGCGACAGTTTTTTCAAGGACGACGGCTGGCGCTGCGGGCACCTCGGCGACAGGGGCCGGTTGGCGGCTGAGGACCAGTCCCCAGTAACCGACGAAAACAGCACCGAGCAGCAGCAGCGCGGCAAGGCCCAAGGTGATGCGACTGTTCATGACGGCTCTCCCTTTCCTGCTGCACAACCCAACTGCATTTTGTTCGCGAGAGGAGTACTGATTCGGCAGCTATGAACATGCAACTATTTCGCTATTTCCAAGCTAGCTGATCCAAGCAAAAGCGCCATTAATGACAGGCAAATAACCCACCAAAGTATGGGGCTTGGCCAATTAACAGCAGGAAACGTCGCCGAAACGGTGGGATTAATGCTTTGTGACTAATCCGTTCTTACAGTTGTTGGGACGGGGTTTGTTGACAATGCTCAAGCAGCACGGTGGAACCTTGCCGCGGTAGTGTTGTCGGCGCCAGAGGCGCGAAGGAGTGGAGCTATGTTTGGTATGACTTTCGATTATCTGATGGCCCGGACCCGGACTTTCTGCAAAAGCGAAGAAGCTGCGTCGGCTATTGAATACGCAATCGTTGCGGCGATGGTGGCCGTGGTGGTTGTGGTGTTTGTAACGCCCATTGGCGCTAAGGTCCTGGCGATTTTCAACGCCATTCTGACCGAACTCGGTGGAACCGCCGAGGTCAGGCCTACGACGTGACACGAGGTTTCCCGTTCTTTTTCGATGCCTGAGCAGCCAGTGATACAAGGCCCGCGCAGGCATTGTCGAGGTCATTGGATTTCCGGTATCCGGCGGTCCACTGGCGCAAAGGAGAAATCTTATGCTCCTTGAATACCTGATCGCGCGCTGGCGCATGTTTCTGGTGAGTACCGAAGCGGCTTCGGCCATTGAATATGCAATTGTCGTCGCCATGGTGGCGGTGGTGGTTGTGGTGTTCATTACGCCGCTGGGTACCAAGGTTTTCGATATCTTCAACAGCGTGCTGGTGTCTCTCGGCGGCACCGCGCAGACGGCGCCGGTGCAGACACCCTGACGCGGCTGGCGCTCGCGCCTGGTCGATGGCGCGCTACACTTGGGGTTACTTTCAGTGTTCAGGGGTTGCCCATGAATTCTCGCTCGCTGCCGCGCCAGCAGTTGCTTCTGGTTGACGATGAAGAGGACGCGTTGCTGGAGTTGGCTGAGTTGCTGGAGGGTGAGGGGTTTGTGTGTCATACCGCGACGTCGGTGAAGCTGGCGTTGCATCTGCTGACCCGGCATCCGGATATTGCGTTGGTGATTACTGATTTGCGCATGCCGGAGGAGTCGGGCCTGTCGTTGATCAGGCGCTTGCGCGAGCACACGTCGCGCGAGCATTTGCCGGTGATTGTGATGTCGGGGCATGCGGATATGGAGGCTGTCAGCGACATGTTGCGGTTGCAGGTGCTGGATCTTTTTCGCAAGCCGATTTATCACGTGCGGTTGTTGGAGACTCTGGATAATCTGTTTCCCAAGCCTCGGGTTCAGGCCGGGTGGACTCGGCGGCCTTTGGGCTGACCGTGTTGTTGGGGTTTTGGGTGAATATCCGTTTTTTTTGGGGCTGCGGCTGGCGGTTTCGCCCTTACGGCGAGGCACTTTTTCCAGACGCCGAAAAAGTACCCAAAAAGGCTTGCTCCTGCGTTCGGCCCTCGCAGGCTCGGGTTCCTTCGCTGCGGGACCGATCCGGGCGCAGCGTCTCCGGTTTGCTTCGCTGCACCTCCTCTCGCTGTGTTTGGCTGCGCCAAACGGTCGCTGCGCTCCCACGCCCGGATCAATCCCTCCACTCAGCCTTCCGACGGGCGCTGTGCATCAAGATCAAGAGCGTTACTCGAGCTAACGCTCATTGTTGAGTGGGGCGGCTTCGCCGCGGGCAGCTGCGCTGCGTTGCTTTTCTGTGGGAGCGAGCCTGCTCGCGAAAGCGGCCTGACAGCCGACCTGTTTCTTGCTGGATGCACACGCTCAAAACTGTAGGAGTGAGCCTGCTCGCGATGGCGGCCTGACAGCCGACCTGAATCTTCCAGATGCACACCACTCCCCTGTGGGAGCGAGCCTGCTCGCGAAGGCGGCCTGACAGCCGACCTGTTTCTTGCTGGATGCACACGATCAAAACTGTAGGAGTGAGCCTGCTCGCGATGGCGGCCTGACAGCCGACCTGAGTCTTCCAGATGCACACCACTCCCCTGTGGGAGCGAGCCTGCTCGCGAATACGGCCTCACAGCCGACCTGTTTCTTGCAGGATGCACACGATCAAAACTGTAGGAGTGAGCCTGCTCGCGATGGCGGCCTGACAGCCAACCGATCTCTCCCAGATGTACATCAATCCTGTGGAACTGGCTTGCCAGCGATGGCGGCCTGTCAGCGCAATTAGTGTTTGCTGAATGGACGCTTTCGCTGGCAAGCCAGCTCCCACAGGGTTTTGCGGTGTTTCAGGAGTTGAGTACACCGCTTCCTCAGTCCCTCCGACAGTACCTACAATTGATAACTGAAACTGATGCTGTACCGCGGCTTGCGATTGAACGTGTCCAACGCTTCATCCGACATGGCCTTCGCCACTTCCAGCGCGACGTTGTAGTACTTGGCATCGCCGAACCTCAGGCCGACGGCGGTTGAGGACAGGTTGTTGGCCTGCACCGGCAGTTGGTTGAACCAGCTGCGCGAGCGGTCGAGCACCACGTAGGGTTGCAGGATGCGCAGCCAATTGCCGTCGCGGTTGAAACTGTAGTTGACCTCGTAGGCCACGCCCCAACCCTTGTCGCCCGAAGCCTGGTCGTCCGGGTAGCCGCGGCCGAAGTTTTGCCCGCCGAACACCGCTCGTTCGCTGTCTGGCAAGGTGTCGTCGCTCCAGTACAACGCTGCTGACAGCACGCCTTGCCAGTTGTCGAGGAACTTGTCGCTCTGCACGCCGGACAGGCGCACGCGGAAAAAATCCAGGTCGATGTCGTCGTAGTTGGTGTGCGCACCGAGGCTGTCGAAGCCCTGGTACACGCCAGCGCTGAGGATGCGCAACTGCCGGGCGTCAGCCTTGCGCCAGTCGCCTTCGAAGGCCAGGGCGCGGACGTCCGTGCGCAACTCGGTGCTGAAGGGAAAGTTGATGCCGTCGTAGCGTGTCTTGTCATCAACCGCATACAGGCGTGAGCCGGCGGTCAGCAGTTCGTTGGCGGAGGCGATCAGAGGCATGCTGAAGCCGATCGAGTAGCGATCGTTTTCGCGGTGGGTACTCAGGCGTCCGCCACCGCCCACCAGCACTTCAGTGTCGGGATCGGCGCGGTAACGTGAGGCCGAGACGTTGAGTTGCGTGCCCTCGGCGTCGAGGAACTGGCTGTAGTCGAGACGGTAGTAATGCTCTTTGTCATCTCCCGGCGGGAACAGGCCACTGAGGGTCAGTTGCTCGCCCATTGAAGTCTGCGAATTGCTGCTGATCCCGAGCAATGCCTGCGGGCCGTTGCGGTTGTCTTCGGTGGTGCTCAGGGTGCTGGTGAACGGTTTGCGGCTGGCCTGGGCGACCAGAGTGGTGGCGCCGTCGGTGGTGCCCGGTGGCGGCACTTGCGCTTGCAGCGTCACGCCGGGGATGCGGCTCATCAGCGTGGTATAGCGCTCGAATGTCTTGCGGGTCAGTGGGCGTTCGGCCTGGATTTTCGCCGCGAGTTTATCGAGCAGGCCTTTGACCCGGCCGACATCGCCCTGCATCTGGATATCGCGCACGTAGCCTTCCACCAGCACCACGCGGGCCACGCCGTCGTCGAAGTGCTGTTGTGGCAAAAACGCGTAGGACAACAGGTAGCCGTCCTGCTGATAGCGGCGGGTGATGTTGCGCGTGGCTTCGATCAGGTCGGCGAGGCTGGCCTGGCGACCGATCAGGGGTTTGTAGACTTCGGCCAGTTCATTGAGCGGATAGATCGTGCCGCCTTCGATCTGCACGGTCTTGAGATTGACCTTGGTCTCCAACAGCAAGGGCTGCGCGGCGGTCGCGCCGGGGTCCGGCACTTGTAGCGGCGCCGCACTCGGGCGATAGGCGTCGGCGGGCAGGTTGGGTACGGGCAGGTTGCGGGTGGTTTCGTTGCTGTTGAGGAAGCTGGGCAAGGTGTCGGCGAGGGCAGCGGAACTGAGGCTCAGGCACAGCAGGGATGCCAGTACGCGCATAGGACACTCCATGGTCAGGGCACAGCATTGGGCTGACTTTTCCTAAGAAAAAAGGCGGAAGACTCGTGGGAATCTTCCGCCCTCAACCAAGCGTAGGCGCTGTAGGTAAGGCCGTCGAATCGGCCAGGTGCAATTTAGCGTTGAGTTCCACCCAGCGCGCCGGTCAGGCCGCCGAGCACACCGCCCAGACCGCCGGTTGTACCGCCAGTGGCAGTGCCGCTGTTGACCAGGCCACCGACCGCCGCCACGGTGCCCCCGACGTTCGTGACCAGACCTCCAACCGCAGTGGTGACCGGGTTGTTCGTGGCGGCAATGGCGCCGCCGAGGCTGCTGACCGCTCCGCCCACTTGACCTGTGAGGCCTGCGACGGGCGTGCCGAGACCGGTCGCGGCGCCGACTTGTTGAGTCACGGTTGTCACTGCGCTGGTCACCGGATTCAGGCCGGCACCGAGAGCGGCACCCACGGTTGCCAATGGCGAAGTGGTTGCAGTGATCGGCGTACCCGAGCCGCCGAGTACGGTGTTGAGGGAGGCGATGGTGTTGCCCAGGCCGCCAGCGGTGACGCCGCCGGCACTGACCACGCCGCTGGTGCTGCCGGCATTCAGGCCGCTGCCGACGTTGACCACCGCGCCGCCGACGGTTTGCAGCAGGCCGGTGCCACCGAGACCGCCGCCAATTCCGCCAGTGCCGGAGCCAGTGCCGTTGGACACCAGACCGCCCGCTTTGCCGACCGCGGTGCCGGTATTGGCCAGCGCGCCGCCGAGGGTGTTGGTCAGGGCATTGCCGTTGCCGGCCACGGTGACCTTGCCGCCGAGGCCGTTCACGGTGCCGCCGACTTTCGAAATCACCCCTTTGAGCGGATCACCCAGGCCTGTGGCATCGCCGAGTTTGTCGGTGGTGCTTTCGACCATGGCAATCACCGGCACCAGCCCGCTGCCGACCTTGTTCGTCAACTGGCTGGTCGGGCCGTTGCTGAGGGTGGTGTTGAGGGTATCGCCAAGCATGGTGACTTTGACGCCGACACCATCGAGTACCGGCGCGACTCTGGTGACCACGCCACCGACCACCGGAACGCTGCCGGTAGCCGTCGCCAGCTTGCCGCTGAGGTCGGGCACGCCGTCGCCGACATCCGAAACCACGCCGCCGACCGAAGCCACGGTAGTGGTCAGACCTTTAGGGTCTGTGGCCAGTTTGCCGATGCCGTTGGTGACGCCATCGCCGAGTGTGCTGACGACGTTACCGGCTGTGTTGGCCGCGCTTTGTACGACGCCGCCCACCACCGGGACGGTGCTCAGGGAATCACCGATCTGGCCGACGCCATCACCGACACCGCTGACGGTTTTGCCGACGTCCTGCACCAGCGTGGTGGTGACCAGCGAAGGGGCGGTCGGATTGGTCGGGTTGGTTGGATCGGTCGGGTCTGTCGGGTTGGTTGGATTGGTCGGATCGGTGCCGCCGCCAGTCCCCCCGGTGCCACCGCCAGTTCCGCCAGTGCCCCCGGTTCCGCCAGTGCCTGCGGTATCACCCCCTGTTGTTCCACCGGAACCATCGGTACCACCAGTACCTCCGGTGCCCGCCGTGCCGTCGGCGGTCGAGCTGCTCGGGGTGCTGCGATGGCCGCCACCGCCGCTGCTGCAGCCGGCGAGGCCGACAGAAAGAATCAAGGCCAGAGCGATTGCTGATTTGGACCACATCACTTGAGTTTTCATGATTGAGATTCCTGCACCTGTCACAACGTTACGTTGCCTTCGATGGCCCGCCGATCTGTCGTCGGCGATGCCTCGTCCGTGGCTGTAATCTCAGGCGATGGCAGGTTTTGCACCATTCTCAAGTTGGTATTAACCCGTTTATATAGAGGGCCCGGCGCAATGCCGAAGGACTAATGCCCAGGTGATAAACGGGCAAAAAAAAGCCTTGAAATTCAAGGCTCGGAATTTTGCAAAAGCGCGGGCAGGTCGAGGAAAAACTTAAGTGATATATACACAATTAACGGGTTTCTCTGGCCTCGAAAGTTCGGGCGATCGGTTGCCACTGACCGACCATATGCTCCAGGTCGCCGACGCCGATCAAACGCAACTCACCGCTGGACCCCGCCGCGCTGGTCAGCAATGTTACTTCGCTGGGCAGTCGCACCGGTTTGCGAAAGTGCACAGCGATCTCCAGATTGGCTTTGGGCAGATGATCGGCGAGTGCCGCGACGGTACGCGCTTTGTTCCACAAGCCATGGGCGATCGCGGTGGGAAAGCCGAACAGCTTTGCGCTCGCGGCACTCAGGTGGATCGGGTTGTAGTCGCCGGAGACTTTCGCATATTGACGACCGATGTCTGCCGGCGCGGCCCAGTGCGCCACGTCCAGCAGGTCCTGCGACGGCTCCCAGTCCTGGGCAGGCGTCTCGGCCTCAAGTTTCACACCGCGACAGAGCATCCGGCTGTCTGCTTCCCATAACGGCCCGAGCTGATCGTCCAGCGTAGTGAGCAGATCGAACGTCGCCCCTTTGGGATGTGGCTGCAGGTTGTGCACCTGCACGCTGACTTGCGCGCGACTGATGCCGCCCATTGGCCGCAACACGCGGATGCGGTTGCTCAGGTGAATCAGCCCAAGCAGCGGAAACGGAAAGTCTTTGGCCGTGAGCAATTGCATCTGCAAGGCGAAGGCGAGGACATGCGGATAGGTCGGCGGCAGCAGGCCGTCATCGGCGAAGCCGCAGACCTTGCGATACGCCGCCAGTCGTTTAGCGTCGATATCGACCCAGCAACGCAAGCCGCTGTCGGGCAGCTGCGTGCCGGTGATCTTGCGGCGTGTCGCGGCCCGTGTGTACAACCCCGGCAGACTCGGTTCGCGGTCCAGCGTGTGCCATTGAATACTCATGCCTAAGCCCCCAGCACGCTTTGTCCACACACCCGCAGCGCTTGCCCGGTGAATGCGCCGCTGCCCGGTTGAGCCAGCCAGGCCACCGCTTCGGCGACGTCTTGCGGCAAGCCGCCCTGGCCCAGCGAACTCATGCGCCGCCCGGCCTCGCGCAGGCCGAACGGAATGTGCGCGGTCATTTGCGTTTCGATGAAGCCCGGGGCCACGGCGTTGATGCTGATGCCGCGGTCCAGCAAGGTCGGCGCCCACGCCTGGGCCAGGCCGATCAAGCCGGCCTTGCTTGCGGCGTAGTTGGTCTGCCCGCGGTTGCCGGCGATGCCACTGATCGAGGCCAGCAGGATGACCCGCGCGTTGTCGCGCAAGGTGCCGCTGTCGAGCAGGGCCTTGGTCAGC
Source organism: Pseudomonas sp. SWRI111 (assembly GCF_014268555.1). Lineage (NCBI taxonomy): Bacteria > Pseudomonadati > Pseudomonadota > Gammaproteobacteria > Pseudomonadales > Pseudomonadaceae > Pseudomonas > Pseudomonas sp. SWRI111. The sequence continues at coordinate 34,548 of NZ_JABWQQ010000007.1, read as the reverse complement.
ACTTGCGGGGCGTTGAGATTGACGGCCAGCACCGCGTCCCAGAATTCCGGGGTCATGTTGGCCAGGGTTTTGTCACGGGTGATGCCGGCGTTGTGCACCAGAATGTCTAGCCCGTCGGGCAGTTGATCGATCAACTGCGTGGCGGCGTCATCGGCGCAAATGTCGAGGGTGATCGCGCGGCCACCGAGGCGCGCAGCCAGGGCTTCGAGGTCAGACTTGGCGGGCGGCACGTCGAGCAGAATGACCTCGGCACCATCGCGCGCAAGGGTTTCGGCAATCGATGCGCCGATCCCGCGCGCAGCGCCTGTGACCAGTGCCTTGCGCCCGGCCAGCGGTCGGGTCCAGTCGCTCACTTGGGTGGCGCAGGCGCTCAGGCGAATCACCTGCCCGGAGACGAATGCGCTTTTCGGCGAGAGGAAAAACCGCAGCGGGCCTTCCAGTTGGTCCTCGGCCCCGTCGCCGACATAAATCAGCTGCAATGTGGCGCCGCTACGCAGTTCCTTGGCCAGCGAACGCGAGAAGCCTTCGAGTGCTCGTTGCGCACTGGCGGCGAACGGATCGCGCAGAGTTTCCGGCGCGCGGCCGAGAATCAGCAGATGCGCGCTGTGCTCCAGATTCTTCATCAGCGGCTGGAAAAATTCACGCAACTGCTTGAGCTGATCGGTGTGCTGCAAGTCGCTGGCATCGAACACCACCGCCTTCAGCTTCGGGCCGTGCCCGGGAATCCACGCTGTCGCCATCGACGGTTCGGTGCCGTAGCTGTAGATCGCATCGGTCAGCCGGCTGGCCAGCGCGCTGACCCGCTCAGCCAACGGCCCGCCACCGATCAGCAGGGCACCTTCAATCGGCCGCAGGCGTCCGGCCTGCCAGCGCTCCAGCCGCACCGGCGACGGCAGGCCCAGGGCCCCGACCAGACGATGGCCGAAGGATGAGTTGGCGAAGTCGATATAGCGGTCAGACATGGAACGCGCTCCAGAGGTTGGGGTTCAAAGTGTGGACTGCCCACGGCAATCAATCGTTCGATCGGTGCAATAAGGCCTACGCTTGAACATTCAGGTTTAGCAGGTCTCGCAGAGGAACGCGCTACTGTGGGAGCGAGCCTGCTCGCGAAAGCTCGGCATCAGCCACCAGCGATGCCGGATGTACCGGCCTTTTCGCGAGCAGGCTCGCTCCCACAGGGGGCGCATCAAATTCGACATTTGGAACAGGAGTTATCCATGACCCAGCTGCGCCGCGTCGCGATCATCGGCGGTAACCGCATCCCTTTCGCCCGTTCCAATGGACCTTACGCCACGGCGAGCAATCAGGCGATGCTCACCGCCGCGCTCGAAGGTTTGATCGAACGCTACAACCTGCATGGCCTGCGCATCGGTGAAGTGGTGGCGGGGGCGGTGCTTAAATTGTCACGGGATATGAACCTGACCCGCGAATGCGTACTCGGCTCGCGCCTGTCTCCGGCCACGCCGGCCTACGACATCCAGCAAGCCTGCGGCACTGGCCTGGAAGCGGCGTTGCTGGTGGCCAACAAGATTGCCCTCGGCCAGATCGACTGCGGCATCGCCGGCGGCGTCGACACCACCTCGGATGCGCCGATCAGCGTCAGCGAAGGCTTGCGTAAGATCCTTCTGCAAGCCAACAACGCCAAAAGCATGGGCGCCAAGCTGAAAACATTTTTGCAATTGCGGCCCCGGCATCTGATTCCCGACTTTCCGCGCATCGGCGAACCGCGCACAGGCCTGTCGATGGGGCAGCACTGTGAATTGATGGCGCAGACCTGGAATATCCCCAGAGGAGAACAGGATCAGCTGGCTTTTGAAAGCCACCACAAACTCGCCGCGTCTTACAGCGAGGGCTGGCACAACGATCTGATGACACCGTTTCTGGGCCTGACCCGCGACAACAATCTGCGCCCGGACCTGACTCTGGAAAAGCTCGCCACGCTGAAACCTGCGTTCGAGAAAAGCGCCGGGGGCACGCTGACGGCGGGCAACTCCACGCCGCTCACCGATGGTGCTTCCGTGGTGTTGCTGGGCAGTGAAGAGTGGGCCAGAGAGCGTGGCCTGCCGATCCTGGCTTATCTGCGTGACGGCGAGGCGGCAGCGGTAGATTTCGTCAACGGCGCTGAAGGCTTGCTCATGGCGCCGGTTTACGCCGTGCCACGCTTGCTGGCGCGCAACGGGCTGACCTTGCAGGATTTTGACTATTACGAAATTCACGAAGCGTTCGCTGCGCAGGTGTTGTGCACGCTGAAAGCCTGGGAGGATCCGGAATACTGCAAAACCCGTTTGGGCCTCGACACGCCGCTGGGTTCGATTGACCGAAGCCGGCTTAACGTGAAGGGCAGTTCGCTGGCGGCGGGGCATCCGTTTGCCGCAACGGGCGGGCGGATTGTCGCTAATCTGGCGAAACTGCTGGATGCGGCTGGCCAGGGCCGGGGGTTGATCTCGATCTGTGCGGCGGGCGGGCAGGGCGTCACCGCCATCATCGAACGTTAAGCACTGTTTCAATGTGGGAGCGAGCCTGCTCGCGAAGAGGCCGTGTCAGTCGCCATCACTCCTTCTGACACACCGCTTTCGCGAGCAGGCTCGCTCCCACAGAGTTTCGGTGCATCGGCAATGTCAGATTCTGTCGCAAATGCCCTTGCCGGCCGATACCAATCAATGTCACGGTCTCGGCTATGATTCGTATCGGTCGCTGCGGCTTGACCGCGTTTGATCCGGCACAGTGTGTGCATCCTCATGGTTCACAGGTCGGCAACCCCTCCCCGTCGGGCGAGGATTGCCGTATAACGAGTGACATTCGCGTGTTTGGTAATAAAGGACCCACAATAAAAGCTGATGAAGACTCCAAAACGCATTGAACCCCTGATCGAGGACGGTCTGGTCGACGAAGTGCTGCGCCCACTGATGAGTGGCAAAGAGGCAGCTGTTTATGTAGTGCGCTGCGGCAATCAGTTACGTTGCGCCAAGGTCTACAAGGAGGCGAATAAACGCAGTTTCCGCCAGGCGGCCGAGTATCAGGAAGGCCGCAAGGTTCGCAACAGCCGTCAGGCCCGGGCCATGGCGAAGGGTTCGAAGTTCGGTCGCAAAGAGACCGAAGATGCCTGGCAGAACGCCGAAGTGGCGGCGCTGTTCCGTCTGGCCGGTGCCGGTGTGCGAGTGCCCAAACCGTATGACTTCCTCGACGGCGTGCTGTTGATGGAGCTGGTGGCTGACGAATACGGCGACGCCGCCCCGCGTCTGAACGACGTGGTGCTGGAACCGGATCAGGCGCGCGAGTATCACGCCTTCCTGATTTCGCAGATCGTGCTGATGTTGTGTACCGGTCTGGTGCACGGTGACCTCTCCGAGTTCAACGTGCTGCTGACACCCACCGGCCCGGTCATCATCGACCTGCCGCAAGCGGTCGACGCGGCGGGCAACAACCACGCGTTCAGCATGCTCGAGCGTGACGTCGGCAACATGGCTGCGTACTTCGGGCGTTTCGCGCCGGAGTTGAAGGCGACCAGGTACGCCAAGGAAATGTGGGCGTTGTACGAAGCCGGCACTTTGCACCCGAACAGTGTGCTGACTGGTGAGTTCGACGAGCCGGACGACCTGGCCGATGTCGGCGGTGTGCTGCGCGAAATCGAAGCGGCGCGTCTCGACGAGGAACGCAAGCAGGCCATTCGCGCGGCGGACGATGCGCCGAAAGGCAAGTCCGACGAACCGCCTCCACCACCGTGGATGCAGTGATCGCTTGACGGGAAACCCGGCTTTGGCCGGGTTTTTTGTACCTGCGCCATTGGTAAACACCACCGATCCCTGTAGGAGTGAGCCTGCTCGCGATAGCGGTGTATCAGCTAATACAGTGTTGATTGATACACCGCTATCGCGAGCAGGCTCACTCCTACAGGGGTTTGTGGTGTTGCTGAAAGTTGTATGGGAATCTGACCGACCTTCGCACACTCAAGGACTGAATGTGACCACCTCGCGCAACACCTACTTGATCGTCAGTGCCCGGCTGATCTCCGATTTTGGCGCGTTCCTCAACATGGTCGCGCTCGCCACCTATGTCTACCTGCTGAGCAACAGCGCCATGAGCGTCGGCATTTTTTTGGCCAGTCGTGTCGGGGGCGGGATTTTCGCCAGCCTGATCGGCACGTGGTTTTACCGACGCTGGCAGGGTCGCGCGCCGCTGATTGCTTTCGATTTGTTGCGCGCCGTGCTGCTGGGGCTGCTTTTGATCACACCGGCGAATCAGCAGGCATGGCTGCTGCCGTTCATTGCCTTTGGCCTCGGCCTGGGCAATTCGATGTTCGCCATCGGCCTGAACAGTCAGTTACCGCGTTTGATCCCCGAGCAGCAATTGCTCAAGGCCAACGCCTGGATGACCTCGGCCTCATCCGCAGCGATGGTCGGCGGCAGTCTGGTGTCGGGGTTGCTGGTGGCGGGGTTTGGGTTCGCGACGGTGTTCGCCCTCAATGCCCTGACCTATTTGCTGGCAGCGTCTCTGATCGTGCCGCTGCGCTTTGAAAAGCCGATGGGCAGCGACGTCGCCGAACGCGGTGAATGGACGGCCCTCAAGCAGGGGCTGCGCAGTGCCCCGGTAGTCGCCGCCATGCTCGCGGTGACGATGGCCGACACTTTGGGCAGCGCCGCGCACAACGTTGGTTTTCCGATCATTTCGAAGCTGCTTACCCCGGACGCGGCCAGTACCACACTGGGCCTGGCGCTCGCCGTGTGGGCCAGCGGCAAACTGCTCGGCGCGCGCATCGCCAGTCGCCTGAAAGGCTCGGACAAGCGCCATCTCGAACGACGGTTTTTCTGCGGCGTGGCGCTGATGTCCTGCGGTTTCATTCTGATGTTTCAGCAACATAGCCTCTACGGTCTGTTGCTGTTTGCCTTGCCGGCGGGGCTGGGCGACGGCATTTCCGAAGTGAGCCTACTGTCACGTCTGCAACGCGAACCGGCGGCCCTGCGCCTGCCGATCTTCAGCGTTCTGACCCTGCTGCAAATGACCGGTTTCGGCATCGGCATGCTGATCGCCGCGCCGTTCTATGCGTGGTGGACGCCGGGTGCCGTGGTCATGCTGTTCCATGGCATTCCCCTCGGCACCCTCTGTGCGCTGAAGGCGCTGGCGCTCAGGCGCGAGCGGGTTGCGCGCAGCAGCCCGACGCCAGTTCCTTGAGGATCGGGCAGTCCGGGCGGTGATCGCCGCTGCAATGCTCGACCAGATCCTGCAAGGTATCGCGCAGCTCGCCGAGTTCGCGGATCTTCTGGTTCAACTCGTCAATGTGTTGCCGCGCCAGGGCTTTCACATCGGCACTTGCACGCTGGCGATCCTGCCACAGGGTCAGCAGCTTGCCGACCTCCTCAAGGGAAAAGCCCAAGTCCCGCGAGCGCTTGATGAACGCCAGCGTGTGCAGGTCATCAGCGCCGTAGACCCGGTAACCGCTGTCAGTGCGACTCGCTGCCTTGAGCAACCCGATCGACTCGTAGTAACGGATCATTTTTGCGCTCAGGCCACTGTGCTTGGCTGCTTGGCCGATGTTCATCGGTGCTCCTCCAGGTCTTTGGGTTTCCAGGTCTTCAACAGTAGCGCGTTGCTCACCACACTGACGCTCGACAGCGCCATGGCCGCACCTGCCAGCACCGGGTTGAGCAAACCAAACGCCGCCAGCGGAATGCCGATCAGGTTGTAGACGAAGGCCCAGAACAGATTCTGGCGGATCTTCGCATAGGTCTTGCGGCTGATCTCCAGCGCCGCCGGCACCAGACGTGGATCGCCGCGCATCAGGGTGATGCCGGCCGCGTGCATGGCGACGTCGGTGCCGCCGCCCATGGCGATACCGATGTCGGCCGCTGCGAGTGCCGGCGCGTCATTGATGCCGTCGCCGACCATGGCAACCACGCCGGTTTTCTTCAGCTCGGCGACGGTTGCGGCTTTGTCGGCCGGCAGCACTTCGGCGTGGACGTTGCTGATGCCCAAGGCCTCGGCCACCACACGTGCGCTGCCGCGGTTGTCGCCGGTCAGCAGGTGGCTGTGGATATTCCGTGCGGCGAGTTGTTGCACCGCTTGCAGGGCGCCGGGTTTGAGCGTGTCACCGAAGGCGAACAGGCCCAGCACTTTCGGGTCCGGACGTTGTTCGATCAGCCAGGACAGCGTGCGGCCTTCGCGCTCCCAGGCCTCGGCTGATTCGCTCAGGAGACCCGCACTCAAACCGCTTTCGTCGAGCATTCGGCGATTGCCCAGCGCCAGACGCCGGCCAGCAAGATCGCCGGCGATACCGCGACCGGTCAGCGACTGGCTGTCGCTGACATCCGGCACCTTCAAGCCGCGTTCGGCTGCGGCGTCCAGCACCGCTTTGGCCAGCGGGTGTTCGCTGCCACGTTGCAGCGCACCGGCCAATGTCAGCAATTGGTCTTCGTCGCCATCGACCGCCGTGAGGTGGGCGATACGCGGCGTGCCGGAGGTCAGCGTGCCGGTCTTGTCGAACACCACACTGCTGACTTCATGGGCGCGCTCCAGCGCTTCGGCGTCCTTGATCAGAATGCCGTGGCGTGCGGCAACGCCCGTGCCGGCCATGATCGCCGTCGGGGTGGCGAGGCCGAGGGCGCAGGGGCAAGCAATGACTAGAACGGCAACGGCGTTGATCAACGCCGTTTCCAGCGGCGCGCCATACAGCCACCAGCCGAGCAGCGTGGCGAGGGCCAGCAGCAAGACCGTCGGTACGAAGATCTGGCTGACTTTATCCACCAGTTTCTGGATGGGGGCTTTCGCTGCCTGGGCGTCTTCCACCAGACGAATGATGCGCGCCAGCACGGTTTCTGCGCCCAGCGCCTGAGTGCGCACCAGCAAGCGGCCTTCGCCATTGATAGCGCCGCCGGTGACCTTGTCGCCCGGTTGTTTCGGCACTGGCAGGCTCTCGCCGCTGATCAGCGCTTCGTCGGCGTGGCTCTGGCCGTCGATGACTTCGCCGTCGACCGGGAAGCGCTCACCGGGTTTGACCAGCACCAGATCATTGAGGCGCAGGGCACTGATAGCGACATCCTGCTCGCGGCCGTCGACCACCTGAATCGCCCGCTCCGGGCGCAATGCTTCCAGCGCGCGGATGGCGCTGGCGGTCTGGCGCTTGGCGCGGCTCTCAAGGTATTTGCCGAGCAACACCAGGGCGATGACCACCGCCGAGGCTTCGAAATACAGATGAGGCATGCGCTCGCCCGCTGTGGCCCATTCGTACAGGCTCAAGCCGTAACCGGCGCTGGTGCCAAGGGCGACGAGCAAGTCCATGCTGCCGGCGCCGGCGCGCACGGCTTTCCACGCCGCCACGTAAAAGCGCGCGCCGAAGATAAATTGCACGGGCGTGGCGAGGGCAAATTGCGCCCAGGCCGGGAGCATCCAATGGATGCCGAACGGTTGCAGCAGCATCGGGGCCACCAGCGGCAGGGCGAGGACGATCGCGCAGATCAGCGCCCAGCGTTCGCGGTGCAGGCGTTTTTGCTGATCATCCGATTGCGAGCGTTCGGTTTGCCAGACGCTGGCGGAATAACCGGCCTTGCTCACCGCATCGAGCAGGGTTTGCGCATCGACTTGACCGAGCAATTGGAGATGGGCACGTTCATTGGCCAGATTGACGCTGACGCTGTTCACACCGGGGACTTTTTTCAGGGCGCGTTCGACGCGACCGACGCAGGATGCGCAGGTCATGCCGTCGATACTCAGTTCAAGGGTTTGCCGAGGCACGCTGTAACCGGCGCGCTCCACGGCTTGCATCAGCGCCGGCAGGCTGTCGCCGGGCGCCTGTACCCGCGCCTGTTCGGTGGCGAGGTTGACGCTGACGGCGCTGGCGCCGTTGACTTTGCTCAAGGCCCGCTCGACGCGCCCGGCACAACTGGCGCAGGTCATGCCGGCAATCGGCAGATCGAAAGTGATGGATTCGGACATCGGTCACGCTCCCTGTAGAAGTTGTCTACAGGATCAACCTTGCCACGCGGGCAAGGTCAAGCGCCATTATTCAACGCGCCGCAAAACCAACTGTGGGAGCGAGCCTGCTCGCGAAAGCGGTGTATCAGCAACATCATTGCTGAATGAACCACCGCATCCGCGAGCAAGCCCGCTCCCACAGGTCCTGGGTGTGCTCAATAACCGAGATCGGCTCGTTTCAGGTAAACACCTTCAGCATTCATCGCCAACCGGTACTTCAGCACATCGCCGGCATGCAGCACGACTTCCTGCGAGCCCGGTGCCAGCATTCCCGGATTGCACCCCGGTGCCTGGCCCGGCAACAGTTTCAAGCGCAGCGAAACCTTGCCCGGCGGCAAGTTGAACGAGGTGCTCTGCTCCTGAAACAGGCGTGCCGAGAGCTGGTCCTGAATGTACACGCCGATCTCGCACGACGTCGCCACTTCCAGGCGCTCGCGGGAAATGATCAGCACCGCGTAATCCTCACCGGCGGCTTGCACCTGGGGGACGGCGGCGAAAAGGCTGAGCAAGCCAAACAGGCTCAAAGCTGACCAGCGCATGGCTGAATCTCCTGAATTCGAGTCATTGATGTACGCAGCTTGGCCGAGCGCGGCGCCGATTGCCAGCCCGGCAGTTTTGCGCAGAACTTGACCTTGCCATCGTGGCAAGCTCGACACTGCCGGCAACCTCACTCAAAGGAGTCTTTCCATGCAAGTGTTCAACGTTCAAGGCATGTCCTGCGGTCACTGCGTCAAAGCCATTACCCATGCCGTGCAGGCCATCGATCCGGCGGCCAGTGTGCGCGTCGATCTGTCAGCAAAAGAGGTCGGTGTCGAAAGTGCGCTCAGTGCCGATCAGGTCATCGAAGCGATTCGCGAAGAAGGGTATGAGGTCAAACTCGCCTGATATCGATCAAACCCTGTGGTGAGGGAGCAAGCTCCCTTGCCACAGGTGACCTGTGCTTTTTGATCGTTAGCGAGCTATCGGAATGTTCAACGCGTTCGGGCGCAGCTAGACTGTCGGGCTGCGACTTGCCCATCTGGATGCCTGATGAACTTCCGTACGATTCTGATACTCGGCGCCTTGAGCGCCTTCGGTCCCTTGGCGATCGACTTCTACTTACCCGCATTTCCGGCCATGGCGCTGGCGTTCGGTACTGATGAGCAGCATGTTCAGCTGACGCTGGCGGCGTATTTCCTTGGCCTGTCGCTGGGTCAACTGGCCTACGGTCCGATCGCAGACCGGTTCGGTCGGCGCATTCCGCTGCTCAGCGGCGTCGGCCTGTTCACCCTGGCGTCGCTGGCCTGCGCCTACGCGCCCAATCTCGAATGGCTGATCGGCGCGCGTTTCGTCCAGGCACTGGGCGGCTGCGCAGGCATGGTGATCTCCCGGGCCGTGGTCAGTGACAAGTGCGATGCGGTGGGCTCGGCCAAGGTCTTTTCGCAGCTGATGCTGGTGATGGGCCTGGCACCGATTCTGGCGCCGATGCTTGGCGGCCTGTTGGTCAACACCACGGGGTGGCAGTCGATCTTCCTGGTCTTGACCGGGTTCAGTGCCCTGGCGGGGCTGGCGGTAGCGCTCGGTCTGCCGGAAAGCATGCCGGCGCACATGCCGCGCCAGCCCTTGTCCGGTGCGCTTCGCCAGTACATGCGACTGGTCAAGGATTCGGTTTATCTGGGCCACGCGCTGACCGGTGGCATCGCCATCGCCGGGATGTTTGCCTACATCGCCGGTTCACCGTTTGTCTTCATCAAGCTGTACGGCGTTCCGGCCGAGCATTTCGGCTGGCTGTTCGGCACCAACGCGGCAGGTTTCATCCTGGTCGCGCAAGTCAACGCACGCCTGCTGGCCAAACGTGGCCCGGCGTTTTTGCTGGTGCGTGCAGTGTGGGTGTATTTCCTTGCGGGGCTGACGTTGCTGGCGGTCAGCGCGATGCATCCTGATGCCTTGTGGCCGTTGCTGATTCCGTTGTTCATCTGCATCGCCAGCCTCGGCTGCATCATCCCCAACGCCTCGGCGTGCGCGATGAACGGCCAGGGTGCGCGCGCCGGGAGCGCGTCGGCGATGCTCGGTTGCCTGCAATTCAGCATCGCCGCCGGTGCAGCAGCATTGGTGGGGGTGTTGCACGACGGCAGCGCGGTGCCGATGGCCATGGTCATCAGCCTGTGCGGTTTGCTGGTAGTGAGCGTCGCGCTGCTCACTCGACGTCTGCAAAATGCCCGGGCACTGGCACAGGCCCAGGTTTGAACACTTCAGCCAGCAGCGCGCTGCTGGCTGTGTTCGGGGATTCGATGGGGCGCGCAGAGTCGCGCTTCGAGGGTGCGAGTGAAGGCCAAAGCCTCGGCTTCACTGCGAAAGGTCACGACGTGCTGGTCCAGGCGAACCTGCCATTGAGACTTTGCCACTTCTTTTATCAGGATCTTCATTGCTGACCTCCCTTGCGTAAAAGATGTATCGCAGAGGCTTCGATTGTAGACCCCAATACGCGCGCAATTGTGACAAGGGTCAGGCAACTGACTGACGGCAAAAAACCTCGCAGCCGCTCTGGCAGAGCAGCGACTGCGAGGTTTGATGTTTTCAGAAACCTTCTAAAACAATTTTCCCCTTGGCCTTGCCGCTTTCCAGCAGTTCGTGGGCGCGACGCAGGTTGGCTGCATTGATCGTGCCGAAGTGCTCGCCGACGGTGGTCTTCAAGGTGCCGGCATCGATCAGCTCGGCGACGCGGTTGAGCAGCTTGTGCTGTTCGATCATGTCCGGCGTTTCGAACAGCGAGCGGGTGTACATGAACTCCCAGTGCAGCGACAGGCTCTTGCGCTTGAGCAGGCTGATGTCGAACGACTTCGGATCGTCGATCAGCGCCAGTTTGCCTTGCGGCGCAAGGGCTTCGACCAGTTGCGGCAGATGCTGATCGGTCTGGGTCAGGCTGGCGACGTGGGTCACGCTGTCGATACCGGCGCGTTTCAGTTCTTCGCTCAGCGGCTGGCTGTGATCGATGACCAGGTCGGCGCCCAGTTTGCTGACCCAGTCACGAGTCTGCTCGCGGGAGGCCGTGCCGATCACCTTCAGCCCCGTCAACTGCCTGGCCAGTTGGGTAAGGATCGAGCCCACCCCGCCTGCTGCGCCGACGATCAGCAGGCGCTGGTTTTCATCGTTGTTGCCCTCACGAATTTGCAGACGCTCAAAAAGTAGCTCCCACGCGGTGATGGCGGTCAGTGGCAGGGCGGCGGCGTCGGCAAAACCGAGGGACTTGGGCATATGGCCGACGATGCGTTCATCGACAACGTGCAATTCGCTGTTGCCACCGGCCCGGGCAATCGAACCGGCATAGAACACCTTGTCGCCGGCCTTGAACAGGGTGACATCGCTGCCCACGGCCTTGACCACACCGGCAACGTCCCAGCCCAGCACCTTCGCCGCGCCGTTTTCCGGGGCCACGTTCTGCCGCACTTTGGTATCGACCGGGTTGACCGAGATGGCTTTGACTTCCACCAGCAGGTCGCGCGGGCCGGCGACCGGTTCTGGCAGTTCGATGTCTTGCAGGGCGCTGGTGTCGCTGATGGGCAGCGAGGCGTAATAGGCGATGGCTTTCATGGGTGGCTCCGTACAGGTAATAGAATAAATCAGACAATCGCGCCGTGGCACTTGACCAGGACAGCGGTGGAATTCGATGAGGCCATCATTGGCTATTTCTCTGCGGGATAAAACCGGCTAAAAGAGCAGTCTCTTTCAATATTTTTTTGATAATCGAGGCTGAGGATGCTGCGTTTCGATGATTTGCAGTTGTTTGTCCGGGCGGCGGATCTCGGTAGCCTGTCGGCGGCGGCGCGGGTGATGGACATGTCCGCCGCCGTGGCCAGCGCAGCGTTGAAACGGATCGAACAGCAGCTCGGCGCGCGGTTGCTGGCGCGTTCGACCCGCAGCCTGCGCCTGACGGCCGAGGGCGAGGGCTTTCTCGAATACGCACGGGCGGCGTTGGGCAATCTCGATGAGGGCCGGCGCTGGCTGGCCAGCGGGCAGGATCAGGTCAGCGGGGTTCTGCAATTGTCGGCACCCTCGGATTTCGGGCGCAACCTGCTGTTGCCCTGGCTCGATGAATTTCAGCGCGAGCATCCGAAATTGACGGTGCGCCTGTTACTGGGCGACCGTATCGCCGACCTGTTTCGCCAGCCGGTGGACATCGCCTTGCGCTATGGCGAGCCGGAAGACTCCACGCTGGTGGCCTTGCCCATCGCCGCGCACAACCGCCGGGTGCTGTGTGCTTCACCGGCGTATGTGGCGCGGCATGGCGAACCCCGCCAGCTCGAGCAACTGGCCCAGCACAACTGCCTGCTGTACATGCTCGGCAGCCGCGTTCATGACCACTGGAGTTTCCATGATGGCAAACGCGAAGTCAGTCTGACCGTCAGTGGCGACCGCTTCAGCGATGACGCCGACGTCGTGCGGTTGTGGGCGCTGGCCGGGGCCGGGATCGCCTATAAATCCTGGCTCGACGTGGGCACCGATGTGCTGGCCGGGCGCCTCAAAGTACTGATGCCGGAGCTGCTGTGTGAGCGCGCACCGCTGAATCTGCTGTGCGCCCATCGCGCGCAGTTGAGTAAGCCGGTGAACCTTTTGCGCGAGATGCTCGCCAGCCGATGCGCTGAACTGAGTAGTCAATTTCCCGCTTTCCTGAAACTTGATCATTAGTCGCAGGTAAATAGAGAAATTTCTGTCAGGAACAATCACCAAGTGCGCAGGCCCCGGCGCAGGACTCGGCGCCTAACCCGCTTATACTAGCGCCCGCCTCATACCAGCACCGACACCCCGTCCCGGATGCCCTCGCACTGCATCGCCAGGACTCAAGTGACGGTTGCGCACCTGCTGCGGGTTCTGTGCCGGAGCAGGTTGCGTCAGCGGCCTGCCTTGCCACGGCCCATGGCGATTTCCGCGTCTTGGCCGCTGACTGATTACCGGCCAAGATGTCTTCGAGCGGTAGACGATACGATTCAACAGGGAGTGAACACATGGAACATGCACCTTGCATCAGCCAGATCGCCACGTTGCTGGCCGACCCCAAGCGCAGCGCAATGATGTGGGCGTTGATGGATGGTTCGGCCCGGCAAACCGAAGAGCTGGCGCTGCTGGCAGGGCTCTCGCCGTCATCAGCCAGTGCGCACTTGGGGCGGCTGTCCGCTGGCGGTCTGTTGAAAGTCGAAATACGCGGTCGAAAACGCTTCTTTCGCCTGGCGGCACCGGAGGTCGGCGCGGCAATCGAGGCACTGGCCAGCGCCACCATCGCCAGCGCCCCGCGCGCGATACCGGCGGCGCTGAAACGCACCGCTGCGATGGTCAAGCCCCAGGCGGCGCCGTCTTCGCTGTTGCGCGCGCGTTTCTGCGACGATCATCTGGGCGGCACACTGGCGGCCGATCTGTATCAGCGCCTGCTCGATGCCGGCTGGATCGAGCAGCTCGAACAGCGGGTGGTCGTGACGCACAAGGGTTCGACCCAGTTGGCCAAACGCGGCGTATTCATCCAGGCCCTGGCCCATCGCAATGTGCAGGTCGCGTGCGCGTGCCCGGACTGGAGCGAGCGCCGTCCGCACATGGGCGGTTCACTCGGCGCGGCGTTGTTGCAACTGTTCATGCAGTCCGGCTGGCTGACCTTGCCCAACGATTCCCGCGCCCTGCAACTGACCGCCGCCGGGCAACGGGAAATCCATCGCTTTGCCCGGGAAACCGAGCTGGAAGTGGCGTTATAGAGCGTTGGCGCTGGTCAAGCCGGGGACGGCGTCGTCCACGGCTGCGGGCAGGTCGCATTCAGTACGGCCTCTGAATCACCATCGCGCACACTCGTTCCGGGGATTTTTCCGGAGGGGGACACCGCATGGACACTCAACGCTTCAGCGCAGCAGAAAGACTGGAACGCTTGCCACTGAGCGGTTATCACCGAATCATTTTCATCATCATTGCCCTGGCGTTTTTCTTCGACTCCATGGACCTGGCGATGATGACGTTTCTGCTCGGTTCCATCAAAGCCGAATTCGGACTGAGCAGCGCCGAGGCCGGGTTGCTCGCCAGTTCGAGCTTTTTCGGCATGGTGCTGGGCGCCTCGTTGTCGGGGATGCTGGCCGACCGTTTCGGGCGTAAACCGGTGTTCCAGTGGAGCATCGTGTTGTGGGGCGTGGCCAGTTACCTGTGTTCGACCGCGCAAACGGTCGAGACCCTGACGTTATTCCGCATCCTGCTGGGGATCGGCATGGGCATGGAGTTTCCGATTGCCCAGTCGATGCTGTCGGAACTGATCCCCGCCCAGCGGCGTGGGCGCTACATCGCGCTGATGGATGGCTTCTGGCCGCTCGGTTTTGTCGCCGCAGGGGTACTTTCGTATTTTCTGCTGCCGCTGATCGGCTGGCGCGACATCTTCCTGGTCCTGGCAGTGCCGGCGGTGTTTGTGCTGGTGATCCGCTTTTTCATCCCGGAGTCACCGCGCTGGCTGGAACAGGCCGGGCGCGAGGCAGACGCGGATCAGGTACTCAACGGCATTGAGCAACGCGTCCGTGCATCATTGGGCGGTGCGACGCTGCCTGAGCCGGTGCGGCTGCCACGCACGGTGACGCCACCGGGCAACTTCTTTTCGGCGCTTCAGCAGATCTGGTCGCCACAGTACCGCCAGCGCACGACGATGATCTGGAGCCTGTGGTTCTTTGCTCTGCTCGGTTTCTACGGATTGACCTCATGGCTCAGTGCGCTGCTGCAGCAGTCGGGTTTCGCCGTGACTCAATCGGTGTATTACACCGTGCTGATTTCCCTCGGCGGGATTCCCGGGTTCTTGATGGCGGCGTGGCTGGTCGAGCGCTGGGGGCGCAAACCGGTGTGCGTCGTCACGTTGCTTGGCGGCGGGGTGATGGCGTTTCTTTACGGTCAGAGCGCGGTATTCGGTGGCAACGTTGCGCTGCTGATCGGCACCGGGCTGTTGATGCAGTTCTTTCTGTTCGGCATGTGGGCGGTGCTCTACACCTATACGCCGGAGTTGTACCCGACGTCAGCACGGGCGACCGGCTCGGGCTTTGCCTCGGCGATCGGGCGTGTCGGCTCGCTGCTTGGGCCGTTAGTGACTGGACTGGTGTTCCCGATAACCGGGCAGGGCGGGGTATTTGCGCTGGGCGCGGCGTGCTTTGCGGTTGCCGCGGGGGTGGTGTGGCTGTTCGGGATGGAGACGCGGGGTAAAACCCTGGAAGAGCTGACTGAAACCGAAGTCACTGGCTAACGCCGATCAAACTGTGGGAGCGGGCTTGCTCGCAAAAACGGTGTATCAAACAACATCTACGTTGAATGACACACCGCATTCGCGAGCAAGCCCGCTCCCACATCAGACCTCTAACGGTCTTACGGTTTGACCAACCGAGCGTCCAGGCTGTTCTGCGCCAGACGCTTGGCCTGGTCCTGGGTCATGCCCAGGTGTTCATGCAGCGCATGGAAGTTTTCGGTCACGTAACCGCCGAAATACGCCGGGTCGTCGGAGTTCACCGTGACCTTCACGCCGCGCTCGAGCATGTCGAGAATGTTGTGCTGCGACATGTGATCGAACACGCAAAGCTTGGTGTTCGACAGTGGGCACACCGTCAGCGGAATCTGCTCGTCGATGATTCGCTGCATCAGCCGCTCGTCTTCGATCGCGCGCACGCCGTGGTCGATGCGCTGGATTTTCAGCAGGTCGATGGCTTCCCAGATGTACTCCGGCGGGCCTTCTTCACCGGCGTGAGCCACGGTGAGGAAGCCCTCGTTGCGCGCGCGATCGAAGACGCGCTGGAACTTGCTCGGTGGATGGCCCATTTCCGAACTGTCGAGACCGACCGCGACAAACGCGTCACGGAACGGCAGCGCCTGATCGAGGGTTTTCTCGGCTTCTTCTTCGCTCAGGTGACGCAGGAAGCTGAGGATCAAACCGCTGCTGATGCCCAGTTGCGTCTCGCCGTCCTTGAGTGCTGCGGCGATGCCATTGAGCACCACTTCAAACGGGATGCCGCGGTCGGTGTGAGTTTGCGGATCAAAGAACGGTTCGGTGTGAATCACATTCTGTGCCTTGCAGCGCAGCAGGTAGGCCCAGGTCAGGTCGTAGAAATCCTGCGAGGTGCGCAGCACGTCCGCGCCCTGGTAATACAGGTCGAGGAACTCTTGCAGGTTGTTGAACGCATAAGCCTTGCGCAGGGTTTCGACGTCGCTCCACGGCAGGGCGATCTTGTTGCGTTCGGCGAGGGCGAACAGCAATTCAGGCTCCAGCGAGCCTTCCAGATGCAGGTGCAGTTCAGCCTTGGGCAGGGCGTTGAGCCAGTCGTACATAGTCTTTTCTCATCAGGTGCAATGCCGGCATTCTACAGAGGCGCGGCGAAATAATTGGCAAAACCTGACCAGACGATCCATCACACGGCTTCCTGCTCGCGGCGATAGGCGTAGGTATCGGCGAAGCGCGACAGCAGGAACTCTGCGCACGTGGTGGTCGGATATTTCGCCGGATGCGCGGCGTCCTGGCACCCGGGCAGGCACTCGATGCGCGTGTCCGGGTGCGGCTCGGCGAAGAACGGCATCGAATAACGATCAACCCCGAGCGGGCTGATCACCCGGTGCGGTGTCGAGCGATAACGGTCATTGCTCCAGCGCGCCATCATGTCACCGAGATTGACCACGAAAGTGCCGTCAATCGGCGGCGCGTCGATCCATTCATCCTGAACGTTCTTAACCTGCAGACCGCCCGCACTGTCCTGGTAGAGCAGGGTAATGCAACCGTAATCAGTGTGCGCGCCGGCGCCTTGCTGCTCGGCGGAACTGGCGGTGTGACGCGGCGGGTAATGGATCATGCGCAGCACGCTGACCGGCTCAACGAAGCGCGTGTCGAAGAAGTCGCGCTCGATCCCCAGCGCAATCGTCATCGCCCGCAGCAGGGTTTGCGCGAGCGCCTGCATGTCGCAGTAATGCGCCTCCATCAGGGCTTCCCAGCCGGGTTGCGCCGGATGACGGTTTGGCCCGCGCAACGGCTTTTGCGCCAGCACCTCGGGGTGATCGGCCGTCAGGTGCAGGCCCATGTCGAAGGTTTCTTTCAGGTCGCTGGGTTTGTCCGGGTCCAGTTGCTCGGTGGCAATCGCGCCATAGCCGCGATGGTGACGGGTCTGGGTGATGTCGATCTTGAGTTTTTCTGCCGCGGGCAGGGCGAAAAAGCGCTGGGCGTGATCGAGCAGGGCATCGATGCGCTGCGCAGAAATCGGATGACCCTTGATATAGAAAAAGCCCCACTCGCGACAGGCTTGGTCGATCTGCTCGGCCACGGCGGGCCAGGCGCTTTCGTCGGTGGTGTAGAGCGGGCTGATGTCGATGATGGGAAGACTGTTCATGCACAATCCTTGGATACTGTGAAGTCTCAAATGTGGGAGCGGGCTTGCTCGCGAAGGCGTCGTGTCAGTCGCTAAATGAGTTGCCTGACACACCGCATTCGCGAGCAAGCCCGCTCCCACAGGGACGATGTCTGATTTGGAGATTACTTCGGCATCTCGGCCTTCATACCCTCAACGTAGTAATTCATCGACGCCAGTTCTGCATTCGTCGCGCTCACCCCCGCCGGGATTTTTTCCGCACCGCTCTGATCCTTGATCGGCCCGGTAAACGGCTGCAATGCACCGCTCTTGATGTCAGCGATGATCTGCTCGGCCTCGGCTTTCACCGGTGCCGGGACCAGGTCGCTGATCGGCAGTTGCACCGTGCCTTCCTTCAGGCCGCCCCAGTAATCCTGGGGTTTCCACGTGTGGTCGATGACGCTTTGCGTCGCCTGAATGTAGTGCGGCGCCCAGTCGTTGACGATGGAAGTCAGCACCGCTTTCGGCCCGAAATGCGCCATGTCCGAGGCGTAACCCACCGCGTATACGCCACGTCGTTCAGCGGCCTGGATCGGCGCCGGGCTGTCGGTGTGCTGGAACACCACGTCGACGCCCTGATCGATCAGGGCGTTGGCGGCATCGGCTTCCTTGCCCGGATCGAACCAGGAGTTGACCCACACCACTTTGATTTCGGTGCCGGGGTTGTACTTGTTCAAGGCCAGTTGAATGGCGTTGATGTCGCGGATCACCTCGGGAATCGGGAACGAGGCGACATAGCCGATTTTCTTGCTCTTGGTCATCTTCGCCGCGAGGAAACCGCCGACGTAGCGCCCCTCGTAAGTGCGCGCCAGGTAGGTGCCGAGGTTCTTGTCCTGTTTGTAGCCGGTGGCGTGTTCGAACGTCACCTTGGGAAACTGCTTCGCGACTTTCAGCGTCGGGTTCATATAACCGAAAGAAGTGGTGAAGATCAGGTCGTACTTGTCCTTGGCCATGTTGCGGATGACCC
This sequence comes from Pseudomonas sp. SWRI111, assembly GCF_014268555.1. Classification (NCBI taxonomy): domain Bacteria; kingdom Pseudomonadati; phylum Pseudomonadota; class Gammaproteobacteria; order Pseudomonadales; family Pseudomonadaceae; genus Pseudomonas; species Pseudomonas sp. SWRI111. The sequence continues at coordinate 16,254 of NZ_JABWQQ010000007.1, read as the reverse complement.
GCTCGGCGTCGGCGCCTTCGGCGACGTTTTCCACGTAGTTGGTGGTGATCTGCGCGCCGAACTTATCCGCCAGCGCCTTGCGCCCCTGTTCATGCTGATACGTCCAGCCGTGGTCGCCGATCGGACCGATGTAAACGAAACCGACCTTCAGCGGATCGGCAGCGCTGGCGCTCAGGCTGATCCCCAGACCGATGGCGGCGCACAGCACTTTGTGCAGCGGACGTGTTTGCATGAATGGCAGCTCCATTTTGTTGTGTGTGATGAGGGTCAATGCAAATTGCTGACCAACAGGACAACAAACTTTCCGGAACCGTGTGATGGCTATCGCGAGCAGGCTCACTCCTACATTTGAAATGCGTTCCCTTGTAGGAGTGAGCCTGCTCGCGATAGGGCCATCAAGGCCAATAAAGGTGCACCTGCTGAAACACCGCCATCGCTTGGTGCGCTGAGGTGTAACGAAACATTTAGCGCCGCCCGACAGTCAGTAGCTTCATCAGCTCTTTTCGGCAAAAGGCCCGCCATGCTCTCAATCCTCAAGCAAGAAAGCTTTCTGCTGCTGGCAGTCATTGCCGCGTGCATCGCTTATCCATTGGAACACTGGCTGTTGCACAGCGGCCAGATCGTCGCGCTGCTCGGCGGCCTGATACTGATCGCCTTCATCGTCGCCGCCTCGATGCGCGTCGCCCATCACGCCGAATTGCTCGCGGAAAAGGTCGGCGATCCCTACGGCACAATGATCCTCACCCTCGCGGCGGTGTTGGTGGAAGTGGTGATTCTGGCGATCATGATGAGCAACGAGGCCTCGGCCACCCTGGTGCGCGACACGATTTATTCAGCGGTCATGCTCGATATCAACGGCATCCTCGGCCTCGCCGCGCTGATGGGCGGAATCAAGCACGGCGAGCAGTCCTACAATGACGATTCGGCGCGCAGCTACAGCGTGATGATCCTCACCGCCATGGGCGTGTCGATGGTGGTGCCGGAGTTTATTCCCGAGGCCAACTGGAAGTTGTATTCGGCGTTCACCATCGGCGCGATGGTGGTGCTTTATGCGCTGTTTCTGCGCATGCAGGTCGGCCCGCACAGTTATTTTTTCAGCTATAGCTACCCGGACAAAAGGCGCAAGAAAGAGCCGATCGAGCAAGAGCCGAAACCGGTCAGTCTGGCGCTGTCGATCGGCATTCTGGTGTTCGGCGTGGTGGTGATCGGCGCACTCGCCGAGGTCATGTCCAAAACCCTCGACCTGGGCCTGGAAGGCACGGGCGCACCACCGGTGATTACGGCGATTCTGGTGGCGGCGATTTCGGCGGCGCCGGAAATTCTGACCGCGTTGCGTGCGGCGCTGGCGAACCGCATGCAATCGGTGGTGAACATCGCGATGGGCGCGTCACTGTCGACGGTGATCCTGACCGTGCCGGTGATGGAAGCGATGGCGCTGTACACCGGCCAGCCGTTTCAGATGGCGATGACGCCGGTGCAGACGGTGATGATCTTCATCACCCTGATTGTCAGTGCGATCAACCTGAATGACGGCGAAACCAATGCCATCGAGGGCATGACGCACTTTGTGCTGTTTGCGACGTTCATCATGCTGTCCCTGCTGGGTCTTTAGGGACGCTGAAAAACCTGTGGGAGCGGGCTTGCTCGCGAATGCGGTGTCTCAGGCAGCTCAATAGTGACTGAAACGACGCCTTCGCGAGCAAGCCCGCTCCCACAGGTTTAATCTGTGTTCACTCAGGTGCCGGCGATCAGTTGCCGCGCCGCCTGGCTGTGATCGGCAATCAAGCCTTTGAGGTCCAGCCCCTCAACCTGCCCATCGACCACGCGCCACTTGCCACCAATCATCACCCGGTCCGCGCGATCAGCCCCACACAGCAGCAGTGCCGAGATCGGGTCATGGCTGCCGGAGAAACGCAGTTCATCGAGCTTGAACAAGGCCAGGTCCGCCTGTTTGCCCACGGCGATTTCGCCGATGTCGGTACGGCCCAGCAGGCTCGCCGAACCTTGGGTCGCCCAACCCAGCACGCGTTCCGGGGTGATCTTTTCGGCGCCGTAGCGCAGGCGCTGGATGTACAGCGCCTGACGCGCTTCAAGGATCATGTTCGAGGCATCGTTGGACGCCGAACCGTCAACACCGAGACCGAACAGCGCGCCGGCGTCGGTCAGCTCGATGCTCGGGCAGATCCCGGAAGCCAGGCGCATGTTTGAACTCGGGCAGTGGCAGATACCGGTGCCGGCCTGGCCGAGGCGGGCGATTTCATCGGGGTTGAAATGGATGCCGTGGGCCAGCCAGGTGCGCGGGCCGAGCCAGCCGACACTGTCTAGATAATCGACGGTGCGCAGGCCGAAGCGTTGCAGGCAGAATTCTTCTTCATCGAGGGTTTCAGCGAGGTGGGTGTGCAGACGCACATCAAGCTTGTTCGCCAGATCAGCGCTGGCCGACATGATTTCGGGCGTGACCGAAAACGGCGAGCAGGGCGCCAAGGCGATCTGAATCTGCGCGCCGTCGCCACGCTCGTGGTATTCGTGAATCAGGCGCTGGCTGTCGTCGAGAATCACCTGACCTTCCTGCACGGTCTGCTGTGGAGGCAGGCCGCCGTCCTTCTCGCCGAGGCTCATCGAACCGCGGGTGAGCATGGCGCGCATGCCCAGTTCGCGCACCGTTTCGACTTGCACGTCGATGGCATTCTCCAGACCGTCCGGGAACAGGTAGTGATGATCAGCGGCGGTGGTGCAGCCCGAGAGCAGCAGCTCGGCCAGCGCCACTTTGGTCGCGAGGGCGAGTTTTTCCGGGGTCAGCCGGGCCCATACCGGGTAGAGGGTTTTCAGCCACGGAAACAGCGGCTGATTGACCACCGGTGCCCAGGCGCGGGTCAGGGTTTGATAGAAATGATGGTGGGTGTTGATCAGGCCCGGCAGGATTACATGCTCGCGGGCATCGAACACTTCATGGCACGGCGCCGACGGCTGCTGACCAGCCGCGAGCACTTCGACGATCACACCGTCTTGCAGCACCAGACCGCCACGGGCATCGAGCGCGTTGGCCGTGAAAATGGCGAGGGGATTTTTTAACCAGGTACGGGTCGCAGGCATTGTGGCCGGCTCCTCTGAAAGTGGGGTTCAGGGTTGCCAGCTCAGTGTTGCCCTGTCTGCTGATCCAGGGTCGCCGCAAAGGACGAGGCGCGCAGTGTCAGACAAATCGCCAAGGCGGGCAAGCCCCACCCGACCATTCACCACGATCCCCCTGTAGGAGTGAGCCTGCTCCGGGCGGCGTTCCGACGATAGCGGTGTGTCAGATAAATATGTCTAACCTGACACACCGCTATCGCGAGCAGGCTCACTCCTACACAGGGATTTGCATGCTTACCAGGGAATCGTTTCACCCTTGTAATTGACGAAGTGATGCCCGCCCTTGCCGCTGAACGCATTCACCTGATCGATCAGCCCACGCGTACTGGTCTCGACATCGATATCGGCGCCATCGCCGCCCATGTCCGTCTTCACCCAGCCCGGATGCAGCGACAGCACGGTCAGTTTCTGCTCGCCCAGTTGCGTGACAAAGCTGTTGGTCATCGAATTGAGGGCCGCCTTGCTCGCCTTATACAACGCCAAGCCTGGCGAATCCGGCATGGTCACGCTGCCGAGCACCGAACTCATGAACGCCAGCACCCCGCTGCCGTCGCGGATCTGCCCGACAAAACGCTGGGCCAGATTGATCGGCGCCACGGCGTTGGTGAAAAACAATTGGCCGACCTCGGCCAGTGTCGCGCCGCCCGGGGTCTGCACGTCCGGGCCCTTGACTCCGGCGTTGACGAACAGCAGGTCAAAGGTTTCGCCTTTGAGTTTCTGGTTCAGGGCGATCACCGCTTGCTGATCGTCCATGTCGAGCTTTTCGATGCGCACGTCACCCAGCGCTTGCAGCGCCTCGGCCTTTTGCGGATTGCGCACCGTTGCGGTCACTTGCCAGCCGTCGGCGAGCAAGGTTTTCACCAGACCGAGGCCCAAGCCCCGGGAGGCGCCGATGATCAATGCGGTTTTTGCCTGAGACATGATGGGTTTCCTTGAAAGTCAGCGTTCAGGATTCAATGGACACGCCTGACCGAGCCGCAGTTGCAGCTCCTGGCGCAGCGTGTCGAGTTCGCTCATGCGGGTTTCAACCAGTTGCAGTTTGTCGCGCAACAATTGCGCCACGGCGTTTTCCGGGTCGCGGGCGTGCCACAGGGCGGCGACGCTGTTGCCGATCTCGCCCAGAGTAAAGCCCAGCCGCTGCGCGGTTTTGATGTAGAGCACCAGTTGCACCATTTCCGGCGGATAGTCACGGTAGCCGTTAGCGCTGCGTTGCGCCGCGATCAGCCCGCGTTGTTCATAAAAGCGCAGGGTGTCACGGCTGACCGCGCTGGCCCGGGCTAATTCACCGATGCGCATGCTGTTTTCTCGAATGGGGTATTGACCCTGGAGCATACCCCAGGCTTTAACGTGCCTGCTCCCTGAATTTCTGGAGCAAGGATGATGTGGACCGCAACGCAGTATCGCAACGTGGTGCGCGGCAGCGCCTGGTATGACCTGATCGTCACGGCAGCGTTTGTCACGCCGTGGAGCTTCGCGCTTGTGCATGGGCTGCTGAGCTCGCTGGATTTCCCTGGCGAACTGCCGCCGTTCCAATCCATGCACGTGCTGATGGCGAACTTGTTGGGCTCAGTGGTCTGTGTCTGGGCGGTGCTGCGGATTCGTGATCCGCAGCCGCTGTATGGGCGCTATGACGCGGTGGGGCGGTTTCTGTTTGCGGCGTGGCAAGGGTATGCCTTGCTGCACGGCGCCAGTTCGATTCTTGTGGTCTTCCTTATCTTCGAACTGGCGTGGGGCGTGGTTCAGGCACTGCCCATTTGTGGCGAGGGAGCTTGCTCCCGCTCGGCTGCGCAGCAGTCGTAAAAGGTCTTCCAGGATCAATGGCGAGGGCCGCTTCGCGCCCCAGCGGGAGCAAGCTCCCTCGCCACAGGTTTGTATCTGCCTAATGTCCTGACTGCCAAGGCTGCCCCAACGAAACCGGCGCATACAGCCGTGTGCGCACGGCATCGCGGGACAACAACACCAGCACCACAATCGTCGCGACATACGGCAACATCGCCAGCAGACTTGAAGGAATCGCCAGCCCCAACCCCTGCGCCACCAGGTGCAGGATGCTGGCGAGGCCGAACAGATACGCCCCCAGCAGCAACCGCCAGACGCGCCAACTGGCAAATACCACCAGCGCCAAGGCGATCCAGCCACGCCCGGCAGTCATGTTTTCGGCCCACATAGGCGTATAGGCCAGCGACAGATAGGCTCCGGCCAGCCCGGCCATCGCACCGCCGAACAAGACCGCCAACGTGCGCACGGTCAGCACCGGCAAGCCCATGGCGCTGGCTGCATGCGGATTTTCGCCGACCGCCTGAATGATCAGGCCCATGCGACTTTTCATGATCACCCATGCCACCAGCGCAAACAGCGTGAATGACAGGTACACCAGCAGATCCTGGGCAAACAGCATCCGTCCGATCAGCGGAATTTCACTCAACAACGGAATGGCCAGCGGCTCGAATCCAGCCAGCGGTTTACCGACCCAGGCCGCGCCGACAAACGTCGAAAGCCCGACACCGAAAATCGTCAGGGCCAGTCCGGTCGCCACCTGATTGGCATTGAATACCAGCGCGACCAAGGCAAACAGCGACGACAGCAGCATCCCGGCGAGCATCGCCAGCAGCACACCCAGCCACAGGTTGCCGCTGCTGAGGGCGACGATAAACCCGATCACGGCGCCGAACAGCATCATGCCTTCCTGGCCGAGGTTGAGTACGCCGCTCTTCTCGCAGATCAGTTCACCCAGCGCCACCAGGAGCAGCGGCGTGCCGCAGCGGACCATGGCATAGAAAATATTACTCAACAGATCGATATCCATCACAGCGCTCCGGCGGTTACGGCAGGGGACGAGGCGCGCCGGGTCCAGCGCAGTTTCAAGCGTGGCCGATAGAGAATAAGCACGTCACAGGCGAGCAGGAAAAACAGCATCATTCCCTGAAACAACTGGGTGATCGCCTGCGGCAGATTGAGCGCCATCTGCGCGTTCTCGCCGCCGATGTAGAGCAGTGCCATCAACAGACTGGCAAACAGAATGCCGAGCGGATTGAGCCGACCGAGAAACGCCACGGTGATCGCCGCGTAGCCATACCCCGGTGAGACCTGCGGCACCAGTTGGCCAATCGGCCCGGTCACTTCGCAAACGCCGGCCAGCCCGGCCAAGCCACCACTGATCAACAGCACCAGCCAGACCAGACGCTTTTCGCGAAAGCCGACAAAGCCTGCTGCGCGCTTGTCCAGGCCGAGTACCTTGATCTGGAATCCGACAAAGCTTTTCTGCAACAACACCCACACCGCGACCAGAGCGAGCAGGGCGAAATACGCCCCGGCGTGCGCGCGGCCATCCTCCAGCAGCAACGGTAAACGACTGGCGTCGCCGAACATTGCCGACTCGGGGAAATTGAATCCGGCAGGGTCTTTCAGCGGACCATGTACGCAAAACAGCAGCAGGTTCAGGGCGATGTAATTGAGCATGATGCTGGTGAGGATTTCGTTGGCGTTGAAGCGTGTACGCAGCCATGCCGTCAGGCCGGCCCATGCAGCGCCCGCCAGCGTGCCGGTCAGCAGAATCAGCACCAGCGCCCAGCGGCTGTGCATCCCGATAATGTTCACCGCCAGAGCACTGCCGGCCAGTGCACCGAGCAGCAACTGGCCTTCGGCGCCGATGTTCCAGATCCGCGCCTGATAAGCCACGGCCAGCCCAAGTGCACAAAGCACAATCGGCAGCGCTTTGACCAGCAGTTCGCCGACACCGTACAGATCGCTGACCGGCGCAATCAGCAGCGTGTGCAGGGTTTGCAGCGGATCGTGGCCGAGTGCGATGAACAGCAGCGAGCCACAGCCGAGGGTCAGCACCGCCGCCAATAACGGCGAGCACCACAGCATCAGGCGCGATTGCTGACCACGGGGTTCGAGAGAAAGCAGCATGGTTGAAACTCCGTTAAACCAGGGCGGCGCAAGGTGAGTGATCGAACTGGCCGGCCATCCACGCGCCGACGTCGCTCAGTTGCGTATCGCGGGTGTCGTGTAGCGCCGACAGTCGGCCGCCACACAGGGCGCCGAGGCGGTCGCTGATCTGGAACAGCTCGTCGAGGTCTTCGGAAATCACCAGAATCGCTGCGCCGGCATCGCGCAGGGCGATCAATGCGCGGTGGATGGTCGCCGCGGCACCGACGTCGACGCCCCAGGTCGGGTGCGCGGCGACCAGCAGTTTCGGTTGTTGCAGGATTTCCCGGCCAAGGATGAATTTCTGCAGATTGCCGCCGGACAGGCTGCGCGCGGCGGTTTGCGTGTCGGGCGTTTTTACGCCGAAACGCTGAATGATCTGTTGGGCGAGGGCTTCGACTTTGCCGCGTTGTATCAAGCCGTTACTGACCAGCCCTTGCTGGAAAGCACTGAGCAGGGCGTTATCGGCCAGACTCAAATCCGGCACTGCGCCATGGCCGAGGCGTTCAGCAGGCACGAATGCCAGGCCCAGTCCGCGCCGCGCATCCGCACGCAAATCCGCGACGTTGCGCTCAGCGAAGCGAATGGTCGCGGCTTCTGCCCGAGGTAATGTCTGTTCGCCGCTGAGCAGGGCGAGCAGCTCATCCTGGCCATTGCCGGCGACCCCGGCGATGCCGACGATTTCGCCGCTGCACACTTGCAGGTCGACACCCGTCAGCGAACAGCCGAACGGATCCGGGTTGTGCCAGCTCAAACGCCGCACCTGCAAAAAAGCCGCGTCACCGCTGACCTTCGGATACTCGCCAATCAACGTCGCCGCTGCGCCGACCATCAGTTGCGCCAGTTGCTGATCCGAACACTCGGCGGGTACGCAATGCCCGGCAACCCGACCGCCACGCAGCACCGTGGCGCTGTGGCACAAGGCACGCACTTCACCAAGCTTGTGGCTGATAAACAGAATGCTGCAACCCTCAGCGGCGAGGCGGCGCAGGGTGATGAACAAGGCGTCGGCCTCTTGCGGCGTCAGCACCGAAGTCGGTTCGTCGAGGATCAGCAAGCGGATGTCCTGCATCAGGCAGCGGATGATTTCCACCCGTTGCCGCTCGCCAATCGACAGGCTGTGGACAAGTCGCTCCGGCTCCAGCGCCATGCCGTAGCGCTGCGACACTTCGCGAATCTTCGGCTCCAGTTGCTTCGGCGTGCCGGCCGCGGCGCCCATGGCCAAAGCAATGTTCTGCGCCACGCTGAGGGTTTCGAACAGCGAGAAATGCTGGAACACCATGCCAATCCCCAACTGCCGCGCCTGCGCCGGATTGCGGATATGCACGCGCTGACCTTCCCAAAGCGTTTCACCGCTGTCGCACTGGGTGACACCGTAAATGATCTTCATCAGGGTACTTTTGCCCGCACCGTTTTCACCGAGCAGGGCGTGGATTTCGCCCGGTGCAATGCTCAGGTCGATGGCATCGTTGGCCAGGCAACCGGGGTAGCGTTTGCTGATCTGGCGCAGTTGCAGGCGCGGAACAGAAGGGGCGGTGGGCATGACAGGCTCGACTGACTTGGAGTTGTGCCTGTGGATAAAGCAATTTCCTGGCCAGTGAGTCAGGAACGCGCGCCGATCCTTGCAGTCCGTGCCGATTGCCCAGGCTCAGCGCCCGGTTAGGCTTTCTGCCGAGCACCATTTCAGCGCAAAGCCTTTGACCAGGCTCCAGTTTCGCCCGCGGGTGGTTGGTTAAAAAACGAGCAATTGCTTGGGGCCTAGGCAGATCCAGCGACTGCGGCGGTCATGAACGGGTTATCCACAGGTTGTTCCACAGTAATTGTGTGCAAGCGGCCAACCCGGGCATAAGCACTGTGATGCTTTCTTCTAAAGGTGATAAACGCGGCTAACTGATTGTTTTTAATTTGAATTTACTTTTCGTCGGATGAATTGAACGAAAAGTGAACAAACCGCGCAAAGCCGCATGACAGAAGGGTTACAGCGATATGTGCTCAGGTTATCCACAGTCGGGTGCACAGCGGATGTGGGCAAGTTGCCAGACATAAGCAATTCATGAGATGCCCCAAAAAGATCGCAGCGTTCCGGGGTAGGAGCTGCGGAACGCTGCGATCTTTTGACCTTCCTTCAGCGCTGCAACAAAATCCGCCCCCGACTCAAATCTGCCAACTGCGCCTGCAATACCGCGATCTGCGCCTCACCCACCGCCAGCTTCAACTCGACGCCATTGGCAGTAAAGTTTTCCTCCACCACCAATCCGCCCAGATCCGCCACCCGCAACTTCACCAGCGCCAGCTCGGCAAATCCGCAGGCGCAACTCAGCGGCACGCGGCTGATCAGCTCGATTTTCGCCGCCGCTTGCAGGCATTTGTTTGCACCGCCGCCATAAGCCCTGGCCAGACCGCCGGTGCCGAGCTGGATGCCGCCATACCAGCGAATCACCAGGACTGCGACCTGGTCGCAATCCTGCGCTTCAATTGCCGCGAGAATCGGTCGCCCGGCCGTACCGCCGGGTTCGCCATCGTCGGTGCTGCGATATTGCGCGCCGAGCTTCCACGCCCAGCAGTTGTGCGTGGCGTTCAAGTCGCTGTGCTCCTCGAAGAACGCCTGCGCGTCGGCGGGGCTGCTGATCGGAGTTGCCAAGGTGATAAAGCGGCTTTTGCGAATCTCTTCGCGGTACTCGCAAAAACCGCTGAGGGTGAAAGGCATAAACGTCTTATAGAGAAGGTGTGAGGCCGCAGCCTTTGAGAATGATGCGGATCAGGTTGTTGCCGGCGTCTTCCATGTCCTGTCTGGTCAACTTGCTGCGCCCGGTCACGCGGCAGATCTGCGTGGCGAAGTCGGCATAATGCTGGGTGCTGCCCCACAGCAGGAAGATCAGGTGCACCGGGTCGACCGGGTCCATTTTGCCCGCATCGATCCACGCCTGAAACACCGCCGCCCGGCCGGTAAACCAGGTGCGGTAATCCTGATTGAAATACTCGCTCAGGCATTCGCCGCCGCTGATCACTTCCATCGCGAAAATTCGCGAGGCCTGTGGCTGGCGACGGGAAAACTCCATTTTCGCGCGAATATAGCGGGTCAGCGCCTCGGCCGGATCGTCCTCGGCGGTGAGGGTGTTGAAGGTGCTGTCCCACAGCTCAATGATGTTGCTCAGCACCGCCACGTACAAACCGAGTTTGTTGGTGAAGTAGTAATGCAGATTGGCCTTGGGCAACCCGGCATTCTGGGCGATGGTGTTCATGCTGGTGCCTTTGTACCCGTGACGGGCGAACTCGTCTTCGGCGGCTTTGAGGATGGTCTCTTCGTTCTTCTGACGAATGCGGCTGGCGGGTTTGCCGCCATGGGCTGGGACTTCAAAGGTCATAGGCACTTCCGGGATTGTCTGTGGGTGCAGCCAAGTTGCGTTGATAGCGCACCCACAGGCATCCGACAAGTCCTTGCGCAATAAAACCGTTACGCCTGTTCGATCTTGTTCAATGGCGCGAGGCTTTTGGCCGCTGCGGTTTTGCCTTCCGGCAACAACAGGCAAAGGAATATTGCCGTCAGCCCGCCGCTGGTGATCGCCGAGTCGAACAGGTTCTGCACCAGTTTCGGCAGCAGGTGCAGCAGGTTCGGTTGCGCAGCGATGCCCAGGCCGACGCCGAACGAGGTGGCGATGATCAGCATGCTGCGCCGGTCCAGCGGCGACTGCGCGAGGATGCGCACACCCGCCGCCGCGACGGCCCCGAACATCACCAGCGTGGCGCCGCCCAATACCGGTTTGGGAATTTGTTGCAGCACCGCGCCGATCAGCGGGAACAGGCCGAGACAGAACAGGATCGCGCCGATGTACAGCCCGACGTAGCGGCTGGCGACGCCCGTCAATTGAATCACGCCATTGTTCTGCGCGAACGTAGTGTTAGGGAAAGCGCTGAAGGTGGCGGCGATCATGCAACTGACGCCATCGCCGAGCACGCCGCCGCGCAAGCGACTTATATAAGAAGGGCCGCTGATCGGCTGACGCGCGAGCATGCAGTTGGCGGTGAGGTCGCCGACGGTTTCGATGGTGCTGATCAGATAAATCAGCGCGACAGGCAGGAAAGCTGTCCAGTCGAAGCTGAAACCGAACTTGAATGGCGTAGGAAAACTCACCAACGGTAAGTCAGGCAATGGCTGAGGGATCAGTTTCCCACTGAACCAGGCCGCGAGGCTTCCCAGCAGCAGGCCGACGATGATCGCCGACAGCCGTATCCACGGCGTATTTGAGCGGTTGAGCAGAATGATCGTCAGCAACACGAATACGCCCAGCGCCAGATTGCCCGGCGCACCGAAGTCCGGCGCATTGAAGCCACCGCCCAGATCGGTGATGCCCACCTTGATCAAACTGATGCCGATCAGGGTAATGACGATCCCGGTCACTAACGGCGTAACGACTCGGCGCAATTGACCGATAAAACGGCTGAGCACGATTTGCACAAGGGCGCCGAAAAAACAGACACCGAAGACCATCGCCAGAATATCTTCCGGGCTGCCGCCACGCTGCTTGACCAGAAAACCGGCCGACAGCACCGCCCCGAGAAAAGCGAAACTGGTGCCTTGCAGACAGATCATGCCCGCGCCGATGCCGAACGGCCGCCGTGCCTGAATAAAGGTGCCGACGCCCGAGACCATCAGCGCCATGCTGATCAGGTACGGCAAATGCGCGGTCAGCCCGAGCGCCGAGCCGATGACCAGCGGCGGGGTGATGATGCCGACGAAACTGGCCAGCACATGCTGCAACGCGGCAAGCAGGGCGGCGAGTGGTTTGGGACGGTCGTCGAGGCCGTAGATGAGTTCACTGGACGAATCGGAATCTGGCTGCATGGCGTTGGCTTCTTGTTGAAGGATCGAGTTAACCCTTCTCTGCAAAAACCTGTCCACTTGCTCAGCTTTCTGATGCGATGACCGTCAAGGCAGCAGCTGCCGAAGGCTCGGGCCGCGTTCGGACGATCTTTTATCTCGCTTTCAGCGCGTCGCCGCCAGACTCTCCAAGAAACTTTCCAGCACCAAATGAGGGCGCCGGCCCTTGCGCGTGACCGATGCCAGGCTCAAATCGTAAAAACGTGTGCCGGCCTTGAGCGCACGCAAACGCCCCTGCTGCACCCAAAGACTGGCGTAGTGATCCGGCAGATAACCAATGTAGCGTCCGGTCAAAATCAGAAACGCCATACCCTCGCGGTCGGAAGCGCTGGCGGTGCAGTTGAGCGCTTGATAATGCGCCTGGATGTCTGCCGGCAACCGGAAGGTCGGCGCAATCGCGTCCTGACTGTTCAGGCGCTGGTCATCCAGTTGTTTGTCATCGACATAAAACAACGGGTGGCCGACCGCGCAGTAAAGCAGCGAACGTTCGCTGTACAACGGCTGATATTCCAGCCCCGACAACGCGCTGGCCTGCGGCACCACGCCAACATGCAAACGCCCGTCGAGCACGCCTTGCTCGACTTCATTAGGCGCGATCATGCGGATCTGGATCTGCACATCCGGCCCGCGCTCTTTCAGCTGGGCGAGGGCGTGGGTGATGCGCATGTGGGGCAGGGTGACGAGGTTGTCGGTCAGGCCAATGATCAACTCGCCACGCAGATGTTGGTGCAGACCGTTGACCTCGGTGCGGAAACTTTCCAGCGCACTCAAGAGCTGTAGCGCCGATTGGTAAACCTCGCGACCTTCCTCGGTCAGGGAAAAACCCGCGCGTCCACGTTGGCACAGACGCAAACCGAGGCGCTGTTCCAGATCGCTCATCTGCTGGCTGATCGCTGACCGGCCAATGCCCAGCACGGTTTCCGCTGCCGAGAAGCCGCCACATTCGACGACGCTGCGAAAAATCCGCAGCAGGCGAATATCAAAGTCACTGACCTGGGCCAGCGGATCGGGACGGCGGCTGCTCATTTTTTGTTCTCTTTGTTTAGCGGAGATCTAACTGAAGGTTAGAAGAGTTGAATTTCACCGACTTTATCGCCGTGGCAATTTAGCTGCAACAACGCTTTCCATCTCCCTGACGCTTATGCCCTGCGAGGTTTTGCCTGATGAACATGCCTGAAAACGCGCCGTCGCCACTGGCCAGCCAACTGAAGCTGGACGCGCACTGGATGCCGTACACCGCCAACCGCAACTTTCAGCGCGATCCGCGTCTGATCGTCGGCGCCGAAGGCAGTTGGCTGTTCGACGACAAGGGCCGCAAAATCTACGATTCGCTGTCCGGTCTGTGGACCTGCGGCGCCGGGCACACCCGCAAGGAGATTCAGGAAGCCGTTTCGAAACAGTTGGGCACCCTCGATTACTCGCCGGGCTTCCAGTACGGCCATCCGCTATCGTTTCAGCTGGCTGAAAAAATCACCGAGCTGACGCCGGGCAGTCTGAACCATGTGTTCTTCACCGACTCCGGTTCGGAATGCGCTGACACCGCGGTGAAAATGGTCCGCGCCTACTGGCGTCTGAAAGGGCAGGCGACCAAAACCAAAATGATCGGTCGTGCCCGTGGCTATCACGGTGTGAACATCGCGGGCACCAGCCTTGGCGGCGTCAACGGCAACCGTAAACTGTTTGGCCAAGCGATGATGGATGTTGATCACTTGCCGCACACACTGCTGGCGAGCAATGCCTTTTCCCGTGGCATGCCGGAGCAGGGCGGTATCGCGCTGGCCGATGAGCTGCTGAAGCTCATCGAATTGCACGACGCCTCCAATATAGCCGCAGTGTTCGTGGAGCCAATGGCCGGTTCGGCCGGTGTTCTGGTTCCGCCTCGGGGTTACCTCAAGCGTCTGCGCGAGATTTGCGATCAGCACAACATCCTGCTGGTGTTCGACGAAGTGATTACCGGGTTCGGCCGTACCGGGTCGATGTTCGGTGCCGACAGCTTCGGCGTGACCCCGGACCTGATGTGCATCGCCAAGCAAGTCACCAACGGCGCGATTCCGATGGGCGCGGTGATCGCCAGCTCCGAAATCTACCAGACCTTCATGAACCAGCCGACGCCGGAATACGCCGTGGAATTCCCGCACGGCTACACCTATTCGGCACACCCGGTGGCTTGCGCCGCAGGCTTGGCGGCACTCGACTTGCTGCAAAAGGAAAACCTGGTGCAGAGCGTCGCTGAAGTCGCGCCGCATTTCGAAAACGCGCTGCATGGCCTGAAAGGCTCGAAAAACGTCATCGACATCCGCAACTACGGTCTGGCCGGTGCAATCCAGATTGCCGGGCGTGACGGTGACGCCATCGTGCGTCCCTTCGAGGCGGGCATGGCGTTGTGGAAAGCCGGGTTCTACGTGCGCTTCGGCGGCGACACCCTGCAGTTCGGCCCAACCTTCAACAGCAAGCCGCAAGACCTTGATCGCCTGTTCGATGCGGTCGGCGAAGTGCTGAACAAGCTCGACTGATTTTTACAACAACTGTGGGAGCCGAGCTTGCTCGCGAAGGCGTACGTGAAAGCGCCAGTGACATCCGGCTCCTCAACGGAACTACCTATATATAGAAGGCGCTTCTTACCCGGCGCCTGTGCACAAGCATTCAGGAGTGTTCGATGAGCGTTATTCCGCATTTGATCAATGGCGAACTGGTGACCGAGAACGGTCGCTCGGTGGATGTGTTCAACCCGTCTACTGGCCAGGCGATCCATAAATTGCCGTTGGCCAGCCAGGCGACCATCCAGAAAGCCATCGACGCCGCCAAGGCTGCGTTCCCTGCGTGGCGCAACACGCCGCCGGCCAAACGTGCCCAGGTGATGTTCCGCTTCAAGCAACTGCTGGAGCAGAACGAAGCGCGCATTTCGCAACTGATCAGCGAAGAGCACGGCAAGACCCTGGAAGACGCCGCCGGTGAATTGAAGCGTGGTATCGAGAACGTCGAGTTCGCCTGCGCAGCACCGGAAATCCTCAAGGGCGAATACAGCCGCAACGTCGGCCCGAACATTGATGCCTGGTCGGACTTTCAGCCGCTGGGAATTGTGGCCGGGATCACCCCGTTCAACTTCCCGGCCATGGTGCCGCTGTGGATGTACCCGCTGGCGATCGTCTGCGGCAACTGCTTCATCCTCAAACCGTCCGAGCGCGATCCAAGCTCCACACTGCTGATTGCTCAATTGTTATTGGAAGCAGGCTTGCCGAAAGGTGTGATGAGCGTGGTCCACGGTGACAAGACGGCGGTGGACGCGTTGATCGAAGCGCCGGAAATCAAAGCGCTGAGCTTCGTCGGCTCGACACCGATTGCCGAATACATCTACGCCGAAGGCACCAAACGCGGCAAACGCGTTCAGGCACTGGGCGGGGCGAAGAACCATGCAGTGCTGATGCCCGATGCCGACCTGGATAACGCCGTCAGCGCACTGATGGGCGCGGCGTACGGTTCTTGCGGCGAGCGCTGTATGGCGATTTCGGTAGCGGTGTGTGTCGGCGATCAAGTGGCCGATGCGCTGGTGGCGAAACTGGTTCCACAGATCAAGGCGCTGAAAATCGGTGCCGGCACTTCGTGCGGTCTGGACATGGGGCCATTGGTGACCGGTCAGGCGCGTGACAAGGTCAGCGGTTACGTGGATGACGGCGTGGCAGCGGGCGCGACCCTGGTCGTCGACGGTCGCGGATTGAGTGTGGCAGGGCACGAAGAAGGCTTCTTCCTCGGTGGCTGCCTATTCGATAACGTCACCCCGCAAATGCGCATCTATAAGGAAGAGATCTTCGGGCCGGTACTGTGCGTCGTCCGTGTGAACAGCCTGGAAGAGGCGATGCAACTGATCAACGATCACGAATACGGCAACGGCACCTGCATCTTCACCCGCGACGGGGAAGCGGCGCGGCTGTTCTGCGACGAGATCGAAGTCGGCATGGTCGGCGTCAACGTGCCGCTGCCAGTGCCGGTGGCTTATCACAGCTTCGGTGGCTGGAAGCGCTCGCTGTTTGGCGATCTGCATGCCTATGGTCCCGATGGTGTGCGCTTCTATACCCGTCGCAAGGCGATTACCCAGCGTTGGCCGCAACGGGCGAGCCACGAAGCTTCGCAGTTTGCATTCCCTAGCTTATAAGTAGCTCGGTGTGCCGAAGGCCGACCGTTAAGGTCGGCCTTCGTGTTTTCGGGGTTTTTTGATCGATATGACAGAATTATTAAAATAGGGGTTGACGGCAGATTCTGGAAGTCTATAATTCGCCCCACTTCCGGCGCAGTCGAAACGGAAAACTCCTTGAGATTCA